>CAZXXB010000124.1:9983-10202 GCA_964644185.1 uncultured Myxococcota bacterium
ACCGCACGGGTTGCGGTTTGGCGATGCGGCACGACGTGCGTGCGGGGGGGGCGAGCGTCACGTGGCGCTTGTGAAGTAGGGTGGTGGGCGCGTATGGTGACGGTTCGTTCACGTTTCGGTGGCCGAACCGGATACTCATTTGAAGGGTTTTGACATGACGATGCGACGCTTGACGATTGCGGTCTCGCTTTTCGAACGGATTCATGTGCGGGCAGCGAT
>CAZXXB010000124.1:10255-10822 GCA_964644185.1 uncultured Myxococcota bacterium
GTACGGGAGACACGAGCGACACGGCGGATGCGACCGACGACGACGACGCGACCGACGACGACGACGCGACCGATGACGATGACGCGACCGACGACGACGACGCGACCGATGACGACGATGCGACAGATGACGATGACGCGACAGACGACGACGACGCGACCGACGACGATGACGCGACGGATGATGACGATGCGACTGACGATGACGATGCGACCGACGACGACGATGACACGGGCAGCGAACTTGCCCCGTCGCTGGCGTATGACCTGACGAAAAAGGGGCCGTTCAAGGTCGGGTTTCGCAAGTTCGAGACGACCTACACGCCAGACGGCGAGACCGAGCCGCGGACGATACCGATTTCGGTGTGGTATCCGACGACGGATGACGCGGAGGGTGAGCATCCGGTCTACTGGTTTCCGATCACGCCGGAAGACAAAGACGCGATTGTCGATGCGCCGCTGAACGTTGAAGCGGCGGGTGGGCTGAAGGGGTTTCCGCTCGTGTTGTACAGCCACGGGCATCAGGGTTACGCGGGTAGCAGCGGCGCGATTATGGATCATTTCGCGT
>CAZXXB010000125.1:0-245 GCA_964644185.1 uncultured Myxococcota bacterium
GACCAGGCGGTGCCCACCGACCCCGACGAACTCAACGCCTTCCTCACATCGGGCGCCTACCTCGACTTCGCCGCCGAATCGGCCGCACACGGCGCCGGCTCAAAAAGCCCCCACGGCAACGTCCGCATCTTCCACAACAACACCCTCACCGCCTCATACGAAGCCGGCGACGACGCCCACCCCATCGGCTCGGCCTCGGTCAAAGAACTCTTCGCCAACGATGGAACCACCCTCAACGGCTGGGC
>CAZXXB010000125.1:280-6190 GCA_964644185.1 uncultured Myxococcota bacterium
CGGCAAAAACTGGTACTGGTACGAAATCTTCTCGACCACACCCGGCGCGGCTCCCGCCGTCTCAGGCACCGGATTCGCCGGATGCACGGGCTGCCACAGTGTCGCCTCACCCGACTACGTCTTCACCCCGTTCCCGTTCGACCTGTAATCAAGACCGCGAATCGCGAAACGAGCGCATCACGCACGGGGGCGCGGCAACACCGCCGCCCCCGTTTTTGCAAACGCCGTCAATACACCCGTCACCGTCTCGATGTCGGACTCGACTTCCGCCGCCGCCACATCCCACGCAATACCGTCGGCAATCACCTTCATCGAAAACATCTCGTTGCTACCTAACACGAGGTGCTCGTAGTCGTGCGTCTCGGGGTGACGAAACACAATCACCGTCTCGCTCTCTGGCATTGGTGCCCGCATCGCCGCCCGCGTCGCCGCATCACCCCTGCGATACGCCGTCGCCCAACTCGCGACCGGATGCGTAAACTGCAATGCCGAAATTGTCGGGTTCAACGTCGCCACCGTCACCTCTTCGGGCTTCGGAATCTCTTCTTCGGCGCTGTACGCACGCCACTCGTGCCACTCAAACAGCGCCAACTCGACGTGAAACACCGTCACCCCCGTCTCAGCCTCTTCGGTCAGCCCCGCCAAAAACGCCGGAAACGCCTCCGCCGCCGCATTCAGCTCGTAATCCGCCGGTGGATACTCCGCAAAATAGCGCCGCACGAGCCCTTCCCACCGCTTTGCATCGAGCCACTCGGCGAGAATCGTGTAGTTCTTCTCGATCGCGCCACGCACATGGTTGAAAACGAACCGCTGATACGTCGCGAGTCGATCTTCGGGCGCGTCGAGCAGCTTCGCCGCCTCAGCCGCCGTCATCTCGCCCCGCAACAGCCTGTGCATCGTCGCCACGACCTGCTCAAGCGATTCACCGATGCTCATCATCTTCACGCCACCTCACCAGCCGCCGAGAGCGCCACACGCGCCACGTCACGCACGCGCGAGTTTTCTTCGAGCAGCCGCTCATACGTCGGCACGTCGTTGTCCCACTCCACGAGCGTCGGCACCGCGCCCACATGCCGCAACGTGTGCGCGTAAAGCTCAAACACCGGGTCAACAATCGGTGCCCCGTGTGTATCAATGATAAACGACCCCGTCGCGTCGTGCCCCGCCATGTGCATCTGCCGCACCCGCTCGCGCGGCATCGCCTTGATGAACGCCCGCGCATCGTACCCGTGATTGACCGCGTTCACGTAGACGTTGTTCACGTCGAGCAACAGGTCGCACCCAGCCGCGTCGAGCACCTCGTTGATGAACTCGGCCTCGTTCATCTCCGCGCCCGGCATCATCACGTAATAGCTCGGATTCTCAATCGCAAACGGCAACCCCACACGGTCTTGCACCTCACGTATCCGCGCTGCCACGTGCCGCACCGCCGCCCGCGTGAACGGCAATGGAATCAAATCGTGATAGTCGACGCCATGCGCCGACGAGTAACTCAAATGGTCTGAAAACCACGGCGCACGCACCTCGCGCGCCAGCTCTTTCAGCCGCGCAAGATAGCCCGCGTTCAACGGGTCAAGGCTGCCAATCGACAGACTCACCCCGTGCATCACGACCGTGTGCCGCTCGGCAACCTCACGCAGCGTGTGCCGCGGCTTGCCGCCGAATCGCATGTAGTTTTCTGGAATAATCTCAAAAAAATCGACGTCGCCCGCGTCACTCAGCACATCGTCAAAATGCGCTCGCCGCAACCCCACGCCACACTTTGGCAGCGCGCCCCTCGGCATCGCACCCTTCGGCATCCCAGCCTCCAAATGCCTCTCCCCATCACTCGCTCGCATCACCATCGCATCACCATCGCATCACCGCCACGCTTCTGCTTCCACTCACCTTCGACCTCTGACACCCGTTAAACCATTGCCCCGATTGCAAGAAACCTCTCGGAGCGAGCTGAACAAGTGGGGGGGGTAAGCACCCAGCACGCGCCGAGAGGATTCACACTTAACACGTCACGCTTCAAGCATCGCGCACTTACGCAAACGCTCGATCACGCTGTCGCGCAACCACTCAGCTGCACGAATTCTCGCCGCAGCTCTTGGCCTCGCCCTTCGCCGCCTTCTTCTCGCCCGTCGGCTTGTGTTTGCCGCACGACTTCTCTTCACCTTTGTTCTCGGTGCCGCACTTGTGCTCTTTGCCCTTCTTCTCGCCGCCACACTTCTTCTCAGCACCACACTTCTTTTCGCCGCCGCATTTGTGCTCGGCATTCTCTTTCTTCGCCGGAGCCGGGTCCGCCGCGTACGCCGTCATCGGGGCGAGCGCCAGCGAGCCAAGCGTGAACGAAGCAACGAGGGTCGAAACGGTAAGCTTTGACGAGGCCATAGACATTCTCCATGCAGGTGCAACTTTCATCCGTCGCAGACGTTGCGAAATCGGTCCCAGTTGCTCAACGCATAAGAGTACGCCGCGCGCAAAAAACGGTTACGGCAGGCAGATCGATTTGTTTTCGAGCACGTCGCCCCAGTCGAAAATCGCCTCGACGCAGCGATAGTTCGCACTGCAATCGCCAGCATCTTCGCACAGCGTTCGGCACAGCGAATCGCCGCTCGGCGAACAATCGACCCCGTCAGGCGTCAGCGCGCACCCATCCGACGCGTAACACACCGCCTCTTCACCGCACGTCGTCGAACTTCCCCCATCGTTGCACGTGTTGAGCGCGTCAGCGCAAATCGGCATGCCGAGGTCACACCCAAACGGGTCGCGATAACACTCGCACCCGGTCGTACACACCCGCGACGCATCGCACTCACGCCGCGCCTCGCCCGCGCCAATCGTGCACCGCCCACCAAGGCACATCGCCTTCGGCTTCGGCTCGCCCTCACACGGCGGATTCGGGGCGCAATCGATAAACGGACACGGATCGGTCGAAAACGCCAACTGCCGCCACGCATCCTCATACTTCGCGCTCACCGCCATGTCGTCGCACACGCAACACGTGCTCTCAATCGTCACGCAGTCGCTATCTTCTTCGCACGACCACCAGTCCGGCGAGTTCAAATAGTTCTGGTACGGAGCATCGGTGTACGGGTTGTCAAACTTCGCCTCGCACAGCCCTTCAACGCACGCCACCCCTGTTGCGACCGCGCAATCGACCGCCACCGTATCAACGCACGCGGCGAACTCTTCAAAACACACCTCTTCATCCCACGCACGCAACGCGTTCACGTACTCTTCCTGCCCCTCAAAACTCACCGACACGCCGCAACTCGGCTGGCAGCGCGAGCTTTCGTTTCGCAGCGTGCAATCACTCGCTTCGTCGCAGGCGCGATACGCCTTCGCCTCTTCTTCAAACTTTGCATACGCCGCCCGCATCGCGTCGTAATCACACACGTCGTCGTCATCATCGCTCGTCACGTCGTCGTCGTCATCATCATCATCGTCGTCGTTGTCGTCATTGTCGTCGTCATCATCGTCGTCATTGTCGTCGTCATCGTCTGGAAACCCGCTGCCATCGGGCACGCACCGCCCCGCCACACACATCCCCGGCTCTGGAATACACGCAATCGCCGGACGCTCACACGTGTCGTAGCCCCCCTCAACGCATATCTCCTGCTCGATACCAGCAATCGCCACCCGCGCCGCCGCCTCACGCGCCCGGTTCGTGTAAACCGCACAATTGATCGCGCACGACGGCTCTTCGACCCGCACGCAATCGTTATCGACCTCGCACGAGTTGAACCCCACATCAAACCCGGCAAGCGCCGCATCGAGCTGCTGCGAAAGCTCGCTGCAATCCACGCCGGAATCATCATCATCATCATCATCGTCGTCGTCACCCAGCGCAAAATTGCACGACGACACCCCCGTTGCGGCGACGACAAAAACGGCCCACAACAACCCACGAAACTGCAATGAAAACATGGCGCGTACCTCCATCGGGAAGAGCCCCGTGGGGTCAATCGGTGAGGCGAATCAGCGCCAATCTAACCTTCGCGCGCAGACCCCGCAAGCAACCCGCAACTACGCCGACCGCGCACCAGGCTTCTTCAGGCAAAACTCGATGATAAACGTCTCGAGCAACATCACGTGCTCGACCCGCGACCCCTTCATCGCCATATCCAGCGCCAGCGCCCGCTGCACCGCCGCCCGCGTCTCCACCGTCGCCAGCTTCTCCGCCCGCTGAAACAGCTTGTACAGCGCAAACGGATTCGGCGCGTTCTCGCTATCCTGTATCGACGCCCCACCGTCTTCGAGCCGCGTCACCACATTGTCTTTGAACGGCCCATACGCCATCCCACGCTGATACACCCGCGAAAGCGGCCCCTCAATCGCAAGCCGCGCCCTGTGCAACCGCCGCACCTCATTCAACACCCCCGCCGCAATCAACTGCGTCGGAGTCTTCTGCGCCACCAGCTCCTGCAACCGGTGCAGCGACTCACGCCCCTTCTGCTCACCCAGCGCACTCGACAACTCCCAAAACGGGTCAGCCCGCGACGCCGCCACAAGGTCGCGCACCGCCGCATCATCCACACTCGCCCCACCCGCATACGTCGCCAACTTCTCTAACTCACTCTGCACCAGCCGCGGATTCCCCACATCGATCCGCTCCGCCAACACCCCCAACGCCGCCCGCGTCAACTTCACCCCAGCAAGCCTCGCCGCCTCCTCCAGCACATCTTCCGGCCTCGCCTTCTTCCCGTCGTCGCTCGCCGTCGGGTCGAGCTTTACGACCGCCCCCGCCGCAATCAGCGCCTTGCCCGCCCGCGTCGCCCCGTTGAAGCGGGGCAGGGTCATCACCAGCGTATTCTTCTCCGGCCACCCCTTCTTCGCCGCCTCGACCAGCGCCTCCGCATCATCGCCCCCCACATCATCAGGCACGTTCGCGCGATACGCCTCAATCAACTCGTGAAGCACCTCCATCTCCGCGCCACTCGCATCGAGTCCCGCCTCTTCCGCCACATGCTCCGCCACCCGCGATGCCTCACCACTCAGCCTCGCCCCCTCGATACCCAACAGCTTCAACACCCGCCCAAGCGTTCGCACACTCGCCTTCGGACGCTCCGCCGAAAAGCCCCGCAGCGCCCGCTTCAACGGCGTCACCGCATACGTCTTGGCCGGAGAGAGATCAGACCGCTCAACCCACACGACCTTGCGCCCGGGCATGAACGGATACGTATTCAGCGCCGACACAATCTCTTCGATGCCAAGCCCGTCAGTCTTGGGCCGCTCGAGGTTAAAGCCCCGCTGCGCTTCGGGTACGAGCGCGTGCGCCACCTCGCGCGCCGCCTCGCCCGGCAAAAAGTCGTCGCTACCGTGAAAAAGATAAAACGAACGAACCCTGCCTTGCGCGATGTCGGCAAGCAGGGTTCGCAAATCGTCAGCCATGATGAAGTGGGGCGTGTCGCGCGGCCCTTACGCCTGCACTGAGCCCGTCAGGCGATTCAACGCGCGCGTCAGGCGGCTCACCTTGCGCGACACCGTGTTGCTGTGAACAACACCCTTGCTGCCCGCTCGCTGAACCTGCTTGATCGCGCCGCCAATCAGCTCACGCGCCTTCGCCACGTCGCCCGACTCGAGCGCCGCCGCGTACGCCTTGATCTCAGAGCGCATCTTGCCCTTCACGATGCGGTTCTGAATACGGCGACGCTTGTTTTGCCGGATGCGCTTTACTGCACTCTGATGATTCGCCACGTGAGTCTCTCCGTCCGCTGACGACCATTAACTCGTCGTCGATTGGCTTTTGCGATGCAAACCTTCACATCGCATTGCGGATGTCTTCTGCTAACCGGGTCATGTCTCGGTCGTCAAGCCGTCGCAGCCTCAATCAGCCCCTCAGAGGCCCATTCAGTCACCGCGCGCGACCCAACCCCGCAACCCAGCCCCCCCCCCCCCGGCGCACGCCCCCCCCCCCGCAGG
>CAZXXB010000125.1:6226-7211 GCA_964644185.1 uncultured Myxococcota bacterium
CGCGCCCCTGTCAACGACATTCTGTGAGTTTTTTCCCGTTCTCCACAGCGCGCCGCCTCACCTCGGCCCAACAACCCCGGCACGACCGCGCCAGCCGCACCCACACCCAAAACCGCAACTTTCACCGCCCCACCCCTTGCCAAGCGAACGAAACAACTTAATTAGTGTCGCGGCTTATATCTTTATGGGGCTTCCGCACCTTGCGTGCTGTGCCCCACTCATCACACTCAGGCGTTACACTCGCGAGACAAACAACGGCCCGCGACCACAACGCGACGACCCGAGCAAGACGCGCAGCACCAAATTCCACTGCGCCGACAGGTTGGCGATGATTCAAGTCGAAGGTCTCACCAAATTTTACCGCGACATCACCGCGATCGAAGACCTCAGCTTCTCGGTCGAAAAAGGTGAAATCGTCGGATTCCTCGGCCCCAACGGCGCCGGCAAATCGACCACCATGCGTATCCTCACGGGCTATCTGCCCGCCTCGCGTGGCAAGGCCCTCATCGGCGGCATCGACGTCTTCGAAAACCCGATCGCCACCAAGCGCAAGGTTGGCTACCTGCCCGAAATCCCCCCCGTCTACGGCGATCTTGTCGTCCGCGACTACCTCCGCTTCGTCGCAAGCCTCAAAGGCGTGCGTGGCCCAAAAGTCGCGAGCGAAGTAGGCCGCGTCGCAGAACTCGCCGGCGTCGCCCACGTGCAGCACCGCCTCATCCGCAACCTCTCCAAGGGCTACCAGCAACGTGTCGGGCTCGCGCAATCACTCCTCGCCGACCCCGAAGTGCTCATTCTCGACGAACCCACCGTCGGTCTCGACCCCATTCAGATAGCAGAAGTCCGCGACGTCATCCGCCGCCTCGCCGACCGCCACACCATCATTCTCTCGACCCACATCCTCCCCGAAGTCGAGATGACCTGCAAACGCGCCATCGTCATCTCAAAGGGACGCATCGTCGCCGAAGACACCATCGAAAACCTCATC
>CAZXXB010000125.1:7221-8877 GCA_964644185.1 uncultured Myxococcota bacterium
AGCGCCAACCGCGTCAAACGCATCCACGTCGCGACGCGCAAAGGCGGCCCCGAACTCGCCGACCGCCTGCGCAGAATCGATCACGCGCGCGACGTGCGCGCCACCCTCAACGAGGCCGAGCAACGCCTCGCCCGCCAGTCCATCGCGTTTCTCAAAGAGGCCAACGAGCCCCACAGCGAGTTCATCGTCGAGGGCGAATTCACCCTCGCCGACCGTGCCGCAATCTCGCAAACCATCGTCGAGGGCGGCTTTGACCTCATCTCGCTCACCGACATCTCGGCCCGCCTCGAAGACGTCTTCCGCGAAGTCGTCACCCACGAGCACGGCGTAGCAAGCGCCGACTCCGCCGCCAGCAACCAACCCGCCAACGACTCTACGGAGGGCGCGGCAAACGCCGCGTAAGCTACCCATGGGTGCTCTCGCCATCGCTCGCAAAGAAATCACGCTCTACTTCACGACCATGATCGCCTACGTCGTCATCGGTCTGTTTCTGCTCATCAACGGCTTCATGTTCGTCCAGCTCGTGGGCCGCTTCATGCAGTTCACCATGCAGGCCATGCAGCAGCCGCAGATGAGCGAACAACTCAACGTCACCTACCTCATCACCCAGCCCCTCGTGCTCAACATGGGCGTCTTTCTCGTCTTCTTCATCCCCGCCCTCACGATGCGCCTCATCGCCGAAGAAAAACGCCAGAAAACCTACGAACTGCTCATGACCACCCCCATCGGACTCTGGGATATCGTCCTCGGCAAATACCTCGCCGCGATGTTCGTCCTCACCGTCATGATCGGCCTCACCTTCGCCTACCCGCTGCTCGTCAACCTCTACTCCGCAGACAGCGGCGGCGTCGCGTGGAGCACCGTCCTCTCGGCCTACCTCGGCCTCTTTCTCGTCGGTGCCGTCTTCGTCGCCATCGGCCTCTTCTGCTCGTCGGTCACCGAAAACCAGATCGTCGCCGCGATTCTCGCCCTCGCCGCGCTGCTTCTGCTCTGGATCATCAACTGGGCCGCCACCTCTGCCGACGACGGCACCGTAAAGGCCGTGCTCCAGCACATCAGCGTGCTCGACCACCTGCAAAACTTCACCGCCGGCCTCATCGAACTGAAGTCGCTCGTCTACCTCATCGGTGCCGCCTTTTTTGGACTTTTCCTCACCCACAAGGTGCTCGAAACCCAGCGTTACGCCGGCATCTAAATCAGCCCATCGTCAACCCGGCGCGCGCCTCACCGCGTCGCGCCTCTGGCTCTGGCAAACGACTCGACAAACGACTCGACCAAGTCACCCAAGGGTAACCCCATGCAGGTCACAGGCATTATCGGAACCATCGGCGCGCTGCTCATCACCGCGGCTCTCTTTGTCTTCCTCATCAACGACGAACTCTTGCAGTACGTCTACGCCCTTATGGGCATGGGCACGCTCGGCGTCGTCTACTACCTCGTCTACGCCCGCATGAGCGTCAAAAAAGCCCTCGGCTCGCGCTCTACCCGCTACGGCGCAAACGCAATTCTCTACAGCGTCATCGTCCTCGCCATCCTCGCCGTCGCCAACTTCATCTCCACCCGCAAAACCGTCCGTTGGGATGTCACGCAAGAGGGCTTCTTCACCCTCGAAGGCCAGACCGAAGCCCTGCTCAAAGGGCTCACCGACGAAGTCGA
>CAZXXB010000125.1:8903-10699 GCA_964644185.1 uncultured Myxococcota bacterium
TTACAGCGGCTCAAGCCCCGACGACGCCGAGACCTACACCTCGCTCAAAAAACTCCTCGAAAACTACGCCTCGCTCTCCGACAAGTTCAAATACCGCTTCATCGCCCCCGAGCAGTCACCCCTCGAAGTCAGCCAGTACAAAATCAAAGCCGGTGGCGCCCGCATCATTCTCAAACGCAAAGTCGGCGAAGACGTCCGCGAAGAGCGCGTCAAAGAACCTACCGAGCAGGGACTCACCAACGGGCTCGTCAAACTCACCCGCAACACCATCAAAAAAATCTACTTCGTCAGCGGCCACGGCGAGGGCGACACCTCCGCCAAAGACTCCCCCGACGGTTACGGTCGCGCCATCGAAGCCCTCGAAGCCGACGGCTACCAGCACGCCGCACTCAACCTCATCAGCGACGGCAAAGTGCCCGACGACGCCGCCGCCGTCGTCATCGCGGGTCTGCGCAAACCCCTCCTCGACCCCGAAAGCGCCATCCTCCAAGTCTACCTCGCCAACAATGGACGCCTCCTGCTGATGCTCGAACCCCTCGCCGAACACGGCACCGAAGCCCTGCTCACGAGCTACGGCATCATCGCCTCCAACAACATCATTCTCGACACCAGCGCCATGCAGCTCTTCAAAGGCGGCGGAGCCAGCATCGCCATGGCCGCCTCGTACGACCCCGACCACCCCATCGTCAAAAACTTCCAGTTCGCGACGTTCTTCCCCACTGCCCGCAGCCTCGGCATCGCCACCGACAAGCCCGAGGGCGTCTCAGCCTACGAGATCGTCCGCACCTCACCCGGCGCATGGGGCGAAACCTCGCTCGGCTCACCCGAAGCCCAGTTCGATGAAGGCGTCGACACCCGCGGCCCCCTCGCCGTCGCCATCACCGCCGCAAAAATCGGCAAAGCCCCCGAAGGTGCAGCCGAAGACGCACCCATCCCCGAAGCGCGCATCGCCGTCTTCGGCGACAGCGACTTCGCCAGCAACCAGGGCATCTCGCTCTCGGGCAACAGCGACCTCTTTCTCAACACCATCGCCTGGCTCGCACAGGAAGACGACATGATCTCGATTCGCCCCAAAAAGCTCAACTCGTCGCGCCTCTTCCTCACCGAGTCGCAGGGCAACTTCGTCTACTACTTCGCTCAGGCCATCATGCCCTTCGGCATTCTGCTCGCTGGCGCCATGGTCTGGTACTCACGCCGACGCAAATAACCCACTCAGGCAACCTCGTACCCAGCACCTGACCAGCAACCAACCAGCAACCCACGCGCGCAACCCGCGCCCACCCCCATCGACAGCTTCGGAGGTCTTCGGGTCATGACACTCGGACAAAAGAAACTGTTGCAGACCCTCTTCGCCCTCGCCACCCTCGCGGGCCTCATCGCCTACGCCTGGTTCGGCGTCGAAAAAGAAGAAGAGGCCAAAAAAGAGCTCGAAGCCAAAGAAAAGCGCCCCCTCGAAGCGCTCGACACCGACAAACTCCGCAAATTCGAGCTCTGGGCCAACGGCGAAACCATCATCGTCGAGCGCACCGACAAAGACTCACCCTGGCGCCTGCTCAACCCCGTTGCCGCCGATGGAGACAAGTCTCGCATCGATGACCTCCTGCGCGCCGCCAAAAACTACGAAGTCAAACGCAAAGTCGAAGTCGAGTCCGCAAAACTCGCCGAATACGGCCTGCAATCCCCCGCCATCAAACTCGTCCTCTACGAAGACGGCGGCTCACAACGCGTCATCGATATCGGCGCCAAATTCGACTACGACGGCACCTACTTCACCCGCTTGGGCGACGGAGAAAACG
>CAZXXB010000126.1:0-1935 GCA_964644185.1 uncultured Myxococcota bacterium
GGCGGGTGACCGAGGTCGGTTGGCGTCAAAACGGCGGGTGATCCGGGGGCAGGGTGTTTTGGGGAGTTTTGAAGGTGGCGGACGCGAAAGTGTCTCACCATGGGAGCAAAGTGTCGCAGCCGCGGTTTCGAATATGAGACAAGGTGTTTCACTGTTGCATCATGTCTGAGTGCGGCGGGTGGGGTGAGATGTCGAAATGGCTTGAAATGCCGTAAGATTACGACGCGGGTGTGATGGTCGTATATTGGCACAGCACGTGCCTCACTGAAAGCGTCCACCGCCGAGTCGGTGGGCGCGGGGTCAACCGCCAAGTTTGCCCGCACGTGGATGCCATGTTTCCCGAGTCCCCCGGTTCCACGTGCGGGCTGTTTATTTCTTGCGGCGCTTCTGCTGCGAAGCCCAACAAGTAGAGCAAGGTGACTGACCGCGTAGCCAGAGTGCGGGGTGGCGGGCCGGGTGCGAGCTACCATGCGGCATCGACGTGATCGCGTGGGGTGCGGGCGACGACGAGCACATCGACTTCACGCGCATTGGCGGCGCGCAGGGCACCGGCGGCGGCGCGGGCGGTGGCGCCGGTCGTGAGCACGTCGTCGACGAGTAGCAGGCGTTTTTGGGCGACGGCGTCGGGGTTGGTGACGCGAAAGGCGGTGGTGGGGAGGGTGAGGCGTTCTTCGCGGGTGCGCTCGGCCTGGCGGCGCGGGTCTCCGGCACGGTCGAGTGCGGTGAGCCAGAGGGGGGTGCGGTACCACGTGGCGATGGGGTGAGCGATGAGGGCGGCGTGGTTGAATCCGCGTGCGAGAAGGCGGCGGCGAGGGGTGGGCAGGGGGATGATGGCGTCGTAGGTTTCGATGCGCAGTCCGGCGGATTCGGCGGCGGTGGCGGCGAGGAGTGCGAGGCCGTTTGCGAGGGCGATTTGGCGTTTGTATTTGAGGGCGGCGATGGCGTCGGTGGCGGGGGGCTCGTAGAGGAGGGCGGCGCGGGCGCGGTTGAAGGGGGGCGGGGTGGTGGTGCAGTCGCGGCAGGTGCGACGTCCGGAAGAGGCGAGGGCGGTAGGCATTGGGAGCCCGCAGCGGAGGCAGACGGGGTCTTTTATGGGCTCGATGGAGTCGGCGCAGGTGGGGCAGAAGATGGTGGTTTGGGGGAGGGTGGGGTCGAGGGGCCAGCCACCGCATCCGGCGCAGGGGCGGGGGAAGGCGGTGCCGATGAAGCGTGCGAGCAGGGTTGAGAGGGGTTGCGACATGCGTGAGGGTCAAACGTGGGTAGATGGGGCGCGGTTAAAACCGACGTAATCGTGCCGCAATCTTGCTCGGCACCCGCCAGACGCCTAGCATACGCGGCAAAAGGCGTCTTGCCCCGTGTGGGTTGAGGCGTGGTGTGTGGCATGAACTCACGATCACGCGAAGAGATTCTGTCGACGCCGGCACCCGAGCGGTATGAGGCGGTGCTGGATGCGCGGCAGGTGCTGATGCTGTTTTTCGGCGTCGTGGTGCTTTGCGCGTTGATGTTCAGCCTTGGGCTGTATGCGGGCGCGCAGATGTCGAGTGCGGCAGAGCGGATACCGGCGGCGGAGGTGGCGAAGCTCGATACGCTGACGTCGCCACCGCCCCCCGTGCCTGCGGCACCCGCTGAAGCAGCAGGTGATGTGGCGGGTGAAGCAGCGGGTGAGGTAGCGGGTGGAGCAGCGGCAGTTGACCCGGCGGGTGACGCGGCGGCGGTGCCGGTGAAGGCACCTGTTGCGGAGGGGGCGCCTGCGGCGGTTGAGCATCCATTGGCGGCGACGAATGAGGCGCCCTTGCCGAAGGGTGCGAAGGCAGCGGCTGAAAAGGCAGCGGCTGAAAAGGTGGCGGCAGAGAAGGGAGCGGCGGAGAGGGCGGCGGCAGAGAAGGCGGCGAAGCCGGTTGAGAAGAAGGCGGAGGCGTCGTCGGGGCTGGCCGA
>CAZXXB010000126.1:2058-2308 GCA_964644185.1 uncultured Myxococcota bacterium
GACGTCGGTGACGGTGTCGGGGGCTGTTCGGTATCGGGTGTGGGTGGGTGCGTTTGCCGAGAAGTCATCGGCGTCGGCGTTTCGCGACAGTTTGCAGGCGGCGCGTGGTGTGAAGGGCTTTGTGGTGCAGGTGAAGTAGCGCACCGAGGGTTGCTCGGTGCGCTGGTGTTCGTGTCGCGACTGAGTGTGCTGCCATGGCCTGACGTGCTGACAGGCCATGCGTTTTCGCTTTCTGTCTCTCAGTAATGTG
>CAZXXB010000126.1:2322-9279 GCA_964644185.1 uncultured Myxococcota bacterium
GTTATGTGAGGGCGGCTTTGGCCTCGTTGACGACGCGGGTGAGGCAGCCGTCGTCGAAGGGCGAGACGAGGCCAGCACCGCGGGCGAGTTGCTGAAACGGGGCTTCTCCGCCACGGTCGCAGAGGGCGATGTAGGCGGCGAGGGCGTCGTCGAAGTTGTTGCGTGAGCGGGCCCAAAATTGCAGGGCGCAGGTCTGCGCGAGCACGTAATCGATGTAGTAGAACGGGCGCGAGTAGATGTGGGTCTGGCCCTGCCAGAGTCCACCTTCGGCGGGGTAGGAGAGGTCGCCGTAGAGGCGCCACGGGAGGTACATGCGCTCGCACTCGCGCCACATCTGTTTGCGCTCTTTCGGGGTCGCGGTGGGGCTTGCGTAGACGAAGGGCTGGAAGTGGTCGACGGCGACGCCGTAGGTGAGAAAGAGCAGCGATTCGGTGAGGTGGGTTTTGCGGAAGCGCTCGGCGTCGTCACCGAAGAAGAGGTCGATGAAAGGCCACGTGAGAAATTCGAGGCTCATCGAGTGGATTTCGCACGATTCGAGGGTGGGCCAGAGGTAGTCGGTGAGCTCTTTGCCGCGTGAGCGCCATGCCTGAAAGGCGTGTCCGGCTTCGTGGGTGAAGACCTCGACGTCGCCTTTGGTGCCGTTGAAGTTGGCGAAGATGAAGGGGACGCCGTAGCGGTTGAGCGAGGTGCAGAATCCGCCGCCGGCTTTGCCTTCGCGGGTTTTGAGGTCGAGCAGGTCTCGCTCGCGCATCATTTTGAAGAAGCTTGAGAGGTCGGGGCCCATTTTGTCGAACATGGTCTGGGCCTGCGTGAGCATCCAGTCGTGGTCGCCTTTGGGGGCGGGGTTTCCGCGCAGGTCGTGGATGCCTTCATCCCAGTACATGAGGGGGTCGAGGTTGAGGTCGCGTGCCTGGCGGAGATGGAGTTCGGTGGCGAGGGGGACGACTTCGGCGCGAATCTGGGCGCGGAAACGCTCGACATCGGCCTCGTTGTAGTCGATGCGGTGCATCTGTTTGTAGCCGAGGCCGATGTAGTTGTCGTAGCGGAGTTTGCGGGCCATGCCGTCGCGCAGGGTGGTGAGCTCGTCGTAGAGGCGGTCGAGGGTTTCGCCGTTTTCGTTGAACCAGCCCCAGCGGAGGGTTTCGGCGGCGTGGCGTGTGTCGCGGTCGGGGCTTGTGGTGAAGCGGCGCAGGCCAGAGAGGTTGAGGGTTTCGCCTTTGAACTGGAAGCGCGCGGAGGCGAGCAGCTCGACGTATTCGGCTTGCAGGCGCGACTCTTTGACGAGGTCGTCTTGAATGGCGGGCTCGAAGGTGGCGATGTCGGCTTCCCACAGGCGAAAGGCGTGTGCACCGAAGCGTTGTTCGAGTTCGGGGCGGTGGGCTGAGGTGAGGAGTTTGCGTTTGAGGTTGGTTTCGAGGTCGGTGATGCGGGGGCGCAGCTCGTCGGCGTATTCGCGGGCGCGTTTGTAGTCGGCGTCGCGGGTGTCTTGATTGAAGCGTAGTTCGACCATGGCGGACCATGTGTCGAGCTCGCGGCGGTAGGATTCCCAACGGAGGAGGGCGGCGGCGCGGCCTGCGGGGTCGGTGGCGTTGTCGAAGTCGCTGTCGATGGCGGCGAACTGTGTGGCGATTTCGTCGTATTGGGGCTCGTGCCACGTCATCTCGGCGAAGGTGAGATTTGCGGTGGCGGGTGAGGTGGCGGGTGAGGTGTTGGGTTGGGTGGTCATCAAGGCCTCGAATCTTGCGGTGCGGCTGTGTTGGGGCAGAGATTGGTTTGAGCGGTTTTTCTACGAGATTGCTACGAAAGCAAACGGGGCTTTCAGGCGATGCCCGAAAACCCCGTTAGCACGTTCAACGGGTGAGGTGAAACACCTCGCCGCGTTGGGCGGTTGGAAGCGTGAGAGATTAGAGTTTGAAGATTGCGCCGACGACGAACTGGACCATGCCGGCGAAGCGGGCGCCGTTGGTGAGCACGCCGCCGACGTCGAAGTCGAGGCTCGAGCCGACGCCGATGGTGGGGGTCACGAAGTAGTCGAAGCCGCCGCCGAAGCGGAGTCCGAGGCCGACGTCGCCGACGGTGTTGACGTGGAGACCGAGGCCACCCTGCACGAAGGGGACGACGGGGACGCTGAGGTTGTTCCAGTTGTATTTGACCTGGCCGAACGGGTTGACGTCGAAGAAGCCGCCGGCCATGCCGAGGCGGAGTCCGGGGCCGATTTGCAGGCCTTCGATGGGCATCACGTTGTTGAACATCCAGTCGGCGCCGAGGATGAACTGGTTGCCCCAGCCGTCGATGTTGAACGAGCCGCCGAGGACGGGGCGCACTGTCCACTGGGTGTCGGAGACCGAGACGGCGCGGGCGTCTGTTGCCGAGGTGGCGGCGAAGATGGCGACGGCGGCGAAGGCGACGCGCGCGGCACGCGAGAAAAGCGAAGCGATAGAAAGGCTGTGCATGGCGAACTCCCTTGAAGTCGTACTGGGCATTGTACGTGAAGTGATTGCGAAACCTGTTTTCGACCGGTGACCCAATTGATGCGCGCCCGTTATCGCTCTCGCGCGTGCGGTGTCAAGAATGCGACGTCGGCAATGGTGGGGCGGTCGTGGGGGAAGGGAGCGATTGAGGCAAAAAGATGCATATCGGCGAGGTTGCCGGGAAATGCTGGAATTGCGGGCCGGGGTTGTGTAAAGGTTTTTCGAGTTTTCCTGGTACCACCGCCGCGAAGGTCTCTCGGGGGCCATCGTGGCATTTGCCGACGAGACGGGGTCTCACATGACTTCGATGCAGATTTTGGGTGTTCTTTCATCGCGCGCCGGGGCAGTTCAGGTACGGGCGGCAGTTGCCGCGACCGTGTTGTTGCTGGCGGGTGTGTCTGGGGTGACGGCGTGCACGAGCGGCGATGACGACGATGACCTCGTAGGCGCGTGCACGCAAAACAAGTTTCCGGATGAGCCGGGGTATTGCCCCCCCGCACCGGAAGATGACGACGATGACAACTCGGACGACGACGATGCGACCGACGATGAGTGCCGCCCGGACATCGTGGCGTGCGATCGTGACCGCGACTGTCCGGATAGTCGGCAGAAGTGCGTAGCGAATCTGTGCGCGTGCCCACAAGAGATTTGCATTGAGCGGCAGCCGTTGTGCAATGAGATCGAGTGTCCCGACGGGCTGGAGTGTTTGCAGACCGATACGCAGGGTGCGCGTTGTGTGCCGGCGGCGCGGTGCGCGTTCAACCGCGACTGCAACGACCTTTGCGAGTGCGCGGGTTCGTCGGCTGAGGCTGAGACGGGTGATGCGGAGGGGACGCCGAAGAAAGATGGCTTCTGCGTGCAGATTGAGGGCGATAGCGTGGTGGCGTTGTGTCTCGATGACGGTACGCCGGTGATTCCGGCACCTGTCGAAGACTGCTTCAACACCGACACGGGCGGGGCCGATGACGATGATGATGACGACGATGATACGGGAGGGCCGGTTGTTGCCGAGTGCCTGACGGCGAGCGACTGTAAGCCGGGTGAGATTTGCGACCGCGGTTTCTGTGTCGCGGGTGACACGTGCGAGTGCAAGACGAACAGCGATTGCGGCGCGAATGCCGTCTGTTCGAAGTGCGAGTGCTACACGAAGCCAGCGGGGCCGAAGACGTGCGTTGACGATGGTGATTGTCCATCGCCGGAGAAGTGCCGTCGTGGCGTGTGTGAGTTGTTGTGCGCGACGGATGAAGATTGTGTTGCGCCGGAGTTTTGTGACGAGGGGATTTGTCGGTTTCCGATAAGTGGTGGCGACGACGATGACGATGATGCGACGACCGGTGATGATGACGACGACGACAGCACGAACGGTTGCTACCCGAGCGATGTGTGCGACCGGTTCTCGGGCATTTGCTGCGCGGATACCGATTGTCCGACCAATACGTATTGCTATGACCCGAAGTGCACGAAGGTGTGCATCTGCGACCCGGAGAAGATCGATTGCTCGCGTGGGCGGTTTTTGATCGACCCGTCGACGGATGTCGATTTCGGGTTTATTCCGCAGGGGTCGGTGGGTGAGAAGAAGATTTCGATCTCGAACGTGGGTGGTCGCAACCTCGTGATCAAGTCGATTGCGTGGACGAGTGAGACCGACAAGACGACGTATGCGTTTGACCCAGCGACGGTGCCGTTGCCTGAGGGTGGTGTGCTGGTGCCGGGTACGGTGATCGATTTTCTGGTGCGGTATCGTCCGAATGATGAGACCCGCAAGCCGGGTACGTTGAAGGTTGATTACGAAGAGGTACCGACGGTTGCGCAGTCGAAGACGCTGACGTTTACGAGCGAGCAGCCGGCGCTGGCCGACTTTGTGTTTGCGGGTGGTGCGTCATCGACGACGTTGTGGCCGAAAGATGGGCTGGCGTCGTACACGCTCGACTTTGGTATTCAGCAGATTGGTGCGAGCGTGGTGCGCAACATTCAGGTGCGCAACAATGGTCCTTCGACGTCGCTTTTGCGAATCAACAAGTTCTTGCAGCAGAACATTCAGGGGCAAAACCCGGATATGTTCCGCGTCGAGTTGTTCAACGATGAGGGTGAGCGGGTTGTGACGTCGCCGTTTTTGATCAAGGGCGGCAGTTACCTGACGGTGCGGGCAATTTATGAGCCGACGGCGAAGGGCTACCACACGGTGGGGTACGATATCGCGTCGAGCGATAGCGACATGAACAACGACAACGTGACGGGCGACACGACGACGGTGCTGACGCTGGCGGGTGCGGCGGGGATTGACCCGCCGACGTGCACGATTTCGCCGATTGGTGTCGATTTTGGCGCGATACCGACGGGGCAGACGCTGACGCGCGAGTTGACGGTGTCGAACGATAGCGATGACGTCGATTGCGTGTTCCGCGGGACGAGCTTCACGCCGAACCTGGGTGTGTTTTCGATTGACCCGTCGACGTCGCTGACGCGGTTGACGCCGCGGTCGACGCAGAAGATCAAGCTGCGGTTCTCACCAGTGGAGTCGATCTTTTACACGGCGAGCATGATTGTCGACTCGAACCATAAGGATGGTCCGATTCTCGTGACGCTGGCGGGTCGTGGTGAAGACCCGGGTCTGTCGATCAAGCCGACGCCGGGGCCGGGTAACGTGATTGACTACGGCGCGACGTTTTTGAATGTCGATGTGCCGAAGACGATCACGGTGGGCAACACGAGCAACGTGACGATCGCGCTCGACGACATCGTGATCGAAGGGGCCGACAAGGCGAACTTCGTGATCGAGACCGATGCGACGTTCCCGAGAAATTTGCAGCCGGGCGAAGAGTTGCCGATTGACGTGGTGTTCACGCCGACGCAGGTGCGTCCGTATCAGGCGTTTCTGGTCTACAAGCACCTGTTGTACGGGCAGGGCGAGACGCGTGTGACGCTGATTGGTTCGGGTACGACGTGCCCTGAGAATAGGTGGGACCTCGACGATAACCCTGAGGATTGCGAGTACAAGTGCGTGAAGACGGCTGATTACGACCGTCCGGATGTGGCGGCGTTGCAGTCGGGCAGCACGGGGGTTCGTCCGCCGAATGGTGGTGGAGAGTGGGGGCCTGCGCCGGGTGACACGAACTGCGACGGGATTGACGGTACGGTAAGCCGGTCGATCTTCGTGTCGGCGGCGCGTGGCAATGACAACAATCCGGGAACCCGTGACAAGCCGCTGTTGAGCATTGATCTCGCGATTGAGCTTGCGCGGGCCGACAACCCCGATGTGGCGTCGGATGTGTTGGTTGCGGCGGGTGTTTACACGGCGCCATCGGCGATTGAGATGAAGCCGGGCGTGGGTGTGTTTGGCGGGTACAGCGACGACTACTACGAGCGGTTCCGCCCGGCGGCGACGGGTACGACGAACACGCTGATTTCGGGCAATTCGCCGGTGGTGTCGTTCTCGAACATTCAGGTGACGCAGAAGGGTACGTACCTTGCGGCGGTGGTGATTGATGCGGGCAACGCGACGACGGTTGGCGAGCCGAGCATTGCGGTGACCCTCGACCAGGCGCAGGGGGCGTACATTCAAGACTCGCGGATTCTCGCGGGTGATGGTGGCGGTGTTGACGCGGGGTTTGTGCCGCCGCAGGCTCCGGATGGGTCGAAGGGTGGTTCGGCGACGAACGGTGGTGATGGCTGTCAGGACTGTGACCCGGGCTTTCTGGCGCGGGTGGGGCAACCGGGCTTCGTGAACTGCGTTGACCCGAATGGAATTCCGCGTGGTGGTAACTCGGGTGGACCGGGTGGTGTCGGTGGCGTCGGGTCGGGCGCGAACGGATCGTCTGGCGCGAACGGTACGGGCCCGCTGTCGGGTGTGGGTGGCAATGGTGGGCCGGGTTCGGATCGCAACGGTGCTGGCGGCGGGTTCGGCTCTGGCGGTGGTGCTGGCGCGGCTGGCCCCAACGGCACGGGTGGTCTCGGTATCGGTCGCATCGACGCGATTTTGCGCGAGTGGCTGCCGTACGATGGCCTTGATGGTGTGTCGGGCGACCCGGGTTCGGGTGGCGGCGGCGGCGGCGGTGGCGGTGGTGGCTGCTGCGACTCGGGTCTGTTTGGCACGGGCATCTGCCTGTTTGGCGCGTGTGAGCCCGACGGCGGCGGCAGCGGTGGCGGCGGTGGTGCCGGCGGCTGCGGCGGCGGTGGTGGCTTTGGCGGCAAGGGCGGTGGTGCCTCGATCGGTATCTGGTCAACGTTCTCGTTTGTGACGCTTGAGCGGACGACGATTGTCGGTGGACGCGGCGGTCGTGGTGGCCGTGGCGGCACGGGTGGCTTTGGCGGCTCGGGTGGTGCCAACGGCTTTGGCGGCGACGGCAAGGCGGGCGGTGGTGACGGTGGTGCCGGTGGCGTCGGCGGCCAGGGTGGTCGCGGCGGTAACGGCGGCGGCGGTGGCGGTGGGCCGTCGATTGGTGTCGCGATGTACGGCAACTGCAACGTCAATACGGCGGGTGTGTCG
>CAZXXB010000126.1:9289-10680 GCA_964644185.1 uncultured Myxococcota bacterium
TGGTCAGGGCGGAAGCCCGGGTGGCCCGGCTTCGGGCGACGTGACCGGTCGCGGGCAGAATGGTGAAGTGTTCCGCGAGTTCTGCTTCCAATAAGTGCGAGGACGATGATTCGGCGCGTGGCTTGCTGCGCGCGACATCTTGCGCGTGACAGGGATTGATGGAGACGATCGGTGGTTCGAATGTGGGTGTCGCGATTCGCGTGAACGGCGAGTCGCGGCACCTTTGTGCTGCTACGAGCATTTCGGCGTTTCTCGCGTCGCTTGACCTGTCGCCGCGGCAGGTGGCGGTCGAGTTGAATCGGGTGATTGTGAAGCGAGATCGCTTTGACGACGTGGTGCTGAACGATGGCGACGAGGTGGAGATCGTCCACTTCGTTGGGGGTGGATGAGCGTGAGCGCAACAGAGCAGAAGAGCGGCGAAATGGTGGCTGGTGTGGCAGCGGGTGCGGCGACGGTCAGGGCTGGGTCGGATGATGGTGCGACGTGGCGCGTGGGGGCGCACACGTTTACGTCGCGGTTGATTGTTGGGTCGGGCAAGTACAAGAGCTTTGACGAGACGGTTGCGTGCCTGAACGAGTCGGGCGCGGAGATGATCACGGTTGCAGTGCGGCGGGTTGATTTGAATCGGGGTTCGCGTGAGTCGCTGCTGAGTTATCTCGACACTGCGAAGACGACGATACTGCCGAATACGGCGGGGTGTTACACGGCGGAAGAGGCGATTCGGTATGCGCGGCTTGGGCGTGAGGTGGGGCTTGGTGACTTGATTAAGCTTGAGGTGATTGGCGACCAGAAGACGCTCTTTCCGGACAATGAGGCGACGCTCGAGGCGGCGCGGGTGCTGGTGAAAGAGGGTTTTACGGTGTTGCCGTACATCATCGACGATGTGATTTTGTGCAAGAAGCTTGAAGACGCGGGGTGCGCGGCGGTGATGCCGCTTGCGGCGCCGATTGGGTCGGGGCTGGGGTTGCGAAACCCGTACAACATTCGGTTGATACTGGAGGCGGTGGGGGTTCCGGTGATTGTGGATGCGGGGGTGGGGTGCGCGTCGGATGCGGCGCGTGTGATGGAGTTGGGGGTGACGGCGATATTGATGAACACGGCGATTGCAGGGGCGCGCGAGCCGTTGCGGATGGCGCGGGCGATGCGGCTTGGGGTTGAGGCTGGGCGCGAGAGTTATCTTGCGGGGCGGATTGCGAAGAAGCTGTATGCGACGGCGTCGAGTCCGATTGAGGGGATGCTGGAGTAGAGCGTGCTGGGTTGCGTGGTGAGTGGGCGGGCAGTGGGCCGTGTGTGGCGTCGCGAGCGGGTTTGTGCGAAGGGCGTCGCGACGTGAAGCAGGTGTTTCAACTGATGATCATTACCGACCGGCGGCTTGTCGTAGAAGACGAGCA
>CAZXXB010000127.1:0-1011 GCA_964644185.1 uncultured Myxococcota bacterium
CCGCGAGGAGTTCGACCGCTTCATGGGGCAGCGCCGCAACCAGCGCCCCGGAGCGCCCCCGCAACCCCCTGCGCCGCGGCCCCCCCCTGCCAAATCGCCGCCGGCGCTCCGTTCGGCTTCCTCCCACAGGGAGACGTCTGCGTCTGCGACGCCGAATCCACCGACGAAGCCATGTGCTCGCGCTTAGGGGCCGAGTGCGGCGCACTCACCGCCGAAGACCTCTGCGGCGCAACCCGCATCGTCGAAAGCTGTGGTGGGTGCACCGGCGGTGCAAACTGCGTCGATAACCTCTGCACCTGCGACCCCGGCTTCACCTACTGCGCCGGCGCCTGCATCGACACCGCGAACGACCCCGACAACTGCGGCGCCTGCGGCAACGTCTGCAACGGCATCGAAGACACCTGCTCAAACGGCATCTGCGTCGCCGTCAGCAAAGTCGCAGCCGGCAACGACCACAGCTGCGCCCTCATCACCGACGGCACCATCCGCTGCTGGGGCTACAACGCAAACGGACAACTCGGCATGGGCGACACCACCACCCGACTCAGCCCCGTCGAAGTGCCCGGCATCTCGAGCGCACAAGACATCTCCACCGGCCTCTTCCACACCTGCGTCGTCAACGCCGATGGCACCGTCTCGTGCTGGGGCATCAACACCAACGGACAACTCGGCGACGGCACCTCCGGCGTTGACCGCCTCTCGCCCGTCTCCGTCAGCGGCATCACCACCGCCACCGCCGTCGCAACAGGTGCCCAACACTCGTGCGCCATTCTCAGCGACGGCACCGCTCGCTGCTGGGGTGCCAACAACCAGGGACAACTCGGCAACGGAACCCAGACCGCCAGCACCACACCCGTCACCGTCAGCGGCCTCTCAAACGCCGTCGAAATCATGGCCGGCACAAACCACACCTGCGCGCGACTCAGCGACAAAACCGTCAGATGCTGGGGACTCAACAGCAGCGGGCAGCTCGGCAACAACTCCACCAGCCGCGCCACGACCCCCGTCTCG
>CAZXXB010000127.1:1140-3498 GCA_964644185.1 uncultured Myxococcota bacterium
GAACCCGCACCAACCGCCTCGTCCCCACCCAGGTCTCGGCCATCACCACCGCCACCGCAATCGGCGCTGGCTCAAGCCACACCTGCGCGACCCTCGCCGACCAGACCGCACGCTGCTGGGGCTTCGCCTTCTCAGGTCAAATCGGTGACGGCACACAGGGCGACACAAACTTCCGCCGTCTCACCCCCACAACCGTCACCGACGTAACCGGCGTCAACGAAATCGTCGGCGGTGGAGCACATAGCTGCGCCAAAACCACCAGCGGCAACCTGAAGTGCTGGGGCATTGACCTCTACGGACACTGCGGCGACGGCACAACGGGCGACGCGAACAACCGCCGCCTCACCGCCGTTGACGTCGTCTGGTAACGCCACCCCGCCAACCGGCTCTCCACGAGGCATGCCGCCTCACGTTGAACCCCCGTCGTGCCTCACCGCACGCCGGGGGGTCGCGTTTCTGCCCGACCTCTCACCGCGCACACAGCATCACCGCGCACACAGCATCACCGCGCGTACCGCCTCACTGCGCAAACAGCGGCGCCACATCAATGTAGACCCGATAACTCTTCAGCCGATTCGTCGCCCCAAACTCGCTCACCGAAAAAAACGCGATTGACACCCGCGACCCATCTTTGCGCGTGTACGTCGCCACCCCCTCGCCCAGCAGCGTCCGCCCATCGTCACCCTCCCACGCCCGCTTCAACGCATGCGAGATGCCGTCAATCGCCGTGTAAAACTGATTTGTAAACGCCTCCACTCCCGCAGGCCCCACCACCGGCGCAAGGTTCGCATACGCAAACTCCCCATCCGCCTCAAAGCACGCACCAAACCCCGCCGCATCCATCGCGTCGATCGCTCGGTACATCTCAATCAAAAACTTCGGAAACGTCTCTGGGTTCGCCGAAACCGGCATCGTCGTCGTCATGGCAGGCACCTTCCGCCCGGCCACCGCGTCTCCCCCGATTCGCGCGCCCATACACCACATCATCGCCAATTCATGCAATGGCTTGACTCAGCGCGGCATTCAACGGCATGGTGCGCCCCCATGTCGTCGCCCGACGGTCACTCACGCTCGCCCGAATTCTCCTTCCGCTCGCGGAAAGCCGCCCTCTCGCGCTTTCGCTCCGAGACCTTCGACCTCCTCATCATCGGCGGCGGTATCACTGGCGCAGCAACAGCACGCGACGCCGCCATGCGCGGCCTCAACGTCGCCCTCGTCGAAAAACACGACTTCGCATGGGGCACCTCTTCACGCAGCTCAAAACTCATCCACGGCGGACTCCGCTACCTCGAACAACTCGAATTCGGCCTCGTCTTCGAAGCCCTCGCAGAGCGCACCTACCTGCTCGCCGACATGCCCCACATGGTACGCCCGCTCCGCTTCGTCTTCCCCGTCTACAAAGGCGACAGAGTCGGCGGATGCCTCCTCTCCATGGGCTTCTGGCTCTACGATCTCCTCGCCCTCTTCCGCGTCCCCGAAACCCACAAACGCATCCCCCGCGCCGCCCTCCTCGAAGAGATGCCATGGCTCAAACACCAGGGCCTCAAAGGTGGCTTCAGCTACGGCGACGCCATGATGTGGGATGACGTCCTCGTCATCGAAAACGCCCGTGCCGCCGCCGCAAACGGTGCCGCCCTCGCAAGCTACACCGAGGCCGTCTCGCCCCTGCGCAACGAAAACGGCATCACCTGCGGCTACACCGTCCGCGACCGCCTCACCGGCGAACTCATCGATCTGCGCGCCACCCAGCTCATCGTCTGCGGTGGCCCCTGGACCGACGAAATCGGCCGCACCCTCACCCCCAACTGGCACCCCTGGCTCAAACCCAGCAAAGGCGTCCACCTCGTCTTCAGCGCCGACCGGCTCCCCGTCAAAGCCGCCGTCGTCCTCAACAACCCCGAAGACCAGCGCATCATCTTCGTCATCCCCCGCGACGACATGGCAAACGGCGTCGTCATCGTCGGCACCACCGACGGCCCCACCGACCCCAACCCCGAAAAAGCCATCGTCGAGCGCACCGACGTCGACTACCTCCTCGGCACCCTCGCCCGCTACTTCCCCGACCTCAACCTCGGCCCCGCCGACGTCATCAGCACCTACGTCGGCGTCCGCCCCCTCGTCGATCTCGCCGCCAACGCACCACCCGTCGGCAGCGATGGACAACACGCGGCCGTCACCCTCCAGAAAGTGAGCCGCGAACACCACATCGACACCGGCCCCACAGGCGAACTCTTCGTCGCCGGCGGAAAATACACCACCGCCCGCGTCATGGCCGCCGAAATCGTCGAAACGGCTCTCAAACGCTGGCGCGAAGACGCCGCAAAAAACCTCCGCCCGCCACCACCCGACGTACGCGAC
>CAZXXB010000127.1:3515-4717 GCA_964644185.1 uncultured Myxococcota bacterium
CGTCAACCCGTGGTCCACCACAGCCGCCATCCGCGAAGCAAAAAACGCCGCCTCGCACAAAAACCTCACCGTCGCTGAGTCACTCTGGCGCCGCTACGCAGCAGAAGCCACCGCCATCGTCCTCGGTGCCCACGACGACGACACCGACCCCCTCGCCGAAGCCGGATTCCCCCACATCGAGGCCCAGCTCCGCTTCTCCATCCGCCACGAAATGGTCATCCACCTCGAAGACTTCTACCTTCGCCGCATGCCCCTCTTTCTCGCCCTGCCCGACCATGGACTCTCACTCGCGCCGCGCCTTGCCCGCATCTGGGCCGAAGAGACCGGCGCCCCCCCCGAAGAGGCCGACCGCGAGCACCTGCGCCTCGTCGAAGAGCTAGAGTCGCGCGAGGCATGGCGCAACGCCTACACGCTTCGCTCTGGCACCCGCCCCCGCACCCCCACGCCGCAATAACCCCCCCCGCAGTTCGCCTTCGGCACCCCTTCGAGCCTCCGCCCCCATAGAAAAAAACCCTCGGGGCACGAGGCACCGAGGGTTTGCGTGTTCTGTCCTGACTGTTCTGTGCTGATCGTTCCGTGCTGACTGGCGTGGCGTACGTCTGGGTTCAGGTCACGGCCCCCGCCACTCAGCGGCCCCTCTCTTTCAGGCCCCCCCCCTCCCTGCGTCATGCGGGGAGGGGGTTGGGGGGAGAGGTGCTTGCCCCCTCAGGGGGCAGCGTCTGCGCGGGGGTGACAACTCAATTCACGCATTCAGCGCGCGTGGCGACGGCGGCGAACCACCAGCATCAGCGCAAGACCGGCAAGCGCCATGCCCATGCCAGTCCCGTTCGACGAAGCCGCGTTGCAACCATCGTCTTCTTCTTCCGCGCCGTCATCGACAGCCGCCGTGTCGCTGCTGTCGTCGTCGTCGTCCGCACCAGCCTCAGCCGCCGCGTCGTCGTCGTCGTCTGCGCTCACGGGCGCCGCGTCGTCGTCGTCATCGCTCGCGGCGCTGTCGTCATCGCCGCCCGTGCCGCCAGCCGACCCGTCGTTGGTCACTTCGTCGTCATCGCGACCACCAAAGTCACCATCTTCCGCCGAACCCGGCATACCGGGGCCATACCAACCCGCCGGCGCGCACATCCCCGCAAAACCCTCTTCCGCAAGCGGAGCCATCGCGCTCGCGGCACCTGCCGAACCTTCATCCACATCCGGCGTGTCGT
>CAZXXB010000127.1:4731-10680 GCA_964644185.1 uncultured Myxococcota bacterium
CACCTTCCGCGCAAATCGCCGACGGATCATCACCGCCGCCGCTGCCCGTCGTGCCACCATCGACCGGAATATCATTCGTCACGCACGCAAAACCGGTCGGGCAGTCGCTATCCGCGTTGCACGCCGTCTCAATCAACTCGCAGTAAAACACTCCGCTCGGCTCGCAGGTGCAATCGTCTTCCGGCTCACGTGCATCCGCCGGCGCTGGCGCAGGGTCGGTCGTACCGCCGTCGCTGCCGCCCGTCCCACCGCTGCCGCTGCAACCGCACGACTCGGCCTCGACACACTTAAAGCCTTCGCCGCAGTCGGCATCCGCCGTGCACTCGCCCGCCCACTTCGGCGCGCAATACGACTCGGTGATGACCTCGCACTCATCTTTGAAGTCCTCTTCGTCGCATTCGCAATCCACCGGCTCGCCATCGGGGCTATCAGGGCACGCGCAACCGGTACCCGTGCACGACTCATACGTGTTCGTGATGCACTTCAGCCCCTCAGCGCAATCGCCATCTGCCGCGCACTCGACCATCTCGAGCTCGCAAAACGAAAACGTCTGCGGCTCGCACTCGTCGCTGACATCCGCATCGCCGTCGCGCGTCCCACTGTCCGGAGCACCACTGTCCGGGGCACCACCACCTTCCGAACCACCCACATCGCCCCCATCCGGCGGAACACCCGGCTCGGCACACCCGTAATCGTACGTCTGGCAAATGTACCCAGCCGCACAATCGCTGTTGCTCTCACACTCCTGCGCATTCGCCGCCGGCGCGAACGCCAGCACGGCGACCGCAAACGGCGCGGTACACAGGGCACGCTGCACAAAATTCAATGAACGCATGATTCGATCTCCTCCCAATAGGTAGTTGCAGTGGACGTTACACCACCTGCAAGCGCCGCGCCAGTTCAAACACCACCCCTAACCCATTGATTCTCAACGTATTTGATGCAGGTCAAGCCGCACGCTCTCGAAAAACCCGTCACGCCCCCCACACACCGCCTCCCGCTGGCTCAAAAAGCTGAGGCGCGGGCCACCCAAAGGTGACAACCGCGCCTTACGCTTTTCACTCACCAATCTTCTCAAACGTCCCCTTGCCTGCCTTGCACTGCGACTCCAGCACCTCATACGTCGCCCCCACATCGAGCGCCGCCTGGTAGTAGTAATACACCACCTTGAGCTCACCGTCGGTCGACCCCGAGCACTTCGCCACCAGACCATCCGTCCCGCACCGCTCCAGCACAGTACCGTCGTCGGCACCCGTGCACGTCGACTCATACGACGCAATCTGTTCCTCCGCGATGCTGTTGTAACGCTCGACGCACTGGGTCTCGCCACCAATCAGACACGCCGTATCCGGAACACCGCCCGCCGCGTCGTCATCGTCATCCGCCGAGTCATCGTCATCCGCCGAGTCATCGTCATCGTCTGCCGAGTCATCGTCATCCGCCGAGTCATCGTCATCATCCGCCGAGTCATCGTCATCGTCATCGCCGCACGACGCCAGCACCACGCCACCAGCGAGTGCAAAGCCCGCCACCGCAAAAACCGCCAACGCACTACGCAACCACGCCATCGCAACGCTCATCGTCCCTGCCGTACCCGTCATTCCTGCACGCATCTTCGTTACCCATCCAGTTCTCGTCCGCACATCCGCATCAGCAGCCTCGACCACCGAAGCCACCCGCGCGACCTTTGCGCGATCACTCTGCGCCCACGCTATCGGTTGCCACCCATCCCGCACAAGCCCCCTTCACCTCACCCCCGTTGTTGGTGTAGCGTCTAACAAATACTCACTTCGAGGACACCTCAAATGCGCACCGCCCTGCCGACCGCCCTGCCGACCGCCCTGCCGACCGCCCTGCCGACCGCTCTGCCCATCGCCCCGCTCACCGCACCGCGCGCACCGTTTGCCCGCACACACCTCGCCAACACACTCTTCGCCGCCACGCTCTGCGCCCTCGCGCTCATCACCGCCCCCGCTTGCGGAGACGATGATGACGACGACGACGATGACGCCACCGCAACAGACGACGACGACACGGCGAGCGACACCAGCGACACCAGCGACACCACAAGCGACGACGACGACGCCAGTGACGACGACGACGCCAGCGACGACGACGACGCCAGCGACGACGACGACGCCAGCGACGACGACGACGACACCACAACCGACGACGACGACGACAGCGACACCACCTTCACCGGCATCCTCATCAACGGCGCCCCCGGCGCCCGCAAATTCGCCTCCGCATGGGTCACCGACGGAACAACCACCAAACGCGCCGCCAGCGCCGTCTACTACGGCGTCGCCTCACTCGCCTTCGACGTCGCCCTCGGCGACTACACCCCCGAAGTCGAACTCCTCGTCTACCTCACCGACACCGAAGTCTTCTCACAACCCACCGTCGAACCCGACGCACGCCTCGCCCTCGCTGACCTCGCCACCACCTCCGACGTCATCCCCTTCATCCTCCGCGCCGATGACGACGACACCCTCCTCGTCGAACCCCACCTCGCCATCACCGAACTCACCCCACCCATCGCCGGCATCACCGGCCTCGTCACCAACTTCACCGCCGACAAAGACAGCCTCACCATGTGTTGGAGCCGCGAAGCGGGCGGCTGCACCAACCTCTCCGACACCCCCGCCGCCTTCGCCGAATCGTTCCCCTTCTCCCTCAACGCCACCGAAGTCGAAGAACTCAACCGCAAACAAATCGCCTTCGGAATCCGCGGCGACGGCGACGCGACAGGCCCCCAGACCCGCGCCTACCGCACTCAGCCGCGCCCACCCGCCGAATACACCCGCTGGGAACTCATCGTCCTCGGCAACGCCGACAGCCCCAACGACCCCGACTACACCGCAAGCGGCGTACTCCTCGCCATCTCCGACGAAGGCAAATGGGTTTATCAATCCATGTACGACCGCCCCGTCCCCGAAAACTTCAACCTCTTCGCCTTCGCCTCCGTCGGCGGCCCCGACAAATTCACCAGCTTCTACTTCAACGACCGCACCATCGCCCAAAACCTCCGCGGCGGAGAGCTCTCCGCACCCTTCAACGTCACCCGTGGCGAATTCCTCGAAGGCAGCTTCATGAAAGCCATCATCACCGACACCGCCATCACCGAAACACCCACCACCTTCGACACCACCCTCGACCTCCTCATCAGCGGCCCCACCTACGCCCTCTGGAACTACGACGGCGAGTTCCTCTCCACCATGTCGTTCGCCAAACGCGACCCCGAAAACGCCGACGTCGTCGCCCTCCAGTTCAACAACTACTCGCCCGCAGGCACCGACCCCGCGTTCTTCGGCTACATCAAAGACGACGCCTGGGTCAGCCTCAGAGACGACGCCCTCGAACCCGGCTGGGGCGGCGGTGGAGAAGCACCAAGCGCCGACCTCACTTCACCCGCAAGCCTCGCCATTTCCTACACCGACAAAGACGGCCCCGCCTCCGCCTCCTTCGAACCCATCCAGTTCGTCGCCGGAGAAACCGTCGACATCGCACTCGTCGGTGAGCACGAAAACAGCGAATTTCCCCTGCGCCTCATCATCGGTCGCTTCGACGACAACAACGCCTACACCGCCGAAATCCTCGACATCGCCCAATAACCTCACCCCATACCCAAAAGCTGCAACATACCGCGAATCGCAAGCCCAAAAAGCATCAGCGACGACAACACAAACACCCCAAACCGCACCTCAATCACATTCACCAACGCCTGTACGAAGCTGTGCACCACCCGCAGCCCCACGTACCCCCACGCAAGCGCCACATTCACCCCATCACCAAACCCCGCCACCGCAAGCGTCAGCGCCATCGCATAAAAAATCGTCGGCTGCTCCATCAGGTGATTGTAGTTATCCGCCTTCCACCGCACCCGCGCCGGAAGCTGACTCATCTGCTCCCCTCGCGGAGCATTCGGGTCGAGCCGCATCCGCATCGCCATAATCGCCGGAATCCTCGTCGCATACATCCACACCCACATGACAAGGCTCCACAACACGAGCGCCGCAACCGGCATCAGCATCCCATTTTGACCCTGCATCGCATCTCCCCTTCGTGACGTTGGCCCCGCACCATACCTCACCACGCCCCCACACGCGCCCCCCTCGCCCGCCACGCTCACAAAATTGCTACTTGCAACGCCCCCTCGCCTCGCCTACTCTCTTGCGGTTCCAAGCGTTCATCGTCCCCAGCGACCCCACCACCGACTTCAACGCGGAGCCGCACCCATGCGCCAGAACCTCCACACCCCACGCGCTCACCTCGCCCTCCGCATCCTCACACTCTGCCTCACCTTCATGGTCGCCTGCGACGACATCAACTGCGCCGACGATGATGACGACTTCACCACCAAGCGCGAGCGAACCTGCCCCCGCGGCTCGTTCCCCAACAACACCTGCACCGCACCCATCAACGTCAACCTCGTGCCAGACAAACGCATCGAGGTTAACGCCTTCGATGACGATACCAACAAACTCCACTGGTACACCGTCAACGGATGCCCCAACGGAACCGTCGAATTCGCCAACAGCTTTGAAGAAGGCGCAACCGTCTCCATGTTCGAGACGACCGCCACATGCGATGCCGCAACCGGCGACATCTCAACCACGCCCATAACAGCCCTCTTCGTCACCTCAGTCTTCAGACAACCCTTCACCCTCCCCGCGTCAGGCAAGGCAATCTTCCGCGTAAAAGCCGCGTCGTTCGAACTCTTCGAGTGTCAGCAAATCATCATCTCGTTCATTCTCACCTGCCCTGGCCCAAGCGACGACGACGTGACCACTGGCGACGACGACGACTTCACCACCGGAAACGACGACGACTTCACCACCGACGACGACGACGATGACCTCACCACCGGCGACGACGACGACGATGACCTCACCACCACCGACGACGACGACGACGACGATGACTCGACCACCACCGATGACGACGACGACGACGGCGCCCCCTTCAACCCCGACACCGACCTCCGCACCGTCACCCTCGTCAGCACCACCTCCCTCGTCGGCAACGTCTTCTGCTTCGAAGACCCCTGCAACGACGCCATCCTCGCCGGCCCCTTCTACGACGCCCGCCGCGAAACCGGACTCAGCCCACCCTTCGCCCAACCCGCAATCGCTCTCCCCATCGGACGCGAAGTCCGCGTCCGCGTCTACAACTATTCCGACCTCCTCCTCGAACGCGGAGCCATCTCCTGCGTCGGCGACGACTTCCCCAACTCCAGCTACATCACCACCACCCCCGCCGCCCTGCGCTACGCCAGAACGTTCTCCCTCGTCGTTTTCGCCGGCGTTGAACCCGACACAACCTCACCCCTCAAATTCCCCACCACCTGCGGCCCCGCACCCGCAACCACCTGCCCCGACGCACTCAAACCCGCCTTCCGCCTCTACCCCGCCTGCAACACCGAAGGCGACGTCGCGCGCGTCCGCGCCGTCAACGCCACCCCCGCGTTCACCTCCATCCGCGTTACCAACACCCGACGCGACGACTCCATCGAGCGCGACTTCGCCGCCTCACTCCCCTACGCCGAAGCCACCGCCTACGCCGAACTCCCCCCCTCAACCGACGACCTCATCACCGACAGCTGGCTCGCCTACGACACCGCCAACCCTACCGAGTCGTTCGCAAGAGCAGACCTCGGATTCCCCCTCCAATACGCCACCACCACCGACTTCCCCCGCACCGGAACCTGCTCAACCATCGTCATTGCCCAAGACCCATTCTTCCCCGACGACAAGGGACGCGCGATGTTCCTCGTCTCCGAAGACCCACTCCTCTGCGAGCCATTCGACCGCGACGACGCGACCCCAACCATTTACCCCACGTGCGGAAACTGACCCCTCACACCGGTCCCTCGCCCCGCCCGCGCCCCTCGCGCGCGTCCCCCCTTTTCCTCACTGGGGAAAAGGGGGACAGGGGGTTAGGGGGTAA
>CAZXXB010000128.1:0-302 GCA_964644185.1 uncultured Myxococcota bacterium
CGCGAGCTAAAGCGCCGCTTTCCACAAAGCGCCGCCGCCCGCAGCGCAAGCTAACCTGCCGCGCCCCCACACCCTGCGCCCTTGCACCACCCGCTGTGATGGTTATCGTGAGTGAGATCGAACGAGTGAGCTCATCCACCGTCGCAGTGCAACCACCCCGACCCGATTCAAAGAAAGGCTACCACCATGTCGAAGAGAGAAAAGAAGCCAGACCACGCTTCATCGCATAAGGCTTCAGCGCACAAAGCCTCGTCGCACAAGGCTGACCGCAAGACCGCCACCCCGTCTGCCGCCGCGATGCT
>CAZXXB010000128.1:312-8085 GCA_964644185.1 uncultured Myxococcota bacterium
ACTTCGGCCTCTCGGCCACCGCGCGCGACAACGTCGCAAAGGCCCTCTCGCGCGCACTCGCAGAGACCTACACCCTCTACACCATGACCCAGAATTTCCACTGGAACGTCGAGGGCCCCTACTTCTTCACCCTCCACACCATGTTCGAGCAGCAGTACACCGACTTTGCGCTCGCGGTCGATTCACTCGCCGAACGTATCCGCACCCTCGGTGCCACCGCCCCGGGCACGTTCGAAGAGTTCGCCAGACTCTCAAAGGTTCGCCAGGTCGCCGCCCCCCTCAGCGCCAAGCTGATGGTCGCAACCCTGCTCGACGCCAACCAGACCGTCACCACCACCCTGCGCGAAGTCGCGATTCTCGCAACCGAAGCCGGCGACGAAGAGACCAACGGACTCGCCGTCGACCGCATGCAGATTCACGAAAAATTCGCCTGGATGCTGCGCGCCACACTCGCCGGCGAGTGACCCCCGCTCGTCTCGTGGCACACCCCTGTTCGCGTCGGTGCCGTTGCGCTCTTAATGGCATCTGCGCTAGTTGTGCTGGGTCAGGCACACGACGCCTTGCGGCTCGCACCGCGGGCAGCGAAACCACATGGCCCCTCGCGGCGGCCAGACGCGAAAAGCAAACGATGTCGCTCTACAACCACAAAGAATATCTCGATATCCAGAAAAAGAATCGCCTCGTCGCCGACGAGTCGGCACGCGCCGAAGAGGCCCACTTCGAGCCCATGACCGATCTTGAGCGCATCGAGCAAGAGACCGACTCGACCCACGCCCACGATCAGGTTCGCTTCGTGCGCTACAACGCCGCCGCCCATGACCAGCTCGCAAAGGTCGCCGCGCTGCGCAAAAAAGACTGGGTCAAAGCCACCCTCAAACGCTGACCCGCTCGCGTAGCGGCTTCTTTTACGAACTGAGCCTCCGTAGCGCGTCGAGCACGTCGTCTTTGTGCCGCTTCACATTCACCCCGCGCCACACCTTGCGCACAACCCCCTGCGGGTCGATCAGAAACGTCGAGCGATTCATCGTCAGCCCAAGCTCAATCTTGCCCAGCAGCGGCAACGACCGATAGCACCCATACGCGTCGATGATTTTCCCTTCCGGGTCGGCGAGCAGCCGAAAGTTCAGCCGGTACTTGTCGCGAAACCGCTGATGGCTCTGCGTGTTGTCTTTGCTCACCCCCAGCACCACCGCACCAAGCGCCGCCATATCGTCGTTCGCGTCGCGAAAACTACACGCCTCCGCCGTACACCCCGGCGTGTCATCCATCGGATAAAAATAGAGCACGACCCATTTGCCGCGCAGACCCGCGAGCGAAATCGTTGAACCATCATCGGCCATCGCCGAAAAATCGGGCGCCGCCGCCCCTTCACGCAATTCTGTCGCTGCCATCTTCGGTACCGTGCCTCCGTAGTCTCCCAGTCGGCAACCTAGTCGCTTGCGCCCGCCCCCGCAACGCCTGCACCCCCTCGCCCCTTCAAAGAACCCCAGTGTCACCCCAAATTGACCTGCATCACACAAATTGTTCTTGTGAGCCCCCCGGCAAAACTGTTACACGCCCCGCATGAGAGCGAACTCAGAAGCCCGTTCGGCCCACCCCCTCTACGTCAAATCGATCCCCTTCGTGCTCATGCACCTCGCCCCCCTCGGCATGCTCTGGTCGGGCGTGCGCTGGGTCGATGTAGCCCTCTGCGTTGGCCTCTACTACGCCCGCATGTTCTTCATCACCGGCGCCTACCACCGCTACTTTGCCCACCGCAGCTACAAAATGGGCCGCGTCATGCAATTTCTCATGGCCCTGGGCGGCACCACCGCCGCGCAAAAAGGCCCCCTCTGGTGGGCCGCAAACCACCGCCATCACCACCGCCACAGCGATGACCTGCAAGACATCCACTCGCCCAAAGACGGATTCTGGTGGAGCCACGTCGGCTGGATCATGACCGGCAAATACGACGAAACCGACTGGGCCCTCATCCCCGACTTCGCAAAATTCCCCGAACTCCGCCTCCTCAACACCTCCCACCTCGTCCCCCCCATCCTCCTCGGCACCGCCGTCTGGGCCCTCTTCGGTTGGAGCGGCCTCTTCTGCGGCTTCTTCCTCTCCACCGTGCTGCTCTACCACGGTACCTTCTTCGTCAACTCGCTCGCCCACGTCTTCGGCACACGCCGCTTCGCCACCACCGACACCAGCCGCAATTCACTCACCATCGCCCTCATCACCCTCGGCGAAGGCTGGCACAACAACCACCACCACTTCCAGGGCACCGCAAACCAGGGCTTCTACTGGTACGAAATCGACATCACCTACGCCATCCTCGTCATGCTCTCATGGTTCGGACTCACCCGCGACCTGCGCCGCCCCACCGCCGATATCCTCGCCAAAAACCGCATCGACAACGGCGTACCCGACCTCGCCATCCTCGCCGATCAACACGAACGCGAAGCCGCCAGAGCCCGCCGCGCCGCCTAGCTGATCGCCCTCTCGCAATTCTATTGCATCTAGACCCGCCATCGGGTATGCACCGAATCCCTCGTGTCGGGGTTCGTTGACGTGCTCGCTTCGCTCACACTCGCTGCTTACTTCGCCCTCGCGACCGGCTCGCCCGCCATCGCCGAAGCCCCAGCCTCGCCCGCACCCATCGCCGCACCCAACCCCGACGACCTCGACGCCGGACACTTCCACGAAGGCGTCCCCGACTACGCGGGCGAACTCGAAATCACCGTCATCGAACGCGCCGAAGCCCCAAGTCGCGGCGCCTCAGACTTCAACCTCCGCGTCGGCGCACTGCGACAGGTCCCACGCCAAAACGCCGCCGAACTCCTCAAACTCGCCCCCGGCATCCTCCTCACCAACGAAGGCGGCGACGGCCACCCCCAACAAATCTACCTGCGCGGATTCGACGCCCGCGAAGGTCAAGACATCGAACTCACCGTCGACGGCGTACCCATCAACGAGCCCGGCAACCTCCACGGCAACGGCCTCTCAGACACCAACTTCATCATCCCCGAACTCGTCCACCGACTCCGCGTCCTCGAAGGCCCATACGACCCACGTCAAGGCAACTTCGCCGTCGCCGGAAGCGCCGACTTTGAACTCGGGCTCGAAGACCGCGGCATCACCACCAAATTCACCACCGGCAGCTTCAGCACGTACCGCCTTCTCGGACTCTGGGGCCCCGACGGCGAACGCCGCGGCACCTTCGCCGGCGTCGAACTCTTCTCAACCGGCGGCTTCGGAAAAAACCGCGCCGCCAAACGCGGCAGCGTCATCGGCCAATACGAAGGCGAACTCGGCACCTCCGGCCTCTTCCGCCTCATGCTCCAGGGCTACACCAACCACTACAACAGCGCCGGAGTCATCCGCGCCGACGACTTCGAAGCCGGCAGCATCGGCTTCTACGACACCTACGACTCTCGACAGGGCGGCACCTCGACCCGCCTCTCCGCCGCCGCCGACATCGAAGGCAAAGTCGGCAACACCCGCCTGCGCCAGCTCACCTTCTTCACCTTCCGCGATATGCGGATGCAGAAAAACTACACCGGCTACCTGCTCGACGTTCAAACCCCACGACAAACCCCACACGCACAGCGCGGCGACCTCATCGACCTCGCCTTCAACGCCATCTCCATCGGTGGGCGCGGCTCCGCCAACCTCAGCGCCCCCCTCTTCGGCCAGAAGCAGGAACTCGAACTCGGCTACTACGCCCGCTACGACATCACCTCAGGCGACCAACTGCGCCTGCAAGCCAACAACGGCGTCCCCTACGCCCGCGACCTCGACGTCGCCGCCAACCTCGGCAACATCGCCGCCTACCTCGACGCCGGTTTCCGCCCCCTCTCGTGGCTACAACTTCGCGGCGGCGTGCGCGGCGACATCTTCACGTTCAACGTTCTCGACCGCTGCGCCGCAAAAGACGTCAGCGACCCCTCACGCTCAAACCCACCCGGCGACGCAAGCTGCCTCACCCAACAACAATTCGGACGCTACCGCGACGCCGCCCAGCGCACCTCCACCGCAAGTTTCGCCATCAACCCCCGTGGCACCCTCATCTTCGGCCCCTTCTACGACCTCTCCGCCTCACTCAGCGCAGGGCAGGGCACCCGCTCAATCGACCCCATCTACGTCATCGAAAACACCGCCACACCCTTCGCCTCCGCCACCTCCATCGACGCCGGAATCGTCTACGCCCGCACCATCGACAACACCAACATCGTCGCCAAAGCCGGATACTTTCGCACATGGGTCGACCGTGAACTCATCTTCAGCCAGAGCGCCGGTCGCAACACCCTCTCTGGCGGTACCGTCCGCGACGGCGCCGTCGGCTCACTACGCGCCACCGGACGCTTCTTCGACCAGTCGGCTAGCATCACCGGCGTCCACGCTCGCTTCACCGACGACGGCCTGCTCATCCCCTACGTCCCCGAAATCGTCGTCCGCTCCGACTCGAGCTTCTTCCATGACTTCCCCGGTGAGCTACTCGGCAAACCCGTCCGCGGCGCACTCGCCCTGGGCATCACCTACATCTCGCCGCGACCCTTACCCTTCGGACAACGTGGCGAGCACGTCGTCACCCTCGACGCCAACGCCAGCGTCGCATGGCGCTGGGTCGAACTCGGCTTTACCGTCACCAACCTGCTCGACCAGCAATACCGCCTCAGCGAATTCAACTACGTCTCAGACTTTCAAAGCCGCGATGCACCCACCCTTGTGCCCGCGCGTCACTTTTCCGCCGGGTCACCCCGCGCCTTTTTTGTCAGCCTGATTTTTCGCTTCGGAGAAACCGTCTAGCAGCACCCTCAAACCACATCAGACCAAAACAGACCACAACACACCACAGAAGACCGCATCAGACAGCGCACCAGAACGGCATCAAGACAGCATCAAGACAGCATGACGACCACCCTGCGCCACCTCGTCACCATCGCCTCGCACGCACGCCCCCGCGTGTGTGTGCGTGCATCTGCGCTGGCAGCCGTGCTCGCCGCCGCCTTCGTGTCCGTCGGCTGCGATGGCACCACAGGTAGCACCCTCGTCACCTTCAACGCCGCTGCCGCTGGGCCAGATTCCGCCGTGGCTGGCGAACCCTTTACCTTTGAAAACAGCGAAGGCTACACCGTCACCCTCGACGACGCCCGCTTGCTCATTGGCGCCGTCTACCTCAACCGCAACGAGCCCAGCATCAACTTCATCAACTCGCCCTGCTACTCGTCTGGACTTTTCACCGGCCAGGTGCTCGACAGCCTCATCGTCAACCTGCTCGACCCCACCCCACAGCCGTTTCCATCCAGCGGCGACGGCACCGAAGACCCGTCGCGCTCCGCCGAAATCTGGCTCTTCGACGGCGACGACATCAACCGCATCGCCGACAACACCACCGTCTTCTCAGCCGAGGGCACCGCCGAAAAAGACGCAACCCTCTTTCCCTTCACCGCCCGCCTCACCATCGGCAGCAACCGGGCCGTTGCGCCCGCCAACCCCGCCCTGCCGGGCAGCAACCCCGTCTGCAAAGAGCGCATCGTTGCCCCCATCGCCATCGACTTCACCCCCACAGAGGGCGGCACCCTGCTTATCCGCATCGACCCCGCCGCCATCTTTCGTGCCGTCGATTTTGCCGCCCTGCCGTCCGATGGCAACGACCCCCCACGCTACGAGTTTGCCGACGCACCCGAAAACCCGGCCGACGTCGCGCTCTTCGATGCGCTACGCACCACCTCTGGCGTCTATTCCGTCGCCTTCACCCCGGCACCCGACCAGACCCAGTAACCCCCCCTTACCCAGTCACCCGTTTGCGCCAGTTGGTGGCGCAGGAGAACTCATCATGTGCAAGAACTACATGCAAATCGCTCGCAAGAGACTCTCTCTCGCATCTACGGCGGCCCTCGTGGCACTCGCCCTCACCACCACAGCCTGCGACAACGCCGCCGAAGACGCCGCCATTCAGGTCACCGTCTCGGGTGAGGCGCTGGCCCTTACAGGCTACAACTTCCCCGCTGCCGCAGGGCAGGAACTCGCCTTCGTAGACGGCTGGGATGTCAAATTCGACACCGCCATCGCCGTCATTGACCGCGTTACATTCAGCGAAGACCCCGACAGGAACGCCGCCGACCAGTCTGAAGTCGGCACCCCGGTCGCTGAGCTTGTGGGGCCGTGGGCGGTTGATCTTACCAATGGCGGGCCCCTCACCGGCAAGGGCGGCGAGGGTGAAGAGGCTGTCGAGCTGGGCGTCATCACCTCGCAAAACCTCAACGACGACGCCCCCTTCAACGCCGACACCCGCTACGCCTTCAGCTTCACCACCATCAAAGCCGCCGAAGCCGCCACAAAACTCAGCTTCGACGCCGAGAGCGAGGCGGCCTACGAAACGATGCTCGAAAAGGGCTACTCGTTTTATGTCGCCGGCACCGCCACCTTCAAAGGCACCGACTGCCGCGCGTCAGCCGAGGGCTACGATTACAGCGCCCTGCCCGAGACCGTCCGCTTCGAGTTCGGCTTTGAGATGCCCGCCCAAAACCTCAACTGCCAAAACCCCGACAACGCCCCCGCCGACCCGCTCGACGGCGAAGAGGCTCAGCGTGGCGTGCAACTGCGCAGCAACGAGACCGTCGTGGCGCAGGTCACCTTCCACACCGACCACCTCTTCTGGGGTACCTTCGTCCACGACGCCCCGCTGATGTTCGACCACATCGCTGCGCAGGCCGTCGGCAGGTCGGGCACCCCCACCGTCACCCTTGAAGACCTCGCGGGCGTCGCCATCACCGGCATCACCGACGCGAGCGGTGCCGCGCTACCCTACCGCTCATGCGTCGATGAAGCCGATTACAACATGCCCACCCAACCTCAGATGAGCTTCGAGACCGAAGGCGTCGCCGTTGACCCCGATGGAAACCCTGCCGAGGCCCTGCGCGACGTGCGTGACTTCATCACCCTCGGCACCAGCACCTTTGGCCACCTCAACGCCGACGGCATCTGCTACACCGCCCACGACTACCCCTCGCCCGCCGCCCCCGAGCACGAACACGATCACGAGGGCGAAGACCACGACCACGACGAAGAAGACCACGATCACGAAGACGAAGACCACGACCACGACTGAACTAACCCCCCGTGATTTCATGCAGAAACTGCTTGATTCGCGTCCCCTGTTCCGGTAATAGGCCCGCCAGAATGTTGGCTCCCAGGGCGGGCCCTTCGGTCCGCTCTTGCATTTCTTGTGTGTAGCGCAAGAGACGCTGCTCGCGAGCCACGTTGCGAGGGTTGTGTGAGTCTGCTTGCGCGTATCGAGACACTGCTTGAGCCCATGCTCGCGTCGCAAGGGTTCGAACTTGTTGATCTCGAGTTTCGTCGCGAGCGTTCGGGGGCGGTGCTGCGACTCTACGTCGATTACCTCGACGTAGACCGCCACGTCGGCCTCGAAGAGTGCGCCACGCTCTCGCGCGAAATCGGCGACCTGCTCGACGCCGAAGACGCCGTCCGCGAACGCTACAACCTCGAGGTCTCATCGCCCGGGGTTGATCGTCCGCTGCGTAAGCCGACCCACTTCGCCAATGCGCTCGGGCAACTCGTGCAGGTCAAGCTGCGCACCCCGATTGATGGTAGGCGAAACTTCAGGGGCCGGCTCACCGCATTCGACGGCACGGCACTCAGTGTCATGGTCGACAAGGCGACCTTCACGCTGCCGTTCGTCGAAGTCGAGAAGGCCAACGTCGTCTTCGTCTGGGAAGACGCCATTGCAAGGGCCCAGCTCGCCGCAAAAAACGGCGCCGCTGACGTCGC
>CAZXXB010000128.1:8143-9360 GCA_964644185.1 uncultured Myxococcota bacterium
CCGAGGGTGAGGTTCACGAATGATTGCCAATCTCAGCGTCATCATCGATCAGGTCGGTAAAGACAAAGGTCTCGACCGTGCCGTGCTCGTTGAAGCCATCGAAGCCGCGATGGTCACCGCCGCGCGCAAGCGCCTCGGCCCAAACCGCGTCGTTGAAGCCCAGTTCAACGAAGACACCGGCGACATCGAAGTCTTCGAGTTCAAAACCGTCGTCGACGAAGTCACCGACCCCGAAACCCAGATCAACCTCCCCGAAGCCCGCGATCAAGACCCCGAAGCGCAGGTCGGCGACACCCTCGGCTTCCGCATCCCCAACGACGAATTCGGACGCATCGCCGCCCAGACCGCAAAGCAGGTCATCATCCAGCGCATGCGCGAAGCCGAACGCGAAATGGTCTACGACGAGTACCACGACCGCGTCGGCGAAATCGTCACAGGCATCGCCCGCCGCTTCGAAAAAGGCGACATCATCGTCGACCTCGGTCGCGCCGAATCGATTCTCGAACGTCGCGAGCAAAGCCCTCGCGACAACTACCGCCCCGGCGACCGCGTACAGGCACTCCTCGTCGCCGTCGACCGCGAGCGCCGCGGACCCCTCATCGTCCTCTCGCGCACAAACCCCAACCTCGTCGCCCGCCTCTTCGAGCAAGAGGTCCCCGAAATCGCCGAAGGCATCGTCCGCATCGAAGCCATCGCCCGCGAACCCGGCGCCCGCACCAAAATCGCCGTCAGCTCGCGTGACAGCGACGTCGACCCCGTCGGCGCCTGCGTCGGCATGAAGGGCTCCCGCGTCCAGGCCGTCGTGCAAGAACTCCGCAGCGAAAAAATCGACATCGTCCCCTTCAGCCCAGACCCCGCGCGCTTCGTCTGCAACGCCCTCGCACCCGCCGAAGTCAGCCGCGTACTCATCGACGAACAGGGCCAGACGATGGAAGTCATCGTCCCCGACGACCAACTCTCCCTCGCCATCGGACGCAAAGGCCAGAACGTCCGCCTCGCACACCAGCTCACCCACTGGAAACTCGACATCATCAGCGAGTCGAAGGTCGCCCAGATTCGCAACCGCGCCATCAAGTCCATGAGCTTCCTCGAAGGCGCCAACGAAACCGTCACCGCCCTCCTCTACGAGCACGGATTCCGCAGCTGCGGCGAAGTCGCAGAAGCCGCCATCGACGAACTCACCCAGGTCCCCGGCATCAGCCCCGAACTCGCCGCAC
>CAZXXB010000128.1:9477-10676 GCA_964644185.1 uncultured Myxococcota bacterium
CGCCCTCGACGGCGACGCCGAAACCACGACAGACGCTGGCACCGATGCCACATCCGACGCGCCCGCCACGAGCGAGCCCGTCGCAAACCCCAACGGGGAGAACGCCTGAGCGGTTCTCCGCTCGGCGTGCCGTGTGACGGCCCATGGTGGCGGCGCTCGAACGCGACCCGACGATGCGCCGTCGGTGTGTCGGTTGCGGCGAGTCGTTCGACCGCGCTCACGACGACCTCTTGATGCGCTTCGTTCGTGCCCCCGACGGCTCTCTCGTCTGCGACCCCGCGAGACGCTTGCCCGGTCGCGGAGCATGGTGCTTCCCGGCGCCCGATTGCATCCAGCGCGCGGCGAAAAAAAACCGCTTCGCTGCCTCGTTTCGCGCCGCAACGGCATGGGGCACCCCCGACGACCTCATCGGCACCATGCGCCTCGCTGTCCTGCACTGGCTCATCGAGCTCGCGGGTACCGCCGCAAAGGCTGGCGCAGCGCGCATCGGCGTCGATGAAATCGTTGCCGCGGCAGACCACTCACCCGGTCTCGCCGTCGCAAATCGAACCTTTCTGCTCGTCGCGCACGATATGGGTGCCGCTTCGCGCAGAAAAGTGCTAGAAGTCGCGCCGCTCGCGGGCGACGACCTGTGCGAGGCGTTTGACAAACTCTCGCTCGGAAAGGCACTCGGCGCAAAAAGCGCCGGGGGTGAACAGAGGCAAGTGGCCGCCATGTTGGTGGTCAATGCAGGCCTCGCCGCAAAACTGCGGCAGGCCAACCGTTTACGGCGTGCTCTCGATGCCGAGACCGCGCCGCCGTGTGCAGCGCCGCTCGTTGGGGAATAACTCGTATGGCTCGCAAGCGTATTCTTGATCTCGCCAAAGAACTGAACGTCGAGGCGAAAGAAATTCTCGAGCACGTCAAGCGCCTGGGCTTCGACGTGCGCAGCGTCTCGTCTTCTCTCTCCGAAGACGAAGCCATGCGCGTCATGGAAGAACTCAAGCGCGCAAGCGGCACCGTCGCCGAAAAGCGCCTGAGTGGCGGCGTCATTCGTCGTCGTGCCGCCGGTTCGCCGCCTGCTGCCGCCCCATCAAACGATGCCGACGCCCGCGCAAGCGAGCCACCCGCCGCCGAGCCACCCGCGCCCGAGCCGGTTGTCGAGGCCGCGCCCCCAACTCCGGCGCCGCAGCACGAGCCCGAGCCGACCCCCGCACCGA
>CAZXXB010000129.1:0-5311 GCA_964644185.1 uncultured Myxococcota bacterium
GCCACCGACACGGGCGACACCGACACAGGCGACACCGACACGGGCGACACCGATACAGGCGACACCGACACGGGCGACACCGATACAGGCGACACCGATACAGGCGACACCGACACGGGCGACACCGACACCGATACGACCGGCGAGACAACCGTCGACCCGACCACCACCGGCGACGACGATGATGGCGGTTTATTTGGCTGCGCAGCCGAAAGTGACGTATCTACGTTTGCGCAGAGCGGATTTCTGCTGATCATCGCCGCCTTCCTGCCGGGCTTGCGGCATCGACGCGACCGCTCTTCCGACTGAGCAACGACAACACAGCCCGGCGCGCGTCCTTTGGGGGTAGTATGATGATTCGCCACGCAAACGGTCTCGCCCTCGGCTCACACCACCTCAATCGCCTCGTGATGAATCGCCTCGTGATGACGATGTGGCTCGCGCTCGCGCTCGTCGTGACACCCGCGTGTGACGACGACGACGACGAGACGACCGGTGACACCACTGCCACCGACACCTCGGGCAATGACGACGACGACGCAACCGACGACGATGACGACACATCAGACGACGACGACAATGACGACGACGACACGGGCATCGACGTGGTCGACGATGACGACGACGCGACAACCGACGACGACGACGACGTGACTGACGACGACGACGACAGCGGCGATGATGACGACGATGTCACCGACGACGACGACGACGTGACTGACGATGACGACGACACCGGCGACGACGATGACGATGTCACCGACGACGACGACGACACCGGCGATGACGACGACATCACGCAGATCGACCCCGCCGAGTTTTGTACGAACTACTACTGTGCGACGACCAAGACGTGCAGCCCCGAATCGTATCCGGGTGACACCGAGTGCGTGACCGACTGCACCGAAGCATCGTCATCGTTCGGCAACCCCGCCGACGATTGTCAACGCGCCGTCGTCGCGCGCGAAGTCTGCATCTGGAGCCTCGATTGCGCCGACCTCGACGACTATTTCTTCGGCGAAGAGAATCCGTGCACCGAAAAAATCGACAACGTCGCGACAACCTGCGGCGACCAGTGCTGCGACGAAAGCGACCCGTGCGGCCTTGCCAACAACGGCGCGTGCGATTGCCCCGCCGCCACGTGGGATATCGACGAGTGCGTCGAGAGCGAGTTCTGCTGCGGCGGCGAAGACGTCTGCGGCTACGCCGACAACGACGTGTGCGAATGCTCTGAGGCGGCGTTCGACCTCGCCGATTGCGACGCGCAGGCGTTCTGCTGCGGCACGACCGACGAGTGTGGCTACGCGCGCAACGCGTTTTGCGATTGCCCCGACGCACCGTGGGATGCTGGCGACTGCGAGTTGTGCGGTGAAGACAACGCCGAGTGCGACTCGCCCGAAGACTTGAAAGCGATCTGCTGCACCGCCGACAACGACTGCCTGTGGGATGGTGACGGCTTCTGCGACTGCCCCGCCGAAACGTGGGAAGCCGCCGACTGCACCCCGTAACACGGCCACGCGCGACACGGCCACGCGCGACGGAATCCAGCGGGCAACGCGCTTACTGGATTCCGTACTTTTCGAGCTTGTAATAAAGCGCGGATGTCTTGATGCCCAACAGGCGTGCGGTCTCGGTCTTGACGCCGCCCGCCTGCTTGTACGCGCGCAGAATCAGGCGTCGCTCAACGTCTTCGAGCACCTTGTCGAGTGCGAGATCTTCGTCGGGCAATTCGACCTGCGCGCCTTCTTCGTCGTCGCCACGCAGCACCGCGGGCAGGTCTTTGGCGACGAGAATTTCTCCATCGGAAAAAATCATCGCCTGCTCGATCACGTTCTCAAGCTCGCGCACGTTGCCGGGCCAGCTATACGCCGTGAGGCGCGTGATGGCGTCGGGTGCGATGCCCTTGATCTCTTTGTGGGTGCGGGCGACGAGGCGCCGCAAGAAGTGCTCGGCGATGAGACCAATGTCTTCTTTGCGCTCGCGTAGCGGCGGCACCACGATGGGCACGACGTTGAGGCGGTAATAGAGGTCTTCGCGAAACCTGCCCGCCTGCACTTCGTCGCGCAGGTTGCGATTCGTCGCGGCAACGAGGCGCACATCGACGTTGACCGTCTCTTCGCCGCCGACACGCTCAAACTGACGCTCTTGCAAAACGCGCAGCAGCTTGACCTGCGTAGCCGGCGGAATCTCACCGATCTCGTCGAGAAACAGGGTGCCGGTGTCGGCCATCTCAAAACGTCCGAGGCGGCGCTTCACGGCACTCGTGAACGACCCTTTCTCGTGGCCAAACAGCTCGCTTTCGAGCAGCGTTTCGGCGAGCGCACCACAGTGCACGGCGATAAACGGACCATTGCGACGGTTCGACTGCTCATGCACCGCCCGCGCGATGAGCTCTTTGCCGGTGCCAGACTCACCCGTGATGAGCACCGAGCTGTCGGTCTTACCGACGCGGCGAATCGTCTCGAACACGTCTTTCATTTTCGGCGACGAGCCGATGATTTCAGTCATGCCCGGGCGCGACTGCTGCTCGTCGGGGAGCTGCTGGGTGACGGCGCGCAGCTTTTCGCTCTCGCGCACGAGCTTGGTGCGGTCGAGAGCGCGCTGCACACGCACCTCAAGCAATGCTGGTTTGAACGGTTTCGCGATGAAGTCGAACGCGCCTTCCTGCATCGCCGAGACGGCGACGTCGATGGTACCAAATGCGGTGATGATGATGACGAGCGCCGCGGGGTCGCGTTGCAGAATCTGCCGCAACACTTCGAGCCCGGTCATGTTTTCCATCTTGAAGTCGGTGATCGTGAGATCGACCTTGTTGCGGTCGAAAAGCTCGAGCCCTTCGCGTCCGCTCGCGGCGAGCAACACGCGATGACCCATTCGGCGCAAGACTTCGGCCGCGCCTTCGCGCATGCTCTCATGGTCGTCGATGACTAGAATCGTATGCATGGACCTACCTCGCGCGGGGTGCAACGCTCGAAAACCCGAATTGCCAGAATGCTAACTTAGTGGTGGCATGCGTAGCGAAGCAACAGGGTACCGAACGAAGAGGTCACAAATGGGCGAGAATCGAGTGCTTGAGGGCGAATTACTTCCGGCACAAAAAGGCGGCGCATCGGTTGCACCGCAAGAAGACCCCGTCGAGCGCGAAGGGGCTCGAACATGTGGCGTCGCCATCGGCGCTGCGCGCGGCGGTACGTGCCCGGCTCGCAGAACTCGTCAAGACCGATCGTGCTGGGCTGATTCAGCTCCTGTACCGCATCGATGTCGATGAATCCGACGCCGTGCGCGCGCTCGCGACACCCGGTCTCGACGCAGCACTCGACGCGCTGACGACGGTGGTGCTCGACCGGCAATTTGCGAAGATTCGCTATCGCATCGAGACGGCGGCACGGGTGCGCAACGCGCTCGCGGCGAAGGGGTGAAGAGCGGCGCATGACCGCGCGATTCTTCTTGGCTATATTGGCCACGTTGGCTAGACTAGCCTCTTCGGTCGTGTGCGTTCGACCCCACAGACCTGACCCCAACCGACCAGAGGCTCGACCATGAACGAATGGAAACTCGGCGAAGCAAAAGACCACCTGAGCGAAGTCATGACGCGGGCCCTCTCTGAAGGCCCGCAACGAATCACGCGGCGCAGCGAAGCTGTGGTTGTGTTGTCGGCGAACGAGTATGACAAGCTCTTGGGGGCGAGGCCGACGTTGATTGATCTGCTGCTGAATCCGCCTGAGCGGGGCGTCGTGACGGTCGAGCGCAGCAATGAAACCGTTCGAGCGGTCGATTTCGGTGATTGGCCTCAGCCAAAACGCCCCAGCCGGAATCGAAGGGCATGATACTGCTCGACACGAACGTACTATCTGAGTTGACGAGAGAACGCCCCGAAAGAGCGGTCGTAGATTTCGTTCGCCTCCATCGCGACGACCTGCTCTACATCAGTGTGGTTTCTGTCACCGAGATCGCGGACGGCATCGACAGGCTGCCAGAGGGGCACCGCCGTGCAAAGCTTCAACGCTGGTTTCACGACACGGTCGCTCATTTCGGCGCTCGTTGCCTCTCGGTGGATGCCGAGATCGCACGCCTGGCTGGCGAACTCTCCGCCGCCGGCCACCGTGCCGGACGTGACCCCCGACTTGCCGACGCCTGGATAGCCGCTACGGCGAGTCGCAACGGCCTCGCCGTCGCGACACGCAACGTGAAGCACTTCGAGCCGTTTGGGGTGCGCGTCATCAACCCCTGGATCACCGAAACGTAACTCACGCCTCGTCGAGCACGCGCTTCACGATCTCATTCGCGGTCTTGGGGTCGGCCTTACCAGCCATCTCTTTCATCACCTGCCCAACGAACCAGCCGACGAGCTTGTCTTTTCCACCTTTGTAGAGTGCGACGTTTTCGGGGCTCGATGCGACGGCCTTGCGCGCCGCGGCCTCGATCGCTCCCGTATCGCTCACGACCTCAAGCCCGCGCTCTTTGATGATCGCTTCCGGGGCCTTGCCCGTCGCATACATCTCGGCGACGACCTCTTTGCCCTGCTTGCCGCTGATTTTTCCGCCGCGCACGAACCCGACGAGGGCCGCAAGCGCAGCACTCGAAATCGGTGACGCGGTGATCGCGCGGTCGCCATCGTTTTTGAGCAGCGCAAAAAGCTCGGTCATCATCCAGTTCGAGATCGCTTTGGCCTGCTCATGCTTCGCCGCGTCGCCCTTGTTTTCAGCAGCGGAAAGCACCGAAAGCGCGGCCTCGAAGTAATCGGCAATCTCGCGCTCGCTCGTCAGCACCCCCGCGTCGTAATGCGGCAACGCAAGCTCGACATTGAAGCGAATCGCACGCGCGACCGGAAGCTCGGGCACCGTGACGCGCAGCTTTTCGATGCGGTCGCGCTCGACGACGAGCGGGGGCAGGTCGGGCTCTGGAAAATAGCGGTAGTCGCTCGCCTCTTCTTTGCTGCGCAGCGGACGCGTGACGCCCTTCACGCCATCCCACAGGCGCGTCTCCTGCGTCACCCTGCCGCCAAACTCGATCACTTCGCACTGGCGCAAAAACTCGTACTCGATCGCCTTTTCAACGAAGCGAAACGAGTTGACGTTTTTGGTCTCGGTGCGCGTGCCGAACCTGGTCTCGCCACGCAAACGCACCGACACGTTGGCGTCGCAGCGCAGCGATCCCTTTTCCATGTCGCCGTCGCACACACCAGTGTAGCGCAGAATCGAGCGAAGCTGACGCATGTACGCACCAGCCTGAACGAAGCTGCGAATGTCGGGCTCGGAGACAATCTCGACGAGCGGGACGCCGGCGCGGTTGTAATCGACCGCCGAGTTCG
>CAZXXB010000129.1:5451-10619 GCA_964644185.1 uncultured Myxococcota bacterium
GGGGCGGTCGAACTGCGAGATTTGGTAGCCTTTTGGCAGGTCGGGGTAGAAGTAGTTCTTGCGCGCGAAGCGGCTGTCTTCGTGCACGGTGAGGTTGAGCGCGAGGGCGGCCTTGATGGCGAGCGTGACGGCCTCGTGGTTGAGCACAGGCAGCACGCCGGGGTGACCAAGACACACCGGACACACATTGGTGTTGGGCGTCGAGCCGAACTCGTTGGCGCAGTTGCAAAAGAGTTTGGTGCTGGTGTTGAGCTGCGCGTGCACCTCAAGGCCAATCACCGGCTCGTATTTTTCAAGGTATTTTTCGAGTTTTGACATGGTTTATTTCGTTGGCGGAAACCAGCGTTGGAGAACCGCCGGTCACCCCCCGATCGTTGGTCTTGCCCGGTGCCACGCGTGCGCCTGTTCGTAAGCATGTGCCGCGCGCAACAACGTCGCCTCATCAAATGCACGACCCAGAAGCTGCAACCCCACCGGCAACCCTTCCGGCGTGAATCCGCATGGTACGGAAAGCCCCGGAAGCCCCGCGAGATTGCACGGTATCGTCAGCACGTCGAGCAGGTACATCGCGAGTGGGTCGGCACTTTTCTCGCCAAGCTTGAACGCCGGCACCGGCGCCGCAGGCCCCGCGATCACATCGCACCTTTCGAACGCCGCATCGAAGTCGCGCTTTATCAACGCGCGCACCTTCTGCGCCCCGATGTAGTACGCATCGAAGTAGCCGTGGCTGAGCACGAACGTACCCAGCAAAATGCGCCGCTTCACCTCGAGTCCGAACCCCTGCTCGCGCGTGCGCGTGTACATCTCGACGAGGTTGTCGGCATCGCCAGCACGCGGACCGTAACGAACACCGTCGTACCGCGCGAGGTTGCTCGACGCCTCAGCCGTCGCCAGAATGTAGTAGGTCGCGACCGCATATTTTGAGTGCGGCAGCGACACCGGCACGAGCGTCGCCCCCAGCGCCTCATACGCCTTCAACGCCGCCTCGACAGCGGCGCGCACCCCCGGCTCGACACCCTCGCCAAAATACTCTTCGGGCACGCCGACGCGCAGACCTTTGACGTCGCCCGTAAGTGCCGCCGCGTAGTCGGGCACGGGCGCATCGACACTCGTCGAGTCACGCGGGTCTTTGCCCGCGATGGCCTGCAACAGCAACGCCGCGTCGCGCACATCACGCGTGATGGGACCCACCTGATCGAGCGACGACGCAAACGCAATCACGCCAAACCGCGACACGCGCCCGTAGGTCGGCTTCAACCCCACGACACCGCAATACGACGCCGGAAGGCGAATCGAGCCACCCGTGTCGGTGCCAAGTGAAAGCGAGCACAACCCCGCCGCCACCGCCGCCGCGGAACCACCCGATGAGCCGCCCGGCGTCCGCGTCGTATCCCACGGATTATGACAGGGCCCATAGGCCGACGTCTCGTTCGACGAGCCCATCGCAAACTCATCCTGATTGAGCTTGCCGATGAGCGCGAGCCCCGCCTCATAACACTTGCGCGTCGGGGTGCCGTCGTAGGGCGGTATGTACCCACGCAGAATTTTTGAAGCGCAGGTGGTCGAGACACCCTCGGTGAGAAAGATGTCTTTGAGGCCAATCGTCGTGCCGTGAAGCGGCGACGCGGCCACGCCGCGCGCGCGTTGCTCGTCGAGTGCTTTTGCCTGCGCCGCCGCAAGCTCGAACGTGCGCGCGACGACGCTGTTGAGCGTCTCGTCAACCGCCTCGATACGGGCCCGCTGCATCGCGACAAGCTCGCTCGCCGAGAGCTTGCCCGCCGAGATCAGCGAAGCCTGCTCATGCGCCGGAAGATCAAGCACCAGTGCGTCGTTCGTACTCATGGTGTCACTCCGCCTCGCCGATGATGCGCGGCACGACGACGAGTCCATCGCGTACGTCAGCCGTGTTCGAGAGCGCCTGCTCGCGCGTCAGCCACGGTTGCGCGACATCGGCACGTTCAGGGGTCGCCATCGCGACGGCGTGCGACATCGGCTCGACGCCCGAGACATCGAGTGCGCGCAACTCATCAACGTAATCAAGAATGCTGGTGAGGTCGTGCATTAGCCGCTCGGTGTCGCTCTCTGAAAGGTCGAGGCGCGCGAGCTTCGCAATATGCAGCACCTGTTCGCGGTTCAACTTCATCGCGTCATGCTTCCTTCTTTTTCGTCGACTTTGCCGTCGCGAGGTTCGTCTTCCGGGCCTTCGACGCACCCGCCGATTTCACGCGCGCGCTGCGCAGCGGTATGCCCGCAACCGACGAGAGTGAGCCGCGCCCCGACCCGCGTGACGACGACCCGCTCGACGATGCACCGGTTGCATAGCCACCCCGCAACAGGCCAGCGTTCGCCGATGCGTCGAAGTCGGGGCTACGCAGCCGATTTTCGAACGGCCAGTCAGACCCCCCGCGCGAAACCGAGTGAGCGTCGCCATCGGCCCCGCTGCCATGCTCGTCTCTCGCGCCGGTCGCACCCGCGCTCGCACGCAGTGTACGCTGGCGCTCGTTCCAGGTTGCTTTGCCCATGGTCGCTTCTCTACCCTTTCAACGTTCGCTCGTCGCTTCGCGAGCAAACCCGCGCAACTCAATCGCGCGCGACGTGTAACCCCGGCTCTTGCTCACGCGGCTCGGTCATTTGCCAGAGGTGACGGCCCGAAAGCACGCGATTATCGTACGCCGGTGTATCGCAAATCGTCTTCAACGCAAGCGCAAGGCGTGCCACCGGTATCGGGCGAACGTCGTTGACCACACCCGTGAGAAACGGCACCCGCGCCAACAGGCCAAACAGCGGGTCAATTGCCCGCGGAAACCGCCGCTCGAACGAACGGTCTCCATCATCGCTTGCCCCCATGAACTGCGATGGACGCAACACGACCCACGCGATTCCGCTCGTGATGAACGCTTTTTCGGCCTCGCGCTTCGCGTCGAGGTACGCCCCCGGAAGGCTGCCCGCGCCAAGCGAACTCAGCAGCACGAGCCGTTTGACGCTCGTGCCTTTTGCCGCCTCGGCCATCGCGCGGGGTATCGCGATGTCTACCGAATCATACGTGTCGCCCCGGTCGAAGTAACGCCGCAGCGTGCCCACGAGGCACACCGCCACGTCGGCCCCCTGCATCAACGGCTTCAACGTCGCGGAGTCGGTAAGCGTGTCGAGCGCAACCACACGGCGGTCCGCCGTCCACGGTGACTTCGTCGCCGTCGCAGAGCGCACGGCAAACCGGCACTCACGCTGCGACAACAGTGGCAGAAGATGGCGCCCGGTATACCCCGTGATGCCGGCGACGACGACGCGCGAGTTCACCTCGCACCTCCCTGCCCGCGTCGGTCATAGGCCGCGAGCGTGACCACAAGACCAACAAAAACCCCGGCGGCGTTGATCACCATGTCGTTGCCGTCGAGGTAGAGCTTCGATCGTTGCGGAAAATTGGCATAGAGCACGTAGTACTGCAGCGCCTCATCAGCCACACCGATGAGCGTCGCGACGACAAACGCAGGGGTCGCCGCGCCCACCGCCTTCAACGCGAGAAACCCCATCACCGCGTATTGCACGAAGTGGACAACCTCGATGTTGACGACAATCAGATAAAGGTGGCACACGCCAATGAACCCAAGCGCCATCGCAAGGCGCGAAGCCCAGAAGGCGGGCCGCGCGCTGCTGGCGACGATGCCCGCGATGGCCGCGATAAGGGCGAACGCAAGCACGAGCCACACCTGCATCGTCTCGGCGTGAAACTGCGATGCCGAGACTCGACCCACCCAGAGCTTATCGGCCAATTCATTGGCGATCCGGTGAAACAGCATGTTGGGTAACGCGTACACGAAGAGCGCCGCGAGCCAGACCACGCTGAGCCGAAACGGCGCGTCGCCGCGCTCGCGTGCTCGCGTCGTGGTCGTGTTCGTCGTCGCCGTCGTCGTCATCGGTTCGCTCGTCGTCATCGCCCATCCGGCATTTGCTCAGAGTCAGCCTGAGCTTGTTCACGGAAGTTTCAAAGTCGGTGAGACCGGTAAGCGCTACTACATTCTGACGCTGCTTCAAACCCTCGCGCTGCTTATCGCCTCGACGCTCGCGTTTCACCTGCTCGTCGCGCGGCGCCGCAGGCACTGACTTCGTTGTCGCCGCGACAGCGAGACGCACGCACAACGTCACTTTGCCGCGACGGTCGGCATGCCATAGAGCGCCTCGATAAACACCTTCTCGCGCACCTTCAGAAACATCTCACCCGTCTGCTTCATGATGATCGTCGCCCGATAAACCTTGTCGGTCACTTCGATGGTGTAGCCCTGATAGCCGCCATCGCGCGTGCGCCCAAATGGAATCACGAGCGCATCATAGCGCGCGGTATCCCACTCGACGCCGAGCAACGCCGCATCGGGGGTGTAGCGCCCGTTGCGGCGGTAGAAGCCGCGACAACTCACGTGGACAAGCAGCGCGAGCTTGCGCAAATCGCCGACGACGACGTTGAACGACTCTTCGATGACATGGGTCTCGAAGTCGGGCAGAGGGGGCGCGAGAGCCCCCGTGAGCGGGTCGGCGGCACGTGGCTGCGCGCGTTGCTCTTTGTGCCAGAGAGCCGCCGCCGCGACGAGCTTCTGCAGCGTCTCTTCGCGCTTCGCGGGCTCACTTTGCCGAATCTTCTCAAGCTCTTGCAACTCTTCGCGCGCCTGCTGCGCGGGCGACGTTTCACCGTAGACGTTGAGAAACGCCTCAAGCGCGGCAATGGCGCCGTCGAGGTCGCCGCTGTCTTCTTTGAGCACTGCCGCGAGAAATTCCTGACGGGCCGCGGCCTCTTTCGAGTGACATCCGGTCAGCGAAAAAAGAATCATCACGAGCGCGCAAATCGCCGTGCAACCGACCCGGAAGAGCGGGTTGCGAGCGGGTTCAATGTGGGTTGCGCTGCGTGTCATGAGGTGGGTCACGAGGTGCGGCATGTCGGGGCGTTCTGTTTCAATTCGGGAGCCTGTTGCAGAGAGGTCTATCTCCTACGAGCCTGTCGTCCACGAGCCTATTGTCCCGGAGCGTTGTAGCGAAACAGGTTCAGCGACGGGTTGGCCGAAATCTCGACCATGAAGCCGAACGAAAAGTTGACCTCGTCACCTCCGATGAGTCCACGCGGGGTGTTCGAAAACGGCTGCGCCACCTCAAACGCGCGCATCGCCTCAGCATCGAGAAAA
>CAZXXB010000130.1:0-4826 GCA_964644185.1 uncultured Myxococcota bacterium
GTCGTAGTAGCTCACGTGAATCGTCGTCCCCGCCGCCGCAATCGCCGTGTACTGACCCACGTTCGGGCCCGGAACATCATTGCCACCGCGCACCCCATCGGGCGGCCCCTGCAGCTTGCCCGCCGCCGGAACACCATCAAGGTACTCGACCGACACCGGCTGACCCGGGCTCGCCGCCTCAAACTCGACAAACACGAGATCGCCATACGTCTGGTTGTACGCCGACCCATACACAACACCACCCAGCACCACGATCTCGCTCCACAGCGACGAATCGCCTGCGAGAATATCTGGCACCGCCTCGCACTTGCACGACAGATCGGGGCAGTAGTTGTCCTGATCAAGCGCGCCCTCGATGCTCGTGAACACCGCGATCTCCCCCGCACCACACGACGCCGTGCACGCCTCAGGCGCCGGAATACACGTATTCTTGAACGGCTCGCACACCTGACCCGATGGACACCCACCATTGCACGGCAGGTCGTCAATGCAATACCCCGCAAACAGTCGCTTACCCACCGGGCACTTGCCGCTGTTGAGCGGACGCCCAAGCTGGCAGTAGCTCGAACTGCCACCACCAAACCCGTCGAGCACGTCGCAAATCGCACCAAGGTTCTTGTTGCACTGCGCATCGCTCTCGCACTGCAGCGTCGGCACGCACGTCTTCGTCCGCGCACAACCATACGATGGACAACAATCCGCATCGGTCTCGCACTTCTTCGGCCCACACACACACTCACCCGTGCCCAGATCGCGCTCGGGGTCTTGCGTCCGCGCATCGCACTCGACCGCATAATCTTCAATCTTGATGCACTCTTTCGTCGCCGCGTTGATGCACTCGGTGCGACGGTCGGTGCACTCGACGTCATTGCGGCACGCGCACGCCACCTCGCCACACGCGTCAACCTGCGCACCCGAATCACACCCCTCCGCACGCACAAAATCGGCCAACGTCAGGCACTCTTCACCGTTCCAGCACTTCACCGCCGGTATGCACTCAGGGTTCTCTGGCGGACACTCGCTCGAACACGCCGTCACCTGCTCTTCGCACTCGAGCGGCGCATCTTCGTCTTCATTCTCAACCCGCACAAACCCGATGTCGCACTGCAACGCGCAATCTTGCGTCGTCTGGTTACCCACCCAGCGCTGACCCGCGGGTGCCGGACCATTCTCTTCTTCGCACCGCGACGGCGGCCCACAAACCCCACCCGCCGCACACTGCGATAGGTCGGTCGTGCATTTGTTCGTCACATCGCTACAGCACTCGCCTTCACCCTCACACGGATTCTCCGCGCTGCAATCTTCACCCACCGTGCCACACAAGGCCGTGCACTCAGCCGGCTTGTCATCGTTCGGGTCGAGGTCGCGGCAGCAGAACGGGCTCTCGCAGTCGCCGTCACTCAAGCAGATACCGCCGAGCGGCGCGCAACCCTCGCCCGTACAAACGCCCGCTTTGCAGCACAGACCCTCCTGGCAGTCTTTGCTCGTCTCGCACTCTGGCGTCGTGGTGTCGGGCGCGCACTCGTCGGGGTCGTCGGTGCAGATGCCGTCTTCGCCGCAGCACTGATCAAGCCCCGGGCAATCTTCAGTCGTCTCGCAACAATCGAACTTGCCACACTCGGCGCTACACTTGTCGACGATGCACGGGTCGGTCGTGCTCGTGTCGTCGCCCGTGTCGGGATTCTCATCGCCACCGCATGACGTTGCAAACACGGCAACCGCGACAAGCGCGGTCGAAAACAAGCGTGAAATCGTCGTGTGCTGCATCGAAGAACTCTCTTGCGCAAACGCCCGTGGCACTTCGCCGTGGGCGCGGGTGCGGCACATCGGCCACACGGTTTAACACAAAATCCATCAGGCCTCAGCGGGCACGGTCGCACCCCAAAAGGCTCAAACAGACAAACCCCACGCCCGCACGCAAACACACGTTCGCATCACGGAGCGGCAAGAATCGTCGCCAGACAGGTCGAAAGATTACGCTCTGCCCCGCCGCGCCGCAAGTCCCCTCTCGTGATTCGTTTCGACGCGCCGCGTTGTGACACCCGAAAGACCCGCTCGCCGCCCCCCCAATCTGATTGCCCGCCTCCCTTTTGACCCCCCGGCCCGCGGTCGCGTATACACACCGCAACCCCAACCGAGGTTTCATCATGCCCGTCGCCAACGCCCGTCATCCGCTCACCCTCACCCTCACCCTCGCGCTCACCCTCTCGCTCGCAGCCTGCGGTGACGACGACGACACAACAGACGACGACGACAGCACCGACACAGGCGCCGACACCGACGACGACGCGAGCAACGACGACGACGCGAGCAACGACGACGACGCTGCCGACGACGACGACGCTGCCGACGACGACGACGCTGCCGACGACGATGACGCAGGCAATGACGACGACGCAGCCGACGACGACGACGCAACCGACGACGACGACGCCCCCGACGTTGACGTGCGCGACGTCATCAGCGGCACCGCCACCACCATCAACGCCGGAGACCTCATCATCGAAGTCCCCTTCGGCGCCCTCGACGTCGAGACCGAGGTCCGCATCCAGAGCCAGAAAACCGTGAGCGCACCGCTCCCCCCCGACAACGACGCCGTCACCGCCCAGTGGACCTTCACCCCCCACGGCATCACCTTCAAAAACCCCGTCCGCGTCACCATGCCCCTCACCAAACCCCTCGTCACCGGCAAGCGCTACACCGTCTACGTGCGCGAAACCGAAACCGACCAGACCTGGGAAGAAGTCGAAAACGTCACCGTCAGCGGCAACAGCCTCGTCTTCGACATCCTCGCCTTCTCCGTCCGCGTCGGCACCGCCACCACCCCCGACGACACCTGCACCCCCACCTGCGGTGAAGGTGAAAACATCTGCGGCAACGACGGCTGCGGCGGCATCTGCGGCGTCTGCGGCACCGGCACCATCTGCACCGAAAACCTCTGCGTCCCCGATGGAACCTGCACCCCCGCGTGCGGCTCGAACGTCTGCGGAAACGACGGCTGCGGCGGCTCGTGCGGCACCTGCTCTGCCGGACTCACCTGCCTCGACGGCGCCTGCGCCGAACCCCCCGCCAGCCTCTGCGGCGCAACCGACGGCCTGCTCGCTGGCGCCATCCGCCCGATGAACCGCTACTGCCCGCAACGCAACAACGTCAGCCCCTACGCCGGCCCCACCGGAACACCCACCGCAACCCTCTTCGCCACCCTCTCAGACAAAGGCTCAGACGCCGTCAGCGTCACCCCCACCATCGGCCCCGATGGCGCCGTCTACTCGGTCGCTGGCAAACAACTCGTCAAATTCGACGCCGACGGCACCGAGGTGTGGCGCAAGCCCGCAAGCCCCGCCCCCACCCTCGGACGTTTCATCGAAGACCCCCTCCTGCTCGCCGACGGCTCGGTCGTCGGCTGCACCGAAAACGCATGGCTCATCAAACTCGACGCCGATGGCGCGACCACCTTCGAAACCAACTTCATCTCAGGCGGATTCACCCCCAGCGTCGAGCTCGTCGCCGACAGCGAAGGCAACCTCTACACCCTCGCCGGTGGCCAACTCACCGCCACCGACCCCGACGGCGATGAACTCTGGAAAGTCACCGGACTTGGCGCCGGCACGCTCGCCTCGCTCGCCCTCTTCGACGACACCCTCTACGTCACCCAGGGTGAAGGCTTCCCCTCATTGAAAGGCTACGACCGCGAATCGGGCGACGAACTCTTCTCGTTCGACGTGCAAACCCCCGTCTCGTTCGACGACGCCCCCGGCGCGATGCGCACCAGCATCTTCGACGACGGCGCATTCGGCGTCACCGTCTCGATGAATACCTTCACCCAATACGTCAACTTCTTCAGCGCCACCCGCGAACTCACGCTCAACGTCGGCATGCGCCCAACCCCAAGCTTCGCCAACGCCCCCGAAGGCGGCACATGGTACGCCATCTCCACCTCTGAAACCCCCGTCGAGGGCGGCGGATGGCTCTACTACGCAACCGACGACAACGCCCCCTCGGTCCCCAACGGCGTCGGCACCATTCGCCCCTTCGGCGAAATCGTCGTCGACAAAAACAGCAACGCCTACATCTCGAGCTTCGATGGCGAGATCGCCGGATACAACACCGACGGCACCGAGATGTTCAAAGTCAAACCGCTCGGCGCGGCCCAGGGCTTCTGCTACGACCCCGCCATCACCGACGACGGCGCGCTGCTCACCATCTGCAACGGCAAAATCTACAAGCTGAAATAACGTCGCGCGACGTTCACGACAGACCACGCGGGCGGGGTGACGACGACACGCACCCCGCTCGTTTCGCTTGAACCCCCCCCACCACTCCCGCACCTCACCGCCATCACACCGCCGCGCCCCACCAGATAGCCCGCAGCAAAAACAGCACCCCGCCCCACAGCGCCACCATCACGAGCAACGTCAGCACCATCGTCGTCCACGCGTGCCGATACGTCATCGCCCCCGCCTTGAGCGGAACCGCATCCGGCTCATCACTGAGCGCCGAAGCATGCGCCGCAAGCCGCCGCATCGCCCGCTGCGCACGCAACATCTCGCTCAGCGTGTAGGCGATGCTACCGATAGCAATGCACAGCACCACCGCAAAAATCACCGTCCGCCACACCCCCACCGTCGCCGCCAGCATGTCGCGCCGCGACTCGCGCGTCTCACTCACCACACCGAGCGTGCAACCCCGCGCCACCACACGTGTCAGCAACGCCTCGGCCACATGCTCTTCTTCTTCTTCTTCTCCTGCTTCTTCTTCTCCTGCTTCTGCTTGCGCAACCTGATCTGCAGGCTGCCCCGCGCCCCCGCCATCACCCGCCCCCGCCC
>CAZXXB010000130.1:4882-10521 GCA_964644185.1 uncultured Myxococcota bacterium
CACCCCCGCATCACCCGCCCCCGCACCCTCGTGCAGCACGAACAGGCACCGTTCGGGCGCGCTCGTCGTCGGCTGCGCTGGCGTCGTCGAGACCCGCACGCAGTTCAACCCCGCCGACAGCGCAAACGCCGGAACCTCAAACCGCCGCATCGCCCCCGCACGTCGCGACACCGCCGCATAGCGCCACCCATGCCGGTCAAACACATCGAGTTGCACGAGCCCCGTCCCCACCGCATCCGACACCGTCACCTCAATCGCCTTGTCGCGCCGCGCAAACACCGACGGCACGTTGATCGCAAACCGCATCGGCACCGTCAGCTCGCTCCCCGGCGCCGGAATCAAAACCTGTGCCTTTTCTCGCGCGGCAGGCGGTAGCTCTCCCCCTCTCCGAAATGCCTGTGCCCCCTCTCGTCGCGCCCGCGGTAGCTCTCCCCCTCTCCGAAATGCCTGTGCCCCCTCTCGTCGCGCCCGCGGTAGCTGAATAAAAATGTCGGGAGGGGCATAGGGGGTGTCGTAGCTCCATGTCGCGGGCCCAAACACCTGCAACGTCGGCGTCGCTGACTCTTCATCGCCATCCAGCACCGCAAACACCCGCTGCGGCGCACCACGTCGCATCACCCCCCCTTCCGGATACACATGCCATGCGGGGGCCGCCCGTTCCCGCATTTCTGGAAACGGCTTTTCGATGAGCCCAAACGCCCGCTCGGTCTCACCCGCCGCCAGCCGCGCGTGGTACGCATCAATCTCCGCCGCCGACACCGTAATCGGCACCCGCATCGTCAAACAGCTCGTCGCGCTGCCCGGCGTCGTCGTGAGGGCAATCACCACATCATCGCGATCCACCCCGTGCGTAAGCGTCACCGCAAGGTGCGACGCCTGCGTCAACCGCATCGTTTTCGGAATCACAAACGAGACCGGCTCAAACGGGCTTGCCGCGCCCAGCACCGTCTCAAACAGCGCCTCCCCATCCGTCGCCGCCAATAGCCGCGCCCGCATCGCAAACGTCGGAGCCAACTCACGCCGCTCACCATCGACATAACTCGCCCGCAACGCCACCGCCTCACCCGGCACGATGTGCGGCGACACATGCACGCGACTATACCCACGCAAATCCACCGTCGTCAGCGACAACCCCATCGCCACAATCGCCGCCACCGCGCCAATCGCCCCAATCTGCAAGAACGCTAGCCGCAACCCCGACGCCCGCGCAATCCGCTCTTCCGCCCGCATCGCGAAAAGCTCATCACGCGCCTCGGATCTCGCCGCGCGCACCTCGTCACGTGTCGGTGGCGGCAATCCCCGCTGCATCACGGCTCATTCGCTGGTTTCTCGTGCGCTGGTTTCTCGTGCGCCACGCCTTCACGCTTCACACCGTCACGCGTTACACCGTCACTCGCCACACCTGCACTCACCACGTCTGCACTCACCACGTCTGCACTCGCCACGTCTGCACTTGATGAAACCGCACCCGCGGCATCGCGCGCCTGCCTTTGTTCCAGCTCAAACCGCAACAACGCCACCTCTTGCGCAAGGTTCTTCTGCTGCGTCACGAGCAGCGTCACCCGCGTCGAAAAGTGTATCCCCGTCACAATCAAAAACAGCAGCGCAAAAATAAACAGCGTCGTCGTCGGCAGCACCGCCCCAATCGCGTGGGTAATTGCCTGAAGCCAGTCGTAGCGCACCACCAGCACCAATATCCCCGCCGCCGTCGCCAGCCACAACCACGCATACTCGACCCGCAACCGCCGCCGCCGCACAAGCTCAAACACAAACACGACCAGCGCGAGCGAAACGGCAATCGCAAAAAGTTTCTGCTGCGACGTCATGGGTCAGCGTTCAACCGTCACGGCGTTACCCGCCACACGCCTCTCGCCCATCTCACCCAGCGCATTCAATCCACCCGCCCCAAACTCGACCTCCTCACCCGGAGCCTCATCGCGCCGCAACAACGTCACCACAATCGAAAACATCATGTTCAACACGTACGCGACCGACCGCCACCCCGCGTGCATCGAGCGCTTCGTCTCGTGCACATACATCTTCACCGACACCTCGCTCACAGTCAGCCCCGCACGATGCGACATGATCACCGCATCCGCATCCGGAAACGTATCCGGCAACGCATCGGTCGCATAAAACCGCATCGCCCGCCGATTGAATCCCCTGAACCCACTCGTCGGGTCGCTGATCGCCCGCCCCGTCGCAAGCGCAGCCACCCGCGAAAACGCCCACACCGCCAGCCGCTTATGCGGTGGATTCCGATACCCCTCGCCCAGATACCGCGACCCAATAATCAGGTCACCACGACCCTCGCGCAGCGCACCCACCACCGTCTCAATCGCCCGCGGCTCGTGCTGACCATCCGCATCAAACGTCACGCACGTCGTGTACCCATGCGACAGCGCAAACTTGATCCCCGTCTGCAACGTCACCCCGTACCCCGCATTAAACGGATGCCGCACAACCGCCACCCCCGCCGCATGCGCAATCGCCGCCGTCGCATCCGTCGACCCATCATCAATCACCAGCACGTCATCTTCCGGACGTAACAGCTTCAGCCCCTGCAACACGTGATGAATGTAGCGCTCTTCGTTGTACGCCGGCACGACGATCAGGTTGCCCCGACGCTCTCTTGCGGCACGTTCGGCTTGTGGTGTCGAAAAGCCCTGCATCGTTGCCTCGCTCTCGTCTGCCCTTCATCGTCTGCAGCGTATCGCCTGCCGCACATCATCTGCCGCGATCATCTTTCAGCGCGCTCCACGCGCCACGCAGCACAGAACGAAATCGCTCGCCGCGTTCAGCCGTCGTCGCGAGCCTGCCGTGCGACGAGTCGCGCCGCCTCAACGCATACAGCGCATTGTAGCCGACCACCGCTGCAAGGTCGATTGTTTCGTGCAACGCGCCGCGCAACGAACTGTTTCGACGCCCCCACCGCCGCTGATACAAAACATGACTCCGCGTCGCGTAGTACATCCGCGCATCATCGCGCACCGAGCGATGCCCCGCGTGCATCGCCAGCGCATCGGTCACCACCACCACACGCGCCCCCATCTCGCGCGCCCGCCTGCACAAATCCGCATCTTCAAAATAGAGAAACCACGACGGCTCAAACCCATCGAGTCGCGCAAAAAGCCCACGGCTCATCATCATCGCCGTCCCCGGAACGGCATCCACCGCCAGCGCGCCGCCCGCCAGCGCACCCCCTCCCCCTTTATCGTGCGGCTGCGTTGCCGCGAGCTTTGCCACCGCCACATCGAGCGCGAGCCCCGCGCCATTCTGCAAATGCCTCCCCCGCGCCGACACCCGCATCCCCAGCGCCTCGACGACCCGCACCGCACCGCCCGCATCCGCCTCGCGCAACAACGCCGCACCCAGCACCGCATCATCGCGATACGCGCGACACAGCGCCCCAAAAAAACCCTCCTCAAACACGAGATCGCAATTCAGCAGCAGCAGCGCACCGCTCGCCGGGTCTACCGCATCGCGCGCCGTCACCGCCGCCACCGCCGCGTTCATATTCGCCCCATACCCATCGTTGTATTCGAGCCGCGCCACCTCATCGAACGGACCCACCCCCGCGCCGAACGTCACCCCGTTCGCCACCCCCCGGCCACCCCCTGCCCCATCGCGCACCGCCTCTCGATTGACCGGAACATCAACCCGCACGATGTGCAATTGCACGTCGCCCCCACGATACGCCGCATACGACGCCCGCAGCGAGCGCGCCGCGGCAAGCGCCTCACCATCGGCACCGAAGTTCAAAAACAGCGCATCCACCCGCGTCAGCTTTTCGCCACCCGTCATCATCAACCGAGTGTCGTATGCTTGGCCCCCGCCGTCAAAGGGCCCGCATCTGAAACCACCCCGCACCACGCCCCCTATGCCGATCTGCCTGTCATCCAGCGCTTGATCGCGTGCGTCGCGTCCTTCACGCGCGCACGGCTGCGATCAGCGAGTGGCCTGCCATGTAGATGATCGCGAGCGATCCAGGCGTCCACAGCGCGGCGCGGATGTCGTGCAGCTGCGCCGTCAGGTATGCGAGAAAGTGCAGCAGCCGCGTCACGACGTAGCCGTACAGCAGCACCTGCGCGAGCAGTAGCGGCGGGTCGGTCAAGATGAACAGGAAGCCAGCGACGAGAAAGAACGGCACGTTCTCAAGGTCATTCAAGTGGATACGCCGGATACGCTCGACGCTCTCTTCCTTGCCGAGCTGGGCGGGATCGGGTTTCGGATTCAACGGCGACCGCTTCGCGTCTTCGGGTGCTCGAAAGCCGCCGTTGGCCTTCATCATCCGCGCGACCGTCAGCCACGACATCGACTTGACCTTGATGATCATGATCGCCGCGGCGATCGTGTAAGCCACGAACAATGGATTGGTCAGGGTAAGTTTGTCCATTCGCGCCTCCTTCCATCGTGTAACACAGTTCTTCTACCGTTCGCGTTTTCCTATACCGCTGGTTGGCAAAGGCGTCTCTGGATAGAATTTGAACGTGCCACAGCCCCTGATCCCTCGAATTGGCCGCCCCTCGCCCCCCCCAAAAAAATCCCGCCTGTCAGATTTGTGTGCAGACCGCCTGCAAAATCTGTCGCTTTCGGAAGAAAAAACCGCACACCCCACGACGAAAAACCACCAAACACCCCCATCACACCCGCATCACACCCACGCAGCACCGACCCCGCACACCCCCCGCACCGCCACGACACCGCCCAACAAAAACAACCCAAAAAGTAGAAAAACCCCAGCAACGGCGCTGCAATGGACGCATCGGGTAAGGCAACCGGAAGAACACGAAAGACGAGTCACGGGCACATCGCAGGCACTTCACAGCCAATCGCGGCACAAGAGTTGCTCACCTTTCGTGAAACGGCTCGTCCCAGCACGAGCAACCGGCGCAAACAGGGCGCGGCACGCCGCGCGAAAGGACCCCAATGTTCTGGAAGCACGCCGACCGCGAAACCCCTCCCCTCACCACCAGTGACGCCGCCACCCCCGAAGGTGAGCCCCCCTCGCAACCCCCCTCGCAACTCCGCGCGCACCCTGAAGCCCTTACAACGACCACCCCTCACGCCGCGCCGACCCCCGTCACCCTCGTCATGCTCCACGACAAAAACGAGCGCGCCGCCACCGTCCGCCAACTCGAAGCCCGCGCCGTCCGCTCAATCCCCGTCAGCGACCCCGCCGCCCCCCTCGACCTCGCCCACAACGAACGCGTCGCCCGCATCGTCCTCGACGAGCGCATCCTCAGCGAACACGTGGGCCTGCTCGCGCGCCTCCACGCCCGCTTCAGCGACGACAACCACCGCGTCCGCATCGTCATTGCCGAAGCCGTGCCCGCGGGCGAACCCTCGCGCCTCGCCGCCTATCTACCGCGACTCATGCGCCTTCTCGGTGAACCCGCGTTCGTCCGCTCGGTCTGACAGCGTACGCCGTTCGTGAGCGCCGCGCGCAACCCCGTGCTAAAGTGCGCCGCCATGCTCGGACCGCGCCACATCGCCGCTTTCTCTGCGCTCGCCTGCCTCACGCTCGCCAGCTTTTTGCCTGCCCGCACCGCCCACGCAGAGCCCACAGACGCAGAGCCCACAGACGCAGAGCCCACAGACGCAGAGCCCACAGACGCAGAGCCCACAGACGCAGAGCC
>CAZXXB010000131.1:0-869 GCA_964644185.1 uncultured Myxococcota bacterium
TGCACATGATTTGCGTCAAGATGATGCCGGAGGCGCCGACGAGTGAGCCCGAGATGATGAGGAGTGAGGAGTTGAGGACGAACCCGGTCATGGCGGCGGCGATGCCGGAGTAGGCGTTGAGGAGGGCGATGACGACGGGCATGTCGGCACCCCCGATGGGGATGACGAGGCCGATGCCGAGCACGAGTGCGGCGAGCGAGACGGCGAGGGTGATGGCGAGGGCGATGGTGGGGTCTTCGACGAAGCCGAAGGCGACGGCGGCGACGAGCGAGCCGACGAGAAGTGCGGCGTTGATGACGTGGCGTGCGGGGAGGAGGATGGGTGCGTCGCGCATGCGTCCATCGAGTTTGGCCCATGCGATGATTGAGCCAGAGAGGGTGACGGCGCCGACGAGGAGGGAGAGTCCGGTGGCGATGCCGTCGATGATGCCGAGGGGTTTTTGGGCGTTGGTGAGTTCGAGGACGTAGGCCGCGCCGACGAAGGCCGAGGCGGCGCCGCCGAGTCCGTTAAAGAGGGCGACGAGCTGGGGCATGTTGGTCATTTCGACCTTGAGGGCCGACCATGTGCCGATGGCCGAGCCGATGGCGATGCCGAGGATGACCCAGCGCCAGTCGAGGATGTTGGATTCGAGGGCGGCGCCGACGATGGCGAAGAGCATGCCGACGGCGGCGATTTTGTTGGCGGTGATGGCGGTTTTGACGCGGGAGAGGAGTTTGAGCCCGAGGATGAAGGCGATTGCGGCTGCGAGGTAGCTGAGTTGGACGATGACGGTCATGATGGGCCTCGTTGGGCGAGTTGTCGTTGCGTCGGCGCGAGGGGGTTAGCGTTTGCGGAACATGCGCAACATGCGGTCGGTGACGACGAATCCA
>CAZXXB010000131.1:978-4192 GCA_964644185.1 uncultured Myxococcota bacterium
AGCCGGAGCCGGGCTGTGTAATGTATGTAGGGGGGGTTCTGAGCGTGGGGGGTACTTTTGCGATGACTTCGGCGCCGAGAAAGAGGGCGAGGGTGAAGACGGTGAGACCAGCGAGGAGGGCTTCGATGTTCATGGCAGGCTCCGACGGTGAAGAAGAAGACGGTGAAGACGAAGACGGTGGAGACGAAAAAGGTGGAGAACGAAGAAGGTGGAGACGAAAAAGATCAGGCGAGGGCTGCGCGGACGTCGTCGTGGCGGATTGCGCCGTCATGGGTGACGAAGGCGGAGCGGGCGATTTCGTCGTCGAGGTTCAGGGTTTTGACGCCTTTTGGGTAGAGGTACTCGACGACGGCGAGGATGTTGCGTGCGTAGACGTCGCTTGCGTTGGCGGGGAGCAGCGCGGGCAGGTTGGCGAGTCCGACGATGGTGATGCCGTGGCGCTCGATGACTTCGTTGGGGGCGGTGAGCGCGCAGTTTCCGCCGCTTTCGACGGCCATATCGACGATGACGGCGCCGGGTTTCATTGCGCGGACGAGGTCTTCGGTGATGAGCGTAGGGGCTTTTTTGCCGGGGACGTTGGCGGTGGTGATGACGACGTCGGCTTCGGCGATGCGCTTGGCGACGGCGGCCTGTTGGCGCGCGAGGTATTCGGGTGAGGCTTCTCGGGCGTAGCCTCCATCGCCGGTGAGGTCTTCGGCGCCTTCGACTTCGATGAAGCGGGCGCCGAGGCTGTGGACCTGCTCTTTGACGGCGAGGCGGACGTCGGAGACTTCGACGATGGCGCCGAGGCGTTTTGCGGTGGCGATGGCCTGAAGGCCGGCGACACCGGCACCGAGGATGACGACGCGGGCGGGTTTGATGGTTCCGGCGGCGGTCATGAGGAGGGGGAAGATGCGGCGGGCGTAGTGGGCACCGAGGATGACGGCTTTGTAGCCAGCGAGGTTGGCCTGCGAGCTGAGGGCATCCATGACCTGGGCGCGGGTGATGCGCGGTACACGTTCCATGGCGAAGGCGCTGACGCGGGCGTCGGCGAGGGCTTTGGTGAGGGGGCGGTTGTTGAGAGGCCAGAGGAAGCTGACGAGGGTGGTGCCGGGTGCGAAGGCGGCGTCGGGGGTGCCGGGGGCTGGGGGCTGGACGCGGACGACGAGATCGGCGGCGTGCTGGGCGGCGGCGGGGTCGGTGGCGAGGGTGGCACCGACGGCGAGGTAGTCGGCGTCGAGGTATCCGGCAGGGGAGCCTGCAGCGGGCTCGACGGCGACGGAGAAGCCGAGCTTCACGAAGCGTTTGACCGACTCGGGCGACGCGGCAACGCGGGTCTCGCCTGAGGACCTCTCAGCGGGGATGAACAGGTTTGACATAGGGGGATATTACCCCAGATTGGCGCACTGCGGCAATGCGTGAACGAGACGATTGATGTCTTCGGCGTCGTTGTAGAGAAAGCTGCTGATGCGCAGGTAGCGCGAGGGGGGTGTGGGGAAGGCGAGGGTGACGACCTGGATGTCGAAGCGGTCGTCGAGTTCGAGCATGAGGGGGTCGAGGGGCATGCGGTCGAGGGTGGGGGCGAAGTGGCGGTCGGGCAGCGCGACGGCGGCGAGCGAGCCGAGCATGTCGTGTGGGGCTGGGGGGGTGACGTTGAGTGCGTGGCAGAGGCGGTCGCGTGCGGCGAGTGTTTTGGCGCGGTTTGAGGTGATGATTCCGTGCCAGCCATCGGGGTGGAGGGTGGCGAGGGTGGCGAGGGCGAAGGGGGTGGCGAGCCAGGGCGTTGGGTCGAGCGAGCCGGGCCAGTCGAACTCAAGCCGAAACCGTGAGCGGTCGGTGCGGGGTGAGTTGGCGCCGTGGCTGAGGGCGAGGGGGCGCAGGGCGGGCAGCATGTCGGGGCGGGCGACGAGAAATGCGGAGCCTTTGGGGGCGCAGGTCCATTTGTGGAAGTTGCCGGTGTACCATGCGGCGTCGATGGCGGTGACGTCGAGGGGTAGCATGCCGGGTGCGTGGGCCCCATCGACGAGGGTTTCGATGCCGCGGTCGCGCAGTGCGGCGACGATGTCGGCGATGGGGAAGATGAGTCCGGTGGGGCTCGTGATGTGGTCGATGAGTGCGTATCGGGTGCGTGGGGTGACGCGGGCGAGGATTGCGTCGAGGACTTCTTCGGGGTGGCGGAGTGGGAAGGGGACGGTGGCGAAGACGGGTGTGGCGCCTGTTTTTTGGGCGACGAATTCGAGGGCGGTGCGGCAGGCGTTGTAGGTGTGGTTTGTGGCGAGGATTTCGTCGCCGGGGTTGAGTTCGAGCGAGCGGAGAACGGTGCTGACACCTTCTGTGGTGTTGCGGACGAAGGCGAAGTCGTCGGGGTTTGCGCCGATGAACCGGGCGCAGGCGACGCGGGCTTCGTCGAGCAGTGGTTCGAATTCGCGGAAGAAGAAACGCGAGGTCTGTTTTTCGATGCGGGCGAGCCACTCGTGGTGGTGGCGTTGCACGGCGAGGGGGATGGCGCCCCACGAGCCGTGGTTGAGAAACGTGACGCCGTCACGCAGGGTGAAGGCGTCACGGGAGAGAGCGTGAGTAACCGCGTCAGTAGAGGACGACGAGCGCACCGGCGTCGGGGCCATCGCCAATGGGTTGGTTGTTTTCATTGAAGAGCTGGACGGTGGCGTTGGGGTCTGAGACCCAGAGGTCGGCGGCACCGTCGCCGTTGATGTCACCCGCGGGGCCGCACTTTTTGACGTCGAGTTTTCTTCCGTCGTCGTAGGTGAGGGCACGCAGAATCGCGACGGGGTTTCTGGGGGCATTGGCAGCGGTGGTGTTGCGGCGCAATTGCCAGATTGCGATGCGGTCGCCGTCGGGGTTGGTGGCGGCGACTTTGGGCAGGGGCACGCCGATCTCGGTGGTTTCGGGGTTACCGTCGAGGTCGCCGGGGAGGCAAATCTCGGCGCCGGGTTTGACGTCGAATGAGAGGACGGCGGAACCGTTGAGTCCGGTGGCGTTGCCAGCGTAGAGGAGCGCGCGGGCGTTGTTCGTGCCGTTGCCGATGTCTTGCACGAGGGCGTCGGAGAGGTTGTCGTTGTTGAAGTCGAGCGCGAGCACGTGCGAGCCGAACTGGGTGGTGCCTGTGGGGGCTTTGGCGCTGCTCTCATCGACGAGGTCGAGCAGGATGTTGCCGAGCGCGGGTAGAATCTCTGGGAGCCAGAAGCAGATGCGTCCGGGGTCGGTGAGTCCGTCG
>CAZXXB010000131.1:4288-7442 GCA_964644185.1 uncultured Myxococcota bacterium
GGGCCGATTTCAACCGAGTTGATTGAGAAGAGTCGCGAGAGGTCGACGGTGACGGGGTTGCCAGCGACACCGGCGGTGATCTTTCCGCTGGGGATGATCGAGATGCGTCCGGCGTTGAGTGTGATGTCGAGCGGGTAGGTGATGGCGGCACGTGGTGCGGCGACGGCGAGGTCGTCGAGGTTGTCGCCGTCGAGGTCAAAGCCGGTGCCGAGACGGGAGCCGAAGTCGCTGCCCGGTGCGCCGACGAGGGTGGCGCGGCGTCGCGCAGCGACTGCGCCGACGGGGGCGGGTGCGATGCCGTCGAAGTCGCCGCGACCGGTGTAGGGCATGGCGAAGACGTAGGCTTTGTCGTCGCCCTCTGAGGTGATGATGAGGTCGGGCACTTTGTCGGTGGTCTCGGGGCGCAGGGTGCCGAAGTTTGCGAAGGCGATGTTGTTGCCGATGCCCGAGTCGCGTTTCGCATTTTCGGCGTCGAGGGTGAAGGCTGAGACGGCGCGTCCCCATGCGTCGGCGGCGGCGGTGCCGACCTGCTCGGCACCGAAGATGACGTTGACCTGCCCGGCGCCTGGGACATCGACTGTCGAGCCGGGTGCGGCGAGATCGGCGGCGATTGCGGTCGAGCCGGGTGCGCCGATGAAGAGGTCGGAGAGTCCATCGCCGTCGTAGTCGGTGGCGGCGGCGCTGGTGCCGAGACGTGCCGAGCTGATGTTGCCGACGACGGCGGGTGAGAGGGCGAGGCGCGCGTCGGTGTAGTCGAGCAGGCCGAGGTTGTTGTCTCTGGCATTGGAGGCGTTGTTGTTGGTGTCGATGGCGACGAAGCGGACGCGGTAGGTCATGTCGAGCTGGAGTCCGCCGAGGTCGACGGTTTGCTGGCTGCCGACCGTGGTGGTCGCGGGTAGCGTGATGGGCAGCGGGGCGACGGTGACGGGGCTGACGATGTCGGCGAGGGGTGTGTATTCGACACGGTATCTGAGGGCGGGGCCACTTGCGGTGTCGCCGACATCTTCGTTGGTGACGGTGAAGGTGAGTCGGGCGGTGCCGAGGCGCTTGTTGAGGGGGGTGATGTTGAAGGTGGGCTGGCCGGGCTGGATGGCGTCGACGGTGGAGGGGCCGACTTCGACGCGGGTGGTTGAACGCCTTCTTCGCCTGGTAGGTGTTGCCGGCGAGGTCGGTCATTTCGAGTTGGTAGACGATGTCGCCCTGGGGGAATTCGACGTTGGGGACGACCCAGAGCGCGCCACCCTCGTCGCGGGGGGCGGTGACGGGGGGTGTCTCGTCGCCGGCGATGCGGACGATGAGCTGGCCGGGGTTGAGCTCGATGATGTTGGCGCCGATGTTGAGGTCGAGTTCGGGGGTGTTGGGGATGACGTCTTGTGCGAGGTCGTTGGCGAGGTTGAGCACGGTGCCGACGGTCTCGGGGGTGATGAGGGCTTCGATGCCGGGGGGCAGCAGGTCGGGGATGGCGACGAGTGTGACGGGCTCGACGGTGGCACCGCCGGGGATGGTGGCGGAGGCGACTACCTCAGTGGTGTTGGCGAGCAGGTTGATGTCGAAGGTGAGTTCTGCGCCGGGGTCGGCGGCGCGAATGTTTTGAGTGGCGTCGGCGCCGGTGACGGCGATGACTGTGCCGACGGGGAGTCCGCGAGGGGTGACGATGACTTCGGTTTGAATGCCGTTTGCGAGGTCGCCGTCGGCGTCGACGTTGAGTCCGAAGATGTTGCCGAGGGGGCCGCCGCCGGTCTGGCTGAAGCGGGCTTCGAGGGCTGGGCGCCCGAGGGTGACGCTGTCGCTTGCGGCGCCGACGAAGACGGCGATGGTGTAGGTGGAGGCGCCATCGGGGAGGGTGACTTCGCCGAAGTTGATGAGTCCGGCGTTTTCGCCGTCGCTGTCGTTGATGGGGGCGGTGCCCGAGCGGGCACCGTTGATGACGAGGAGTGCCTGACGAATGACGGAGGGTACGGGCGTGACGCGGGCGCGGACGTTGAGTTGCAGGCCGGCGGTGTTGGGGTTGATGTCGGCGGGGAGATCGGGGCTGTCGGCGGCGGGTTCGAGAATGTTGACGGTGAGGCGTTCTGAGCCGACGTCGACGAGGACGTTGACGGAGCCTTTGGCGAAGCCGGGGCCGATATCGACGGTGACTTTTTGGGCGCCGGTGGTGAGGGCGATGGCTTCGACGTCGAATGAGCCGTCGGGGTTGGTGACTGCGCTTCCGGCGGGGGTGGTGGCGTCGTTGAGGTAGACGGTGACGGGTATGCCTTCGGTGCTGAGTCCGGTGGTTCCGCTGACGGTGACGTCGACGGCGTTGGGAGTTGAGGAGTCTTGATCGTCGGCGGCGGTGAGGGTTTGGCCTTCGGTGAGGGAGTTGATGGTGACGGAGGCTGTGCCTGCGAAGAAGAGGGTGGTGCGAGCTTTGAAGGCGAAGCGTGGGTCGTCGTTGGCGGCTTTGAGTTTTGCGGTGACTTCGAAGACGGCGGCTTCACCCGCGTAGTCTTCGGGGACATCGACCTTTGCTTCGCGGGGGTTTTCGCCGGAGGCGAGGGTGACTTCGTCGCCGCTGACCTGTTGCCATGCGAAGTCGAGGTTGGCGAGGTTGGATGCGGAGGCGGGTTCGCCGGCGAGGAGGGCTTCGACGGTGAGGTCGCGGTCGGCGCCGGGTGAGGCGAGCTGGGCGTCGGCGGGAATCAGCTGGTAGTCGGCGCGCTGCATTGCGAGGCGGAGCGAGTTGGTTCCGGGGCGGAGGAGTTGTTCTTGCGCGGCGTACCAGATGGGCTTGCGGCCACGGGCCTGGGCGACGGCGGTGAAGCGGACGAGTTCGTCGCTGTTGCGTGATGCGGGGAGTCCGCGGAAGCGGACGGCGGAGCCTTCGCGCAGGCGTGAGCCTCCGAGCCAGTTGGAGCGGGGCGTGGAGAGGGCGGGGTGCGAGGCGGTGACTTCGATGAGTTCGATTTCGTCGCGCTGGGCGTCGGTGAGGGCCGACTGGGTGACGGCGATGGTGACCTCGGCGCCGTCGTCGTCGCTGCCGAATGTGCATGAGGAGGCGAGCGGGGTGAGGGCGAGGGCGAGGGCGAGGGTCGTCGCGGCGGTACCGTTGCGGGTCTTCAGCATCATCGTCGTGGTCGTGGTCAACATCATCGAGGTCTCCCCCGTTTTTGGG
>CAZXXB010000131.1:7549-10489 GCA_964644185.1 uncultured Myxococcota bacterium
ACGGGCGCTGGCGGCGCGCCCGCGTGGTTGTGTGTCGCCGCGACGCACCGTGAGATTATCTTCGCGGGTGGGGGATGCGAAGACTGTGCGCCGCGTCACGCAAATGCGGGAATTTCGCGCGATTTCGGGTGGGTGACGGGCTGGATTGGGGTGGGTTGAGGGGTGGTTGTCACGGGGCGCAGGTGGGGCCGGGGGCGAGGCGCTCGACAAAGGTGGAGATGCTGGCGCGCTCGCGGGCACGCTCAAACCACTCGGCGCGGAGGCGTTCGGTGCGTTCTCGGAGGATGGTTGCGGTGAGGAGGTCGCGGACGGAGTCGAAGGGTTGCTGGGCGAGGTCGGGGCGGGCCTCGTAAGCGCGGCGCAGTTGGGCGTCGCTGATGCGCTCTTTGACGAGGAGGCGGGTGGAGAGGAACTTTTCGACGCGGAGATCGCGGGCGATGCGGTCGCGCACCTGGGCGGCGGTCATCCGCGATTCGCGCAGGAAGGCGGTGAAGGCGTCGCGGGAGGTGAAGTGGCGGAGGAAGCTGGCGAAGGCGTCGTCGATGGCGGCGGGGTCGACGGCGAAGAGTTGCAGGTCGCCGGCCTCTTGCACGACGAGGGCTTTGAGAATCGACTGGGTGAGGGCGGCCTCGGTGGTTTCGGCTGACATGACGGGGCGGGTGAGGGCGTCGTCGGTGTTTTGACGGACGGCTTCGAGCCAGACCTCGGCGACGAGTTCGCAGTAGGTGACGGGGGCGTCGTTGACGAGGGCGACGACGCGGTCGACGAGCTGGGTCTCGGCAAGCATGGCGGCACGCGCAGGGTCGTCTGGGGTGGGGGCGATGGCTGCGCCCGGGGGGCTCGCGGGCTGGACGTCGTGAATCTCGACGGCATGTGCGAGGCGCGGCGCGACGGCGAGGTGCGGCGCGACGGCGAGGTGCGGTGCGAGCGCGAGGGCACTGGCGAGCACGCGAGCGAGCGTGACGGGGTGGGCGGTGCGTGGGCGGCGATGTGGGGTCGGTGAGAACACGGGGGGTGTATAGCGCGAGGGGCGCGGTGGCTGCAAAACGTGATGGCGGACGAATCATCAGAAAAGCGTTGGGCAAGAGCTTGTCGCGGCACGCGGCCGGGCTTAGTCTTTTTGGCGAATGTTGATGCGGAATCCATTTCGAATGACGAGACGATTTCGCCTGCGCCGGACGGCGCGGGCGGCGGCGCTGGCGTGTCTTGCGACGTCGGGTGGGCTTGCGACTTCGGCTCGTGCGCAGACGGGCGCGCAGACAAGCGCACTGACGACGAGCGTGCAGCCGACGGGCGAGCGGGCTGTCGGGGCGCAAGACGCCGAGAATCCGCAAGCGGCGTATGCGCGTGGTGTTGCGGCGGCGGCAGAGCGGAATCACGCGGTGGCGATTGAGGCGTTTCGCAAGGCGGTGGCGGCGATACCGACGTGGTCGCGGGCGCGCATCGAGCTTGCGGCGTCGCTGTTTGAGGTGGCGCCGGTGCCGACGGAGGAGATTGCGGAGCATTTGCGCGCGGCGCAGGAGGGGGCGGGTTCGACTCCGCGTTTTGCGTATCTCGTGGGGAGGCTCGCGGAGGCGAATGGAGATTTTGATGCGGCGGAGGCGAGTTATGGCGATGCGCTGAAGTTGCGTAGCGACTATGCGGCGGCGAAAGAGCGGCTGACGTTGTTGCCGGCGATGCGAGCGGCTGCGAAGGCACAGGCAGCGGCAGAGGCTGCGCAGGCAGCGGCGGCGAAGGCGGCGGAAGGTGGGGGGGCGGCAGGTGGTGCCGACGAGCGGTTGAGCGAGCCAGCGCCCGATGTGGCGGCGCTGGTGCCTCCGTTGACGGTGGTGCCACCGAGCGGTGCGGCGGCGGGTGAAGCGGGTGTGACGGGTGATGCGCCGTTGCGGGCAACGATACCAAAAGAAGAGCCGGTGGGGGCGGTGGCGGCACCCGTGGAGATTGTGGTGGCGCCGAGTGAGACTGCGCCGCGCGCGGGTGAGTTGCGGACCGCGGAGGCGCGCGAGGCGGCGCTTGCGGCGGGGCGTACGTTGCTCGATGCGGGCAAGCGCGAGTTGGCGCGGGCGTATTTTGAGGCGGTGACCGAGGCGGCGCCGGATTTGGGGCCGGCGTGGGTTGATTTGGCGGCGGCGAATTTTTTGACAGACTCGAATCTTGCGGCGGTGGAGCAGAACCTGATGCGGGCGTCGCGGTCGCAGCAGAATAGTCCGCGGTATCATTATTGGAGCGCGCGGTATTTTGAGGCGATGGGTGACGATGCGGCGGCGATTGCGAGCTATCGGCGGTGTGAAGAGTTGCGGGCTGGGTATGGCGATGCGGCGGCGCGGCTGGCGTTGCTCGAGCGGGCGGCGGTGGTGGTGGGCGGGGTGGTGCCGCCGGGAGAGGTGAAGGGTGAGGTGAAGGGCGACGCGAAGGGTGAGGTGCGGGGTGAGCGGGCGAAGGCGCGTCGTCCGGTCGATTTGCGGCGGTATATGAAGCGGAGTCTTGGGGAAGATGTGGAGGCGGGGGCGAGGGCGAGTGAGGAGTATGCGCGGGCGCGGGGGTATCTCGATGCGGGTGATGGTGAGTCGGCGCTGTATCAGTTGCGGCGGGCGCTTGGGATAGCTCCATTGTGGGCGGATGCGCATCGTGCGTTGGCGGGTTTGCTGCTTGATGCGGGGTTGCATGCGGATGAGGCGGAGCGGTCGCTGCACATTCTGGTGCAGGTCGAGCCTCGCAATGCGGCGAATTTCATTTTGCTTGCGCGACATGCGGAGTGGCAGGGGCAGTCGGTGTTGGCGGTGAACCATTTGACGCGTGCGGGTGAGTTGGCGCCGATGTGGGCTGAGCCGAAGCTGAGGCTTGCGGCGTTGCTCGACCGGACGGGGCGAACGGGTGAGGCGGTGCGGGTGTATGCGGAGATTGAGCGGCGGTTTCCAACGCAGGTGGGGGCGCGGTTGG
>CAZXXB010000132.1:0-10428 GCA_964644185.1 uncultured Myxococcota bacterium
GAGAGAACGGTGACGGGGAGAAGGCTTTGCATGGTGAGTACCTTTGCCGTGGTGGGTAGCCCGTCACGTCGCGGAACGTGACGGGCCTCACGGTCTCCATCATCTACATGCAAACGGGTTGCATGTAAATCGCAATCGCAGGTGTGGCAGTGCGGTGGGGGGGGCAGTCGTGGGTCAATTGTCAGCCGACGAGGCGCGGGTTGAGGGTGGCGAGGTGTTCGCGGATGCGGCGGGCCTCGTCTTCGTAGCCGGGTTTACCAGCCATCGCGAACATCGCGCGCTTGTAGGCCTCGACGCCGGGTTGGATGAACGGGTTGTTGCCGAGGAGGTAGCCGGAAACGGCAACGGAACGTTCCATCATGTAGTAAAGCTGGCCGAGCACGTGGGCGCTGCGACGTGGCAGAAGAACCTTCATCACGGGGACGCCGCCTTCGTAGTGGGCGAGCGCGGGGCCATCGACGACGACGCGGTTGAGGTCGTTCATCGTGCCGCGTTTGTCAGAGAGGAAGTTGAGGCCATCGCCGTCATCTTGTTCGGGCGGTATTGCGACGGTGCTGTCGGCGTTTTCGAGGGCGAGGAAGGTTTCGATGAGGTTACGCTCGCCCTCTTGCACCATCTGTCCGTTGGCGTGGAGTTTTTCGCTGTACATCGACGACGAGACCCAGAGTCCGCGACCGTTGTGGCCTTCGCTTTCGGGAAAGAGCTGTTCCATCCAGCGGGTGACACCGGTGAGGGCCTGTGAGTTGGTGGCGACGACTTCGATCTTTTTGCCGTTGCGCCACGCGAGGGTGCGTATCGCGGCATGTACGAGGGCGGGGTTAGACCAGAAGTCGCTCGTGATGCAGCGCTCACGCATCACGCGAAAGCCGTTGAGAAAGGCTTCGATATCGACGCCAGCGACCGCGAGCCCGACGAGGCCGACGTCGGAGAGGATGGAGAAGCGTCCGCCGATGTCGTTGGGGACGACGAATGAAGAGTAGCCGTGTTGTTCGACCTGTTGGCGGAGGGCACCCTTGTCGGCGTCGGTGGTGACGTAGATGAGGTCACGTGCGGCCTGTTTTCCGTAATTGGTTTCGAGCAGGCGGCGCATGAGGCGAAAGGCGACGGCGGTCTCGGTGGTGGTGCCGGATTTGGAGATGACGTGGATGCCGACACGCTTGCCTTCGAGGGCGTCGAGGGTGTCGCGGTAGAGGTCGGGGTCGAGGTTTTGTCCGAGAAAATAGACTTCGGGCGAGCCACCGCGTTTGGCGCGCGAAAGCTGGTTGTGAAAGGCGTGGCTGAGGGCGCGAAAGGTGGCCTCGATGCCGAGGTATGAGCCGCCGATGCCGAGCGAGACGTAGGCGTCGATGCGCGAACGGAGGGCTTCGGCGCGTTCTTCGATGTGCGAGAGGTGGCGGCCAGCGAGCTCCTGAGGCAGGTCTTGCCAGCCGAGCATTTTGACGCCTTTGTCGAGGCAGTCGCCTTCGCCGCGCAAGAGTTTTTCGCTGGCGGCGATGACTTCGGGGATAAACGCGGCGAGCGCGGCCTCGGTGATTGGCGCTGGGTCAGAGGGGGCGTCGAAGGCCAGGGTGACGTCGAGGCGCACGTTGTCGTCGCCGTGTGAAGTACGTCGTGCGAGTGTACCGTTGGTTGCCGCGTCGTCGATGCGCAAAGGTCCTGCTGCCATGACTCACCTCTCATCCAATACGCGGGGCGTAAAATGCCGCGCGACCACCGGCCTGTGGGAGCTTTGGCTCTCTTATGCCCGACGACGGCGTGGTGCCGCAAGAACGGGGGTGCGTAAAGGGGGCGAGCCGGGGTAGAGTTGACCGACGATGGGTGAGACCGTGATGCAGTTGGGCGCGAGCGAGAGTTCGGGCGCGACGGAGCCGACAGAATCGACGAAACAGGGCGAGCCTGTGAAGCTCGTCGGCGCGGGTGCGGGCGCTGGGGCGCGGGCAGCGGCGCGTCCGGCGGGGGTGACGGTGGTGCGGGCGGGTGAGGCGGTGACGGTGTCGCGCGGGTTTGGGACGTTGCCGAGGTGGCATCTCGTGACGCTGATTACGACGCTGGCGGTGATTGTCGTGATTGCGGCGGTAGCGGTGTTGATGGAGCAGGGGGCGTTTTTGTGGACGGTGATTGCGTTTGCGACGGTGATTGCGGTTCGGTTCGTGGCCGAGCGATTGCTTCCAGCGCGGCAGGTTGCGTTCACGCTGTCGCGCGAGGGGGTGACGGTCGAGACGGGGCACCTCGAGTTCTGGAAGAAGGCCGATGTGGTGAGGTTGGGTGCGGGAGAGGTGACCGGGTTTGCGCTGGTGCCGCGGCGTACCCTTGCCGGGGTACCGCGGGTGAGGGTCGCGGTGCGGCGCGGGGCGGGGCTTGTCGTACCTGTCGATATGTTGAATCGCGATGTGCGGTGGCTGGTGGAGGCGCTGAATGTCGAGGCGGCGCGGCTGGGTTTTGGGGCGTCTGAGGCAGGCGACGACGGGTCGCGCGCGGGGGGTGCGGGGGCGGTGTCGCAAGATGGGGGTGCGCGATGAGCATCGTGAAGCGGGTGCGCGAGCGGGTGCAGGGTGCGCTGGCGCGGCGGTCGCCGGCGTTTCGCGCGCGAGAGCGCTTTCGGTTTCTCGAAGCGCAGTATCCGAAGTTGGTGGCGCGAGACCGGGCGGCGGTGATGGCGTTTGCGAAAAGCGACCTGCGGCTGACGAATTTCTACTATGAGATTGGCAATCTGGGTGAGGCGGCGGCGCTCGTGGCGAATGCGATGGGTGTGCCGCCGATGACGGTGCACGGGTTGTTTGATGAGTTGCAGGGCGATGAGGTGTTGCGTGCCGAGTTGTCGGCGCGGGTCGCGGGGCGTCGTGAGTATCCGAGAGAGTTGCCGTATGCGCGGCGGGCGATTTGGTATGCGATCACGCGGTTGAGCAGGCCGGCGGTGGTGGTTGAGACGGGGGTCGATGATGGGCTGGGTACGGCAACGCTCGCCGCGGCATTGGCGCGCAATGATGCGGAGGCTCCGGGGCAGAATCCGCGCGTGTACGGGTTTGATTTCGCAAAAGAAGGGATGGGGTTTTTGCTGCCCGCGCGGCTCGCGCCGTACTACACGCTGGTGCCGGGCAACTTGCGTGAGACGTTGCCTTCGTTTCTGGCGCGGCGGGTTCCGGAACTTTTTGTGCAAGACAGCGACCACACCGAGGCGCACGAGCGATTTGAGCTGGGGGCGTTTTTTGAGGTGGCGAAGCAGGGGTCGGTGATCGTTTCGGATAATCCGGTGCCGACGCTTGTTGCGGTGGCGAAAGAGCGGGGGTTGCACGTGCATTTGCACAGCGAGCAACCGTTGAATCACTGGTACTCGGGCGGCAACACGGGTGTCGTGGTGGTGGGGACATGAGGTCGCGCGGCGTCGCGCCTCGTGTTGTGCTCGGGGTGGCGTTCTGCGCTGTGATGGTTGGGTGCACGCCGTCGGGCGAGCGAAAGGTGAAAGAGACCGACGCGTCGTTGCAGTATGAGATCGATTACGGCAAAGACCCGGTACGGGTGGTGGCGCTGAGTCCGGAGAATGGTAGCGACAAGGTTGATGCGGCGGTGGGTGAGTTGGTGGTGGAGTTTGACCGTGCGGTGCGGGGTGATCGGTATTCGCTGTGTCGGCAAGATGATGAGGGTGAGTTTCCAGAGCCGGGTGATGGTGCGCCGAGGTATGAGAATGGGGGTCGGCGGCTCGTTGTTCCGGTGAAGTTGAAGGCAGCGACGCGGTATGCGCTGGCGGTGAACTGTGAGGGGTTCAGCTTGATTGAAGATGAGGGGGGCAATCGGGTGAAGCCGACGCCGTGGCGGTTTCGCACGGCGAAGGGGTCGGGTGAGGTTGCTGGCAAGCCCGCTGGCGAGTCTGAGAAGTCTGGCAAAAAGTGAGGCAACGCGACAGGCGCGGTGATGCGCGGAACTGGGGAATGAAGTGAACACAGTGATGAGCGTAGAGACGAGCAACGGGGCGGTGATTCTCGACGGTAAGAAGACGGCGCAAGAAGTGCTGGCGGCGCTTGCTCCGCGCGTGGCGAGGCTTGTTGAGGCGCATGGGGTGACGCCGTGTCTTGCGGCGATTCTGGTGGGCGATGATCCGGCGAGTCAGACGTATGTGAAGATGAAGGTGCGGATGTGCGAGAAGATCGGCATGACGAGTTTGCGTGTTGACATGCCGACGACGACGACGACCGAAGAGCTTCTGGCGCGCATACACGAGTTGAACGCTGACGCGGGTGTGCATGGCATTTTGTTGCAGCATCCGGTGCCTGGGCAGATTGATGAGCGGGCGTGCTTTGACGCCATTGCGTTGGAGAAGGACGTGGATGGGGTGACGACGTGGGGGTTTGGTCGCGTGGCGATGGGCGAGGCGTCGTTTGAGAGCTGCACGCCAGCGGGGATGATGCACTTGCTGCGGGCGTACGGGGCCGAGATTGCGGGGGCGCACGCGGTGGTGATTGGGCGCTCGCCGATTTTGGGTAAGCCGCTTGCGGCGCTGCTGTTGAATGCCAACGCGACGGTGACGATTTGCCACTCGCGCACGAAGAACATCGCCGAGATTGTGCGGCAGGCCGATATCGTCTGCGCGTGTGTCGGTAAGCCGCGTTTCGTCACGGCGGAGATGGTGAAAAAGGGGGCGTGGGTACTCGATGCGGGCTACACGCAGGGTAACGTGGGCGATGTCGATTTTGAGGCGGTGTCGAAGGTTGCGCGCGCGATTACTCCGGTGCCGGGTGGGGTGGGTCCAATGACGATTGCAATGCTGATGCAGAATACCGTGATCGCGGCGGAGAAACTTGTGGCGGGGTGAGTGAGGGGGGGGTGAAGCTCGCGCGGGTGCGAACGATCGCCGCGTCATTTCGCGAGGGTGGCGATGCCGAGGCGTGAGAGTCCGGCGGCTTTGGCGAGGTCCATCACTTCGACGACGAGACCATGGTGCACCTCTTGATCGGCCTGGATGATCACGGAGGTGTTTTTGTTGCGCTTTGCGGCGTCGATGAGTTGCTCTTTGAGTTGGGCGACGGTGACCGTTTCGCCTTTGACGAGCAGCTCGCCGGTGTTGGTGATGACGACGGTGACGTCGTCGTCTTGCGGGGTGACCTCTTGCGCGGATGATTTGGGGAGGTCGACTTCGATGCCGCCCGGGTTTCCGGCGGCCTGGGTGAAGGTGGTGGTGACCATGAAGAAGATGAGGAGCTGAAAGACCATGTCGATCATCGGGGCGAGATCGAGGTTCGCTTCAGGCTCGTTGTCGTTGGATGAGAACCGCATCGTTTTGCTTTGTGAGGGGTGCGCGAGGGCGCGGGCCGAGGTTGCGGTGGTGCGCGATCTACGGGGTGTCGTCGTCGGTACGTGATGCTGCGCCAGCGTTGCTGGCGTTTGGCTGGTTGTTGATTGAAGCGGTGATACCCGAGTTGGTGGCAGAGTTGCCAAGAGAGCCGGTGACGGAGAGTGTCGCGACGGCTGGTGACGCGCCATTGGGTGAGGGGGCGAGCAGGCCCTGTGCGGCACTGGCTTCGAGTATGCCGACGATGTGAAAGGCGCGTTCTTCCATGGCGAGGGTGAGGCGACGGACGCGGCCGAAAAAGTAGTGGTAGGCGAGAAAGGCGGGGATGGCGACGAGTAGTCCGGCGGCGGTGGTGAGCAGGGCGACCCAGACGCCGGCGGCGACGACGGCGGGCGAGCCCATGGTTTCGGTGGCCTCGATTTGGCGAAAGGCTTCGATGAGTCCCAGGACGGTGCCGAAGAGTCCCATCAGGGTTTCGACCTGCGAGATGATGCTGAGGGTGCTGACGTAGCGTTGCATGTTGGCGACTTCGGCGCGGCCCGCCATTTCGACGGCTTCGCGCATGAGTTCGCGGGGGTTGCCAACGTTGCGTAGTGCGGCGGCGAGTACCTGGGCGAGCGCGGAGGTGTTCTCGCGGCAGGCGGCGAGGGCGTGCTCGATGCGTCCATCGTTGACGAGCTTTTCGATGCGTCCGTAGAAGCCGGTGGGTACGATGCGCTCTTTGCGGAGCATGTAGAGGCGTTCGAGGGTGATGGCGACGGCGACGATGCTGCCGAAGAGAATCGGCCACATGACCCAGCCACCGCGTAGAAAGAGATCAAGCATGGGCACTCACATCGTTGGGCGCGGGGTTCGCAGACTCCGCGAGAGAGCGGGCTCTACCATAGGTGCCTTAGGCGTGCGAGTGTAGCGGCATGAGAGCGCGAGAAGAGATGCAGCAGGCGACTCGGCCCGGTGGCACGCTGTACGTCGTGGCGACTCCGCTTGGGAATCTGGCGGATATGTCGGCGCGTGCGGTTGCGACGTTGCGCGAGGTTGAGATTGTGGCGGCGGAGACGGTCGAGCGGTGCGAGCGGTTGTTGTCGGCGATGGGTGGGTCGAAGGCGCGGGTGGTGAGTTATCGCGAGTCGAATCGTGAAGAGGCGGCGGCGCGGCTCGTGGCGGCGATGGTGGCGGGTGAACGGGTGGCGTTGACAACCGACGCGGGAACTCCGGGGGTGAGCGACCCGGGCAATCATCTCGTAGCTGAGGCGGTGAAGGCGGGGGTTGAGGTGGTGGCTGTGCCGGGTCCATCGGCGGTGGCGGCGGCGGTGTCGCTGGCGCATTTTGCGGTGGCGGAGTTTACCTTCGCGGGGTTTGCTCCGAGAACGGGGGGCAAGCGGCGAGCGTGGCTGAAAGGGTTTGCCGATGAGGGGCGGGCGCTCGTGTTTTTTGAGTCTCCGCATCGGTATCGTGAGGCGATGCGCGATGTAGTCGAGGTGTTTGGTGAGGGGCGCGAGGTGATGGTGGCGCGCGAGCTGACGAAGGTGCACGAGCGGGTTTATCGAGGCGCGGCGGCGACGTTGTGTGAGCTGCCTGACTTCGATTCGGGGGCGGATTTATTGGGCGAGTTTACGATCGTGGTGGCGGCGGGTGAGCGAGCCGATGTGGTTGATTCCGAAGCGGTTTTTCGCGATGCGGTGGCGCGTATCGAGGGTGGTGAGGCGGTAAAACAGGCGGCGGAGCGGGTGTCGGCGGCGCTCGGTGTGCCGCGGCGTGAGGCGTACCAGCAGTTGCTGGTGCTGACGGCGAAAAAGTAGCGGTCGCGTGACAAGAGCTTGCAGAGAAGTCGAGAGAGTGTGACGCTAGCGGGCACGATGGCGTTTCTTGATCCGACCGATGATTTTCAGCCGCTCGACCCAGCGGGGATGCATGCGCTGCACCTTGCGGTGAATCAGGTGAGCACGGCGTGGCACGGGGTGTCGTCGCCGGCGCGGGGGTATCTGGTCGGGTGGCGGGTTGACGATGAGGTGTTTGGGCTGGCGGTGTTTTTGCATTTTCCGCAGCAGCGGGCGACGGTCGCGTACATCTACGACGACCCGATTCTCGACTCGATTGACTATCCGCACGCAGAGGAAGAGGGGCGCATCTTTCTCGAAAGCATGGGGTTTTTGCTGGACGAGGTAGACCTGCGGTCGCTGGCGCCTAACGCCCCGATTTATAAAGATTTACCGTTTCTGCGGGGGGTGCGCGAGGCGTCGATTTCGACGACGGGTTCAGTGACGGGTTCGGTGACGGGGACGCCGTCTTTTCCGATTTCGGCGATGGCGGAAATGCGGGGCGAGGGGGTGGGCGGGCTGCACCTCGAGGGGTTGTCGGGTGAAGATGTGGCGGGGCTTGGCAAGGTGGTGGAAAGGGCGGCGGGGGCGAGGGAGACGCCGTCGCGTCCATTTGAGCCGACGAATCCGCGAGGGGGGAAGAGCCTGCACGAAGAGATTGATTCGCTGTTGTCGGCGGTGGAAACGGGGGGTGAGACAGGCGAGGAAATGACGAAGATTTCCGCGGACTTGACGCTTGGGGCGGCGGTTGGGGCGGTGACGGAGGGGGTGGATATCGAGATTACCGCACCGGGGGCGAGAGACGGCGCAAGTGGTCCGGCAGCGGGGGCGGGGGCAGAAAAACCCAATGAAATCGAGCGTGAACAGCTTGGTCGGCTGTTGGCGATGTTTTAGGGCGGGGGCCGGAGTGAGGGCAGGGGCAGGGGCGGGAGAGGGTTGCCTGCGCCGGACTACCCTACGCAAGAAAGTGTCACTGGTGCGCAAGTGGTGCGCACGGGTTGCGTCAGAATTCGTCAGTTGGGGGTGAAAACGAGGGAGGCGGCGGCGCGTTTCGGCGGTGGCGGTCGCGTGGGATTTTTATCAATGCAATCAATGGGTTAGATGCGCATCGCGTGGGAAGATTGTTGCGCGTTTTGGGGGCAAACTGGGGGTGCGCTGGGGTTGGCGCGGTGGTTGCAGTGGGTTGGGTAGGTCACTTGTCCCCGTGACTGCCCGCCTCCGAGTCTTGAGTTTGTTCACCTGTCCGGGTGAGCGAAAATCAACTGCGAAGTCTGGTTCTGCCTGTCCCCGAAGCAAGACTCGGATGCGGGGCTTTTTTGTTTTTTCGGGGGTTTTGGGCGGGGTTCAAACGGCGCGGTGCCAGTGGGGAAAATGCCAATCAAATCAGCATGATAGCTCACAGGTCTCCGCGCACAAGTTGAAGGATGGTCGCTTTCGCTAAGTAATTCAAGGGGTTAGATGGCTTTTCCCCACTTTTGGAGTGGGGGAAAAGTGGGGGCGGAGTCGGGGCGGAGTAGGAGGGGGCAAACCTCTCCCCAGCGCCGCAGGCCCTCACCCCCGGTCTCAGTGCGTTCGACCACCCCCTCCCCCCCTTCAGGGGAGGGGGAAGATCGGAGAAGAGGCCCTCACCCCCAAACCCCGCTCGCCAGGGAGAGGGGCTTTCGGAAGGCGGGCGGAAGTGGTCGCGAGGCTGCCGGGGGTAGACCGGCAGGTGGGGGCGGGGTGGGGTCATTTTGCTACAACGAGAACTTCACGTTTGCCCGCGAGCCATGCGGAAGTGCAGTCGGCGCACGAGATATCCCAGCCGGGTTCGTTGTAGAAGAGTTCGAATCCGCTTGTGGTGATGGTGTAGCTCTCGGTGGTGCAAGAACCGGTTGGTGTGTCGGTGACGGTGCAGGCAGCCAAGACGTCGTCGCCTTTCGCGCGAACGATGGTGACGTTGGCTTCGTGGCGCGCCCATACACCTTTCCATTCGGCGAGGGCACCTTTGACAGGTGGGTATAGACGACACGTGGGGGTCGCGGGGCGCGCACCTGCGACCGCGAAGTTATCGGCGGATGCCTGCCAGAACCATGGGGGAGTATCGCCCTGATGCGTAAGCAATAGATCGTTTGTTGCGGCATCATAGACGACCCATGATGGTTCTACGCCTTCCTCCCAAGGGCCAACGTAGAAAATAACATCGGCTTCACTGGCGATGCGTGAAGAAGAGATGCCTGAGATTGTGGCCGTCAATGAGAAGTCACCGGAAGAGATGGTAAGCGTTTCGTCGGTGCGTGTAAGTCGGCCCGCGACAGGTGCCTGCTGTCCGTCTTGCCCGAACGCCTTCGAGTAATCTGATGCCGCACGACTGAGCGAATCTTCGTAGTTTACGAGCGATGGCAGCGAGTCGTCGGGCTGCACACCATCGCCGCAAGTTGGCAGTTTTGCTACGGCCTCGTAGGCGTCGCGTCTGTCGTCGTCATCGGTGGTGGTAGCGTCGTCGTCGTCAGAGGTTGAAGTGGTGTCGTCATCGTCGGTGGTGGTGGTGGTGTCGTCGCATGAGGCGAGAGCAGACGTCGCGACGAGCGGGGCAATGAACACGCTCATTGCGAACGCACTGGCGAAGCGACCCAGTGTCGGCGTCGATGATGTGGGGCGAAATGCGCTCATGGTGAACCTCCAACGTCGCCGTGTCCGCAACATCGTTTGAGCAAATTAGTGGTCGATACCATTTAGCTCTGCGGCCCAGTCCCACGAGGAGGACGAATAGCCTTGATGCTCACAGTCACTTCGCGGGAAGCGTCGCCGATGAGCGACACTTCGAGCGTTGCTGTCTGTGGGTCGCTGCCAAGAAGCCATGCGAGGTTCACAAGCGGCGAATTTGGTTCATCGGCGTCGTGCACGAACCCACGGTGCTCTCTCTGCTGTGGAGACTGTGATTGTGCAATGGACGCCGCAGGGGAGAACAATGTCAATGCTACGACGATTGCGGTGCTCGTCAGCCGGTGTGTTGTGTTGGGTGCTGCTGGGCGGAACGTGGGCGTTTGTCTCATGGTCGTGACCTCAACAGTTTTGGAGGGCGAGAACTACGTGCGGCGGGGAACTGCCATGGGTTGGCACCGCATTGCTCTTTCGGCTGGCCACGACGGTCGGGACGTACCATTTGCGCGCCGCGCGCGTCTACCCTCAAATTGCGCGGTATGAATTCGATTTGCGGGGGCGTATTGTCACAGGTTGGCGGTGAGGGCTGTTTTCATTTGGAGGGGGACGCGTACGCGGGGGGGGGGGGGGCGGGGGCGCGGCGGGGGGGGCGGGTGGGACCGGGGGGACGAGGGGGCGGAGAGC
>CAZXXB010000133.1:0-1854 GCA_964644185.1 uncultured Myxococcota bacterium
GCCGGAGTCGGATGCGGGCGTATGACCTGCGGACGCGGGAGCGGGTGTGGAGCTTCAAATTTGAAGAGGGGTACGCGTTGCGTCCGAAATTTCACAAGGGGTTCGTCTACTTCGCGACGACGGGGCGCAACTTTTTCGTGTTGAGCGGTTCGAAGGGGACAATCGCCGACACGTGGGGCACGAAGTACGGCATCATTGCGGCCCCGACCATCAGCGGTGACTACCTGTTTCTCATGACCAACAACGGTTGGTTTTATGGGTTCAGGTTTCTGGGCTGAGAGGCGGCGATGGATGCGCGGGAGCAGAGCCCTCGGCATGTGCAACCGCGTGATTGTGCATGCGTCGTGATTGGTGATGGGCGGGGGAATGTGTTGATGGCGCGGCGCCCGGAGGGTGATCCGCTTGCCGGGTGGTGGGAGTTTCCGGGTGGGAAGTTTGAGCCGGGTGAGGGTGCGGCTGAGGCTGCGGTACGTGAGATTCGCGAAGAGTTACAGTGCGAGATTGAGCCGGTAGAGACGGTGTGCTGGTACACGCTCTTCTCAACGAACCACCTGACGATGCGGCAGCCTTTTACGCTGCACTTCATTACGGCGCGACTTGGCGGGGGGGTGTTACCCGACGAGGCGGTGTCAAAGCTGGCGTTTCACGAGCGGGCCGAGTGGTGGAGCCATGACGAGCTTTCGCGTCGCGTTGGCGAGGTGCTGCCGGGTGATGCGCCGTTCATTTGCGAGTTGGCGCGTCACCTGAAGAGCTAGACCGCGCGTCGCAGCAAGACGTAGATGGCGCCTGTTCCGCCGTCTTCGGGCAGGGTCGAGGTGAAGGCGAGCACGATGCGTCCGAGTTGTCCGCGGGTGAGCCAGACGACGAGCGACTGCTTCAAGACGGGCACCTGGTCTTTTGAGTGAAGTCCGCGACCGTGAACGATTTTTATGCATCGTTCACCCTTGCGATGGGCCTCGCTGACGAAGGCGGTGACGCGGGCTTTGGCCTCGGCTTTGGTGTCGCCGCGAATCGTCATCCAGCTTTGAAAGCTGTATTCGCCGCGTTTCAGTTTGCGCATGACATGGGGGTCGATGTCGGCGACGTGGCCCTCGATGTACTCGTCGGTGTCGGCGATCTCGAAGGGGATTTCTCCGTTGACGAAAGCCTGCAGCTCGGCGAACGCCTCTTCGTCGTCGTCGAAGATGCGTGTGTCGCGCTCGGCTGGGGTGGCCCTTTTGACGACGACGGGTGCCTTTGATGGGAGCGGTGCTGCGCCTGCGACGGCTGACGCGAAGAGCAGTGCCTCGGCCTCGCTGATGGCGAGCGCGTCGCGAGTTTTGTCGGCGGTTGCGGCATCGTGCGGGGCGGAAGGGTTTGCAACGCGCGAGACGACGGTGGCCGAGCCTGAGACTCCATGTACCGAGGAGCGGTGGGTTGAGGTGGGGGCTTGGGCGGCAATGTTGGGTGGAGGTGGGTTTGGCGCGAGTCTGGCGGCGGGCTTCGCGACGCGGGGCGCGGGGGCCGGGGTGGGTTTCGCGAGCGGGCGAGGTGGCACCTTGAGGCTTTTGAGCGCCTCGAAGGGGCGGTTGGCGAACTCGGCGGGTTGTTGCGAAGGTTTCGACCTGGTCGCGGGGCGTGACGATTCGGGCGAGTCTGAGAACGCGGTGGCGTAACCAGCCGAAGAGGGGGCAGGGTGGTCACTCTTGCGAGGGGGGCTTTTGCGAGATTTGGCAGCCATGGTTCGGCGCGCTCCAGTTCGCATTGGGGGCTCATCACGGGTTCGTGACGGGCCTCGACAAGCGTGAATTACTTCGGGCGACGCAGGTTGCGCAACGCGCTGAGGTTGCCGCGCGCGGTGGGTGGCTCGGCGTC
>CAZXXB010000133.1:1864-6620 GCA_964644185.1 uncultured Myxococcota bacterium
GGGTTCGACGGTGACTGGGCCAAAGACCTTGGCCTGACATCCGAGGCGACGGGTTTCGGCGGCATAACGGGAGCCGACGATCTGGCGTTCGGCGTCTTCGGCGGGTGAGAGGTTTTCGGCTCCGCGCAAGACGCGCACCTGGCAAAGATGGCACGACATTTTTCCGTCGCATGCGGAGGCGAGTGGAACGCCGGCGCGACGAGATGCTTCGAGCAGCGAGAGGCCGGGCTCGACGAGAAACTTCGTGCCGCGAATCACGACGGGCACCTTCACGACGTCGGAGTTCATCACGTGGGGACGGTATCAGACGAGGTGACGCGAGCGCCAGCGACGGGGCGCGAAGGCGCCAAGGGTCGGGGCAACGAGGGGGCGAGGTTGCGCGGGAAAGCGATGCAAAAGCGCAACATAATACTGATTATGCGGTTCGCGTGGCATCGTGGGGCAGAGGGTTTGTATCACATTTCGGCTTGCGGAACCACGATGCGGACAAGCCGGATGCGGGCCGCGTCGGCATCAAGAACTTCAATGATTACGCCAGTGTCGAGGCGGTGTGATTCGCCAGTGGTGAGGTTGCGACCGGTGAGTTCCTGCAGAAGTCCGGCGACGGTGGTCGCGCTCGCCTCGTCACCCAACGAGACCGGTAACAGCCGCTCGATCTCGTGAATCGCCGCTTCACCGTAGGCGTGAATCGACCCGTCGCTTTCGCGCCAGAAAAGCACCCGCACGACCTCATCTTCTTCGAGAATCTCACCCAGAAGGTCTTCGGCGATGTCTTCGATGGTGACGACGCCGCTGCACACGCCGTGCTCGTCTACCAGCAGCGCCATCTGCCGCCGCAGCTTTTGCAGGCGGCGCAAGACATCGACGGCCAGCACGTCATCGGGAAAACACGGAATCTCGCGCATCAGCGGTGCGAGGTTCCAGGGTTCGGCGCCACCGATCGAGCGCAGCAGCGCCTCGCGCAGGTCGTGAGCGCGCACGTAGCCGATGGGGTCGCGTGTTGCGGGGTCAACGACGGGATACCGGGCGTGGGGCGTCTCTCGCAGGACGCGCCGAACGGTGTCGAACGAGGCGTCGAGGCCAATCGTGACGACACGGGTTCGTGGAGTCATCACGGCTGCGGCGCGCACCTTGCCGAGTTCGATGGCGCGCGAAGCGACCTCTCCCGCGTCGCGATGAAAGGCTCCGCTTGACGCCGACTCTTCAACCAACTGTTGAAGTTCATCGGGTGAAAGTCGGCTTTCACTGAAACTTGTCTGGTCACCGAAGAGGCGAAGAATGAGGTTTGAACTTTTGGTGAGTGCCCAGACGATGGGCTTTGAGACCCGAGACACGGCGGCCACTGCGCCAGCGGCGACCATCGCGAATGTTTCGGGCGAGCGTAGCGCCAGCGACTTTGGCACAAGCTCGCCGAGCACCAGCGAGACGTAAGAGACGAACGCGACGACGAGCGCGAACGCGAGTTCTTCGGACCAGTCGTGAAGGCCGAGCGTTCGCAAGAGGTGCGCGACGGGGGCTTCGAGGCGCGAGCCACCGAATGCGGCGGCGGTGGCACCGATGACGGTGATGCCGATCTGGATGGTTGCGAGCATTCGCGGGGTGTCGTCTCGCAGGGCGAGGGCGGCGTTTGCCGAGTGGCTGCCGCTCTCGGCAAGCTCACGCAGACGCGACTTGCGCACCGACAACAACGCGATTTCTGCGCCCGAGAAGAACCCGATGAGCAGCGTCAAGGCGATGACGATGCCGATTTCCCACCCTATCTGCACGCTGAAAGACTTTCGCAGCGCCCTGCCCGCTGTCAAGGCCTTGCGTATGCGGCGCGCCGCGCACGAAGCCCAAACATCAGCGGCGGCGAGGCGACGCCTTCGGGTGGATAGAACCTGCGCTGCTCGCGCTCGACGAGGGTTTCAATGCCGCGCCAGCCGTTGGCATACGGGTATTCGCGCAACACTTCAATGATGAACCCGGCCTGCGCCAGCGCGGTCACCGTTTCGCCGAGGGTATATTGGTAGCCGTGTGCGGTGTACCGGTTCTCGTAGGGTTCGGCGGAAGGGGCAAAGCCCATCGGGGCGATTGCGGGGCCTGACAGCGCGACATAATCGCTCACGGGCTCGCTGAATGGGTGTCCGGTTGCGAAATAGGGGTCGCCGCGAAAGGCCCAGTTGGCGTCGAATGAAAAGACGAGTGGGTGAAACTCGACGCAAACGAAGTATCCGCCGGGTTTCACGACGCCAGCCACGCCGCGCGCCCATGCGTTGATGTCTGGCATCCAGCAGACGACACCACCGTATGAGGCGAAGGCGATGTCGAATTGAGTGCCCGCTCGGGTTGCGGCGTTGAGCCATGTGACAAGCTCGGCCCGGTGAAATGTGGCGACGATGCCAGACTCTTGCGAGAGACGACGGGCATAGGCGATCGCTTCGTCGGAAAGATCGACGCCGGTCACGTTTGCACCGAGGCGGGCGAGCGAGAGCGAGTCTTGCCCGGCGTTGCACGCGAGGTGGATGAGAGACTTGCCACGCAGGTCGCCGAGCAGTTCGATTTCTTCAGCAAAGAGGGTCGAACCACCGGCGAGGAAAAATGCGGACTGGTTGCGCTTCTGGGCATTGTGGCGCGCGGTGGCGACGTTCCAGCTGGCGCGGGTCTCTTCGATACGCTGTTGCGTTTCAGCGTCGTAAGGTGAGTCGCTGCGAGACATGCTTTTTTACCGATGGCCGCGAGAGTGAGAGTGGCTGTTGGCGCAACGACCCATCAGGCCATCGTCTCGGCGGTGGGGTGGCCTGAAAGGGTATTGGCGCCCTGCCCGCTTTGCTCATCACGGTTTGCGTCGCGATCTGCGACGTTTTGCGCTGTGTTTTGCCCGGCGTTTTGCTCTTTGGCAATGAGCACGTAGATCGCGGGGACGACGAGCAGGGTGAAGAGCGTGCCGATGCTCATGCCGCCGACGAGGACAATGCCGATTGAGTTACGTGCCTCGGCCCCTGCCCCGGTGACGAGCGTGAGCGGAAAGTGTCCGGCCACGGTGGCGACGGTGGTCATGAGAATCGGGCGCAGGCGGGTCAGTGCGGCAGAGTGGACGGCCTCGATTTTTGACATGCCGGCTGCCTGCTGTGCGTTGGCGAACTCGACGATGAGGATGGCGTTTTTTGCGATGAGGCCGACGAGGGTGACGAGCCCCACCTGCGAGTAGATGTTCATCGTCGTCGTCCAGCCCTCGGTGAGCTCGAAGGTCATGCCGGGGGGACCGGCGAACTTGAGGAACGTGAAGATGAGGGCGCCAAACATCGCGAGTGGCACTGAGCCTGCGAGCACGACGAACGGGTCGCGGAACGAGTTGAACTGGGCTGCGAGGACGAGGAAGATGAGGATGATTGCGAGCGCCATGGCGGGGAGAAACTTGCCGCCCTCTTGCCGCAACTGGCGTGACTCGCCGGTGTAATCGAAGCGGTAGCCCGCTGGGAGAATCTCGCGTGCTTTGGTTTCGAGCAGCTTGAGTCCATCGTCGAGTGAACGGGGCGCGACGCCCGACATCTTGACGGCGTTGAGCTGCTGAAAGCGATTGAGGGTACGCGGCTGCACGCGCTCTTCGACCTCGGCGACGGCACCGAGGGGAATGAGTGTTCCGCTTGGGCCTGAGATGTGGATGTCGAGCAGTTGCTCACTCGTGAGGCGCTGCGACCGCTCGACCTGCGCGATGACTTTGTAGCTGCGCCCGTCAATGCTGAAGCGGTTGACGAAGTTGCCGCCGAGCATCGAGGCGAGGTCGGCGCCGACCTGCTGCATGGTGAGCCCCATCGAGGCGACGCGCTCGCGGTCGATGACGGCTTGCCCTTCGACCTGACCGATCTTGGTGTCGATGAACGGCGGAAGCGCGAAGAGTCCGCTCTTCACGGCTTCGTCGGCGAGTTCGCGCACGTAGCCGAGAATTTCGAGGTGTTCGGCGGTTGAGGCGATGACGAACTCGACGGGGAAGGTGCCTGCGCTTGGCAGGGCCGGGCGGACGAATACGGGGGCGCGCAGCCCGGCGACTCCGGAAAGTTTTTGCGAGAGTTCGGCCTGAATCGGGAAAATCTCGCGCTCGCGCTCGCTCCATGGTTTGGCGATCATGCCGCCAAAACCGCCAGTGGGAAACGTCAACTGGAAGCTGCGCTCGAACTCTGGGGTTTCCATAAAAGACTTGTTGATCTGGTCGATGAACGGCATCAGTTGCTCGATGCTGGCATTGGGGGGCACGTCGATTGCGGTGAATACCGAGCCTTGATCTTCGGCGGGGGCGAGTTCCTGTGGCGAGAAGAGGTACATCGGCACGACGAGCACGGTGAGCAGCACCCAGATGAAATAGACGACGCCGCGCGTGCGCAAGACGGCTGAGAGTTGGCGCCCGTAGAGTGCCTTGAGGCGTTCGAATCCGGCGTCGATGGCACCTGCGAGGCCCCTGGCCTGCGTGTGCTCTTTGAGCAGCACCGACGACATCATCGGCGAGAGGGTGAGGGCGACGATGCCCGAGATGAAGACGGCGCCGGCGAGGGTGAAGGCAAATTCGCGAAAGAGCGCGCCGGTGAGGCCGCCCTGGAATCCGATCGGGGCGTAGACGGCGGCGAGGGTGACGGTCATGGCGATGATGGGGCCGACAAGCTCGCGAGCGCCTTCGAGTGCGGCGTTGAAGGGGGCGAGTCCGGCGCGGATGTTGCGTTCGACGTTTTCGACGACGACGATGGCGTCGTCGACGACGAGGCCGACGGCGAGGACGACGGCG
>CAZXXB010000133.1:6640-7331 GCA_964644185.1 uncultured Myxococcota bacterium
GAACATCTGCATGAGCAGGACGGCGCCGATGAGCGAGACGGGGATGGCGGCGAGGGGCACGAGCACGGTGCGGAACGAGCCGAGGAAGAGGAAGATGACGACCATGACGATGAGGACTGTTTCGAGCAGGGTGCGCACGACCTCTTGAATCGCGTTGTCGATGTAGACGGTCGAGTCGAACGCGACCGAGCCGACGAGTCCGGTGGGGAGGTCTTTTTGAATGGTCTCGACCTCTTTGCGGACGCGGGCGATGACGTCGACCGAGTTTGCGGTCGGCAGCACCCAGACGCCCATGAAGACGGCGTTCTGGCCTGAGAAGCGGACTTCCTGATCGTAGTTGTCGGCACCGAGAACGACCTCGGCGACGTCTTCGAGGCGCACGACCGAGCCGTCTGTTTCGCGAATGACGAGTCGCTTGAACTCTTCGACCGAGGTGAGGTTGGTGTTGGCGGTGAGGTTGACTTGCAGCAGTGCGCCCTTGGTCTGACCGACGGCGGCGAGGTAGTTGTTGGCGGCGAGGGCTTGTCGCACCTGTAGTGGCGAGACGCCGAGGGCGGCCATTCGTTCTGGTTTTAGCCATGCGCGAATGGCGAAAGTGCGTCCACCGAGAATGTCGGCGCGTTGCACGCCTTCGATGGCTGAGAGGCGCGGCTGGACGATGCGTGTGAGGTAGTCGGTGACCTGGTTGTCT
>CAZXXB010000133.1:7381-8677 GCA_964644185.1 uncultured Myxococcota bacterium
CGTCGGAAGGTTCGATTTTGATCGAGGGGACTTCGGCCTCGGGGGGCAGGTCGGCGCGGACCTGATTGACGCGGGCGCTGATGTCGGCGAGCGCGTTTGCGGCGTTGAAGTTGAGTTTGAGGCGGACGTTGATGGTTGAGAGTCCCTGCAGGCTCTGCGACTCGATGTAGTCGATGCCGTCGGCGGCGGCGATGGCGCGTTCGAGCGGGGTTGTGATGAATCCGCGCACGAGGTCGGCGTTGGCGCCGACGTAGACGGTCTGGACGGTGACGGTGGCGCTTTCGAGTTTGGGGTATTGGCGCACGGTCAAGGTGCGGACGGCCTGCAAGCCGCCGATGACGATGAGAAAATTGACCACGATGGCGAGCACCGGGCGCTTTACGAAAATGTCTGTGAAACTCATCGCGTCACCGGTTCTGTGGCTGGGGGTGAAGCTCGGGGGTGGCCCCAACCGTGTTGTTGACGAGCACCGGTGAGCCATTGCGCAGCTTGAAGGCTCCGGCGGTGACGACCTGTTGGCCTGCGGTGACGCCGTCTTGAATGACGACGAAGTCTCCGCGTGTTTCGCCGGATCGTACGAACTGCTGGCGCGCAATCAGCTTGTCTGTCGGTTCGCTGGGCTTTTCGGGGTCGGGTTTGGCCTGCTCGACGACGAAGACCGAGTCGCCGTACGAGGCGTGGACAAGTGCGGTGACGGGCACGGTGACGACCTCGCGGGCCTCTGAGAGGGTGACGCTGACGGTGACGAACATGCCGGGGTGCAGGCGGTCTTCGGGGTCTTTGCAGGCGGCGCGGACTTTGACGGCGCGCGATACTTCGTCGAGGGTTGGGTCAATTGCGACGATTTCGCCTTCGAGGGGTTTGCCGGGTTCGCCGCTGATGGTCATCGTGACGGGCAGGCCGACGCGAATCTCGGGGAGGCGTTGCTGGGGCACGGTGAAATCGACGTATTCACCTTCGAGCGATTGCAACACGGTGAGGGGCGTGCCGGGGTTGACGTATTGGCCGATGTTGACCTGGCGGATGCCGAGTCTTCCGGCGAATGGAGCCTTGACGATCTTGCGCTCGATTTGCGCCTGAATCGCCTCGACGTCGGCATTGGCAGAGCGAAGGGCGGCCTCGTCGTTTTCGACCTGTGAGGCCCCGATTGCGTCGCTTTTGCGCAGTTCGCTCGTGCGTTTGAGGTTGGTCTCGGCGAGGTCGCGACGGGCGATGGCCGAGGCGAGGGTTGCACGCTCGACGCTGGTGTCGAGCTCGACGAGCACGTCGCCTTAGCGCACCTGCTTACCCGACTCG
>CAZXXB010000133.1:8768-9859 GCA_964644185.1 uncultured Myxococcota bacterium
AAGAGCCGGTTATCCCAGCGCCGGGTGGTGGCGGTGGCGGTGGCGATGGTCTCTGGGGGTGGACCAGCCTTTTTCATCTGCTCGCCGAAGGCGATGAGCGAGCCAATTTGCGAGGCTTTGACGTAGACGAGTCCGCCCACGAGGCCCAACACGACGAGAATGGGGATTACATAACGCATGTTCTTGAATCGCCTGCCTTTGCGCGGCACAAATGCATCTTCCGAAGCATCGCATCGGCGTTATGGACGTGAGGGGGTTTCACGTCTGCGCGCGGCTGCTTCGGTGAGGTCGTGTGTCGTGCGTAGAGTTCGTGAGAGTGAGGTGTGTCGCGCACGCGGTGGCGCGAGAGATTCCGATCGTTTGAGGCCCCGCCCGCGCGCTACTTTAACCATCGCGGTTCGTCATGCAAGCCTGAACACCGCGAATTGCGCAGCCGCCGCGTTCGCGCGGGGCGGCGGTGACCGGGTTGTTGACGGGGGTCGGAAGGTACTCGTGGAGAGGTAAGTCGGCCATGTGTCACCCCGGGCAGCTTTTGCACGAGCGACGACCAGTGCGAGACCGCTACCGAGATGTGCTATCGGGGGGCGTGCGTCGCCCTGCCCGCCTGCGACGCGAGCTACCGCTGCCCCATCACGAGCGATCAGGCCGAGCTTTGCCCCGACAACGGGTTTGGCGCGTGGCCCGAAGGGCCCAATTTCGTATCGTACACGGAAGACTTTTACGGCTGCGGTGGAATCAACGAGCTCTGTGCCTCGAAGCTCGACCCGCTCTCTGATTGTGGGCTCACCGACAAGCAGCGCAGCGCGCTAGCGCTGACGAACGCGGCACTCAGGTGCCATGCTGCCGATGGTCTTTGCCACCCGGTGTTGCCGATGACGATTGGCGAGTGCGCGGGGCTTGAGGTCTTTCCCAATCGGTGCGTCAACACGTGCGACGACCTCACCGTGGGCGGCGCGACCGAATGCATCAACTCAACGGCGACGTGCGATGTATTTGCGGGCAGCGAACCGCGCGGGGTGACCGCCTGCCGAGTGCCGACGCCATAGACGCTGTCGGCCGCGACCCAGCCGAACGGCGTGCCCGCCGCCACC
>CAZXXB010000133.1:9875-10094 GCA_964644185.1 uncultured Myxococcota bacterium
GACGCCGCGCGTCTTGATTGTTCACGCGGGCTTGAAGTACTTTCCAAAAACTTCGACTTCCGCGGCTCCGCGGACAACTTCAGAAAGCACAGCGACATCATGGCAAAGACCCCAATCACGGTTGCGTACGGCGACGGCATCGGCCCCGAAATCATGGAGGCCTCGCTCTTCATTCTCGAAGAAGCGGGCGCGCAGATTGAAAAAGAGGTGATCGACATC
>CAZXXB010000133.1:10122-10405 GCA_964644185.1 uncultured Myxococcota bacterium
AAGGTCTACGCGCAGGGCAACATGGCCGGTATCGCCGACTCGGCGTGGGAATCGCTGCGGCGCACGAAGGTGTTTTTCAAGGCACCGATCACGACGCCGCAGGGGGGTGGCTTCAAGAGCCTCAACGTCACGGTGCGCAAGACGCTGGGGCTTTACGCGAACATTCGTCCGTGCGTGGCGTACAACCCGTTCGTGAAGACGAAACACCCGGGGATGGATCTCGTGATCGTGCGCGAGAACGAAGAAGACCTCTACGCGGGTATCGAGCATCGGCAGACCGACG
>CAZXXB010000134.1:0-1026 GCA_964644185.1 uncultured Myxococcota bacterium
GGGGAGGGCGATCGGGTGGTGGGGGGGGCGAAGGTTGTGGGGTTTTTGCGGGGTGGTGGGCGCGGTGTGGCGGTGGCGGCGTTGCGGGCGACGGAGGCGATGTATTGGGGGGTGACGCCACAGCACACGCTGGTCAACGTGCTGGCGGCGCTGGGCAGCGGCGCGGTTTACCCCAAAGGGGCGAGTGCAGAGGGGCGGCAGGCGTTGTGTGCTTCGTTGAAGCGGGCGTTTGCGCAGCATGCGGCGCGGGGGGCGTTGTGTCGCGATGGGGCGTGACGTTGTGGGGCGGCGTGTGGGGCGGCGTGTGGGGTCGTGCGATGCTTGACCGGGTGGTTGAACCTGCATAGCGTGCGCGCGGTCAAAATCAATCATTGTGGAAGAAGCACTGTGGAGACCGTCTGATGAGCATGGGTTTTGGTGTGACGACGATGAAGACGATGAAGACGATGAAGGCGAAGCGGGCGATATCGCGCGGTGTTGCGATGGTGACGTGCGCGGGGTTGCTGGGTGTGGCGGCTTTTGCTGGAACGTCGTGTGTTGATCGCGATGTGGCGAAGCGGGTGAAGGGGGGTCCGGAATTGGCGGAGCGTGAGGGTGGGGACAAGCTGCGGGCGTTGCGCGCGGGGTTGCAGCGGCAGAAGAAGCGTGCGGTGGATAAGGCGGAGAAAGAGGCGCGGACGAGGCCGATGTTGCGGCTTGCGGAGCCGGGTGGTGCGAATGCTCCGATGCAGTTGCGGCGGCGTGAAGGGGGTGAGGGGGGCACGCCGGCGAAGCCGGTGCAGCCGAAGGGGGTTGAGTTTAAGCCTGTGCCGCAGGGGATGCCGACGCAGATGCCGGGGACGGGTGGCGAGCGGCGCGCGACGGTGGCTCCGGTGCAGAAGTAAGGGTGGATCGTGGTTCAGCTCGTGACGGGATTGTTCTGTTTTTTCGTGGGCGTGTCGTTTGGCATGCCTTACGGGCTGCCGTACATGATTGCGTTTGGGGTGTTGTCGTTTATCGGGGGGTTTATTCTGGGGGCGGCGTTTG
>CAZXXB010000134.1:1046-1268 GCA_964644185.1 uncultured Myxococcota bacterium
CGGGGGGGGCGGGGGGGTTGCGGAGGGGGGGGATGGTGCGGGCTGGGGGGCACAGGGCGGGGGTTTTGCAGAGTGTTCCGGGCGTGGGGGAAGACCTGGACAGGCAGGTGGGGACGTACATGACGCAGGTGCGGGGGACGTTGAATCGGCACTTTGGTCAGCCGTTGCAGCAGATGGAGCGGCTTGATCGTGAGTCTGGGCGGCGTGATCCGTCGTATGAGC
>CAZXXB010000134.1:1281-5012 GCA_964644185.1 uncultured Myxococcota bacterium
GGGAGAGCAGAAAGAGCTGGGGTTGAGTGGGGCGATGTGCGGGACGATGTGCGGGACGATGTGGGGGGCGATGTGGGGGGCGAAAAAAAAGTGAAGGTCAGGTCGTTTTATTTGTTTACAACCGCATGAACCTGTGAGAGAACAGGGTCGCCGGGTGGGCGATTCCCGGTTCCACCTGTCTCCCCCCCCCACAGTTGGATGCGCCCACTCGGTATTTTTATTTCTTGGTGAGGCAGATTCGCAGCAGGCGCGATTCTTTGAGAAGCAGCGCGGGGAGGATGCGATGAGCGGTTCAGCAGCGCAGGGTGTGGTGACGCACGGAGCGATGGTTGAAGAAGGGGCGATGTGGGCGCTGCCCGTGAGCGCATCGGTTGGGCTGACGGTGGCGTTTGTGGCGGTGTGTCTTGTGGTGTGGGGGGCGTGGGTCGCGCTGGCCTACCGGGCCGCGGCAGGTTCAGAGGCCGGTGCGAGCGCGAGTTCGGGTGCAGGGGTACGGGTGAAGGCGGCGCTCGTGGCGGGTGTGGGGTTGCTGGCGTGGGCGGGTGTGGTGTGTGGGCTTGCGGCGGGTGGATTTTTGCATGTCGAGAGTGTGCCGCCACGGCTCGTGATGCTGGTTGTTCCGGCGGCGGTGGTGGCGACGGTGCTGGGGCTGAGCCGAGTGGCGGGGGCGCTGCTTGCGCGCGTGCCGCTGTGGGTGCTTGTACTGGTGCAGGGGTTTCGACTTCCGCTCGAGTTGGTGATGCATGAGGCCGCTTTGACGGGACTGATGCCACCGCAGATGACGTTGGGTGAGGTGGCGGTAGAGACGGTGATGGTGGCGGGGCGAAATTATGACATTGCGACAGGTGTGATGGCGGTGGTGGCGGCGGGGTTGTTGGCGAAGGGGTGGCTGCCGCTGGTGCTGTTTCGGGCGTTCAACGTGGTGGGGTTCGTGTTGCTGGCGAACGTGGTGACGGTTGCGGTGGCGTCGTTTCCGGGGCCGACGCGGGTGCTTGTGAATCTGCCGATGAATGTGTGGGTGACGTACGTACCGTTTGTGCTGTTGCCGACGTTTCTGGTGCCGTCGGCGCTGTTTGGGCATGTGATGTTTTTTCGGGTGACGGAAGAGCATCTGGCGCGTGAATCCCCCCTGGTGTGAGCTGCGTCGATTGCTCTTCGCGCGAGCGCTCGTCGCCGACCCGTGCCGCATGACGCGGGGAAGGTGGAGACCGTCGCCGAATGTGGGGGCGTGTGGGGGCGTGTGGGGGCGTGCGGGGGCGTGTGGGGGAGGGGCGATCGGGTTCACCGCGGCGGCGCCCGGCTGTGATAATTTACGCAGACCGCACAAGATAAGACGAGTTTTGAGGTTTGTTCTTGACGGCGCAGTCATGGCTGTACATGCGGCGCGGCAGCGTACAGTGCGCCCGGTGTTCGGTACAGGTTCAGTCTCAGTTGGAGGATTCGCCATGTTTCGCCTGATAGCGAGCCGCAAGGCTCTTTTGGCAATGATTGCGTTGAACAGCGTGCTCGTCGTTTCGGCGGGTTGCGACGACGACGACGACGAGGGGACCGATACGGCGGGCACCGATACGGCGTCTGATACGGCAGGTGATGAAGCCGAAGAGAGCGTGATTGAGTCGGGTCTGCGCAAGGGGACTCCGGGCGCTCAAAACGGTCATTCGGACTACTGCCGCGACCCGGCGAACAAATGCACGACCGGTGAGGGCAACTGTCAGCGCGATAGCCAGTGTGAGACGGGCCTCGTGTGCGTGACGGGCGCGGGTCCGCGTTACGGGCTGAAGCAGTGGGCCAATGTGTGCGCGCCGGCGCATTGCCGCAACGGCATCGAAGACGCGGGCGATGGAGAAGAGGCGATTGACTGCGGCGGGGCGTGTGGCTCGTGCATTCGCCCGGGTTCGGTGAAGAACGGCTCGACGCTGTTCTGCTCGGTGGCGTTTCCATGTCAGGCTGGTCAAGGCTGGTGCAACGCGACGACGCAGCCGTGCGCTGGCGGGCTCGTGTGCACGCCGAATCGCGGTCTCGAGTATGGCGTCAATCGGCGTGCGTCGATTTGTGAAGCGACGTGTCCGGAAAACTGCTCGGGCAACGGGACGTGTGACGGCCTGACGGGTGAGTGCACGTGCGATGAAGGGTACACGGGAGAAGATTGCGCGACGGCGGCGATCAATGTCGCGGCGGGCGGCCAGCACACGTGCGCGGTGGATTCGGAGGGGACGGTGACGTGCTGGGGCTCGAACAGCGATGGGCAGACGACGCCCGCGTCGGGTACGTTTTCAGCATTGAGCGCGGGTGGCCTGCACACGTGCGGGTTGAAGACCGATGGTACGCTTGCGTGCTGGGGTCGCAACAACGCGAATCAGAGCACGCCGCCTTCGGGTACGTACACGCAACTTAGCGCGGGGAATATTCACAACTGCGCGATTAAGACTGATGGGACGGTGGCATGCTGGGGCAACAACACCGACAATCGCGCGACGCCACCCTCGGGTACGTTTACGCAGGTGAGCGCCGGTACGGCGCACACGTGCGGCGTGAAGACCGACGGGACTGTTGCGTGCTGGGGTAACAACGGCAGCAACCGCGCGACGCCGCCTTCGGGTACGTTTACGCAGGTGAGCAGTGGCGGGGCGCACACGTGCGGCTTGAAGACTGACGGGACGCTCGCGTGCTGGGGGTCAAACAGTGATAATCGCAGCACTCCGCCTTCGGGGACATTCACGCAGATCGAAACGGGCAGCAACCACGCGTGTGCGATCAAGTCGGACGCAACGGTGGCATGCTGGGGGTCGAACACGAGCGGGCAGGCAACTGCGCCTTCGGGATCGTTTACGCAGATTTCGTCGGGCAACAATCACACGTGTGGGGCGAAGACAGACGGCACGGTGGTGTGCTGGGGTGCCAACGCCGACGGTCAGAGCACGGTGCCGCCGCTGTAAGTAGATGTACGCGTGAGTTCGCGCGCGCGACGTGATGTCGCGACGTGATGTGTTAAGAACGGCCACCCTCTCGCTGGAGATGGTGGCCGTTGTTTTTATGCTTGCGGGGCGGGTGGTGAACGGCTAGCGTAAGTGCCGCAAATCGTGTGATGTCTGTGCTGCTGAGAGAACGTGATCCGCGCGCTGGGCGCTCGTGGATGAGGTGTCGTCATGTTGAGTCGCGTGCGGTTCGCTTGTGGTTTTTTCGGGCGTGAGACGTCCGAGCGTCTGGTGGGCGTGGTGAGCGTGGTGGCGGGTTCGGCGATGGGCGCGACGCGTGCGTGGCTCGTGACGGTGGTGGCGGCATTGGGGGTGATGGGGTTTGCCTCATGAGGAGACAGCGACTCGGGCGACGAGACGACGGGGTTGAGCTTTGGCGATGACGATGACGTTCAGTGCGAGCGGAATAGCGATTGCCTGCTCGATGAGCGGTGCGACGATGGCGAGTGCGTCGCGAGCGATGATTCGGACGACGACGACAACGATGATGGGGATGACGACGACGGTGACGACGATGACCTGTTTGGCGACGACGATGACGACAGTGTTTCCGACGACGATGATTCAAACGATGATGACGACAACGACGATGATGATGATGATGATGACGATGATGACGATAGCGGTACGGATGACGACGATGTGGTGAATCCGGATGATGATGACAGCGTGACGGGCGGCGATACGGGGGATGATGACGATGATGATGACGACGACCTTGTTGGGACTGGCAACGGATTGCCGCTCGGTCTTTGT
>CAZXXB010000134.1:5077-10330 GCA_964644185.1 uncultured Myxococcota bacterium
GCCAGCTTTGCATCTCGTGTCGTCAGGATACCGATTGCGGGCCCGGTGCGCCGCATTGTGGTGAAGGCCTTTGCCGCTCGCTGCAAGGATGCCCTGAACAGGATGGGTGCGGGGCGCGTGTATGCGGCACCGACCCGAAGTGCGGTGGGTCATGTGGTGAATGCCCGAGCGGGCAGCAGTGCGTCGTCGGAAATTGCGTGGCGACGTGTACGCCGCAATGCGAGGCTGTGGGTAACCGTGACGTCTGTGGCGGTGATGGGTGCGGTGGATCGTGCGGCGGGTGCGACGAAGTCCGCGACCCGCCTCGCTGCGAGGGCGACAAGTCGTTTGTCCCGCGCGTTGATTCTCCAGTATGCCTCGCGGACATCGACGGCAAGGGTGCTTGCTGGACTACGGGCTTCGACGAAATCGACTGCAAGGCGAAGTACGGCACGACGTGCTTTGGTGCGACGTGCATCGTGCCCGTCTGCGGCGACAAACAGATTCAAGGTTTCGAGGTTTGCGATTCGGACAAGAAGCGGTGCGGGGTGCTTGATGCCGATTTTTCGAATGGAGATGCTCCGTGTAAGTCGGATTGTTCGGGGTATGACACGGCGAGCGAGGCGTGTATCCGGCGGATGTTGTGGACGAAGAGGTCGCCCGCGACGAGTCCACCGGCGCGCAGCATGGCGGCGATGTATTATGATGCGGTGAAGCAGAAGGTGGTGGTGTTTGGCGGGAAGAAGAAGGCGGGTGAGGCGGGGGCGAGCGATGCGTTGAACGACATGTGGGAGTGGAACGGGACGACGTGGTCGAAGGTGACATTTACGGGTGGTCCGGGTGCGCGGTTGCAGGGGCGGATGGCGTGGGATTCGAAGCGTGATGTGGCGGTGTATTACGGCGGGTATGACCCGGCGACGGAGACGTGGCACACGGATACGTGGGAGTGGAACGGGGCGACGTGGACACAGAAAGAGGCGAGTTCGACCACACTTCCGCCGTCAAAAGCATTCGCAATGACGTACTCGGAGACGTACCAGGCTGTCGTTGGAGTCGTTGGTACAAAGCCCCCCGCATTCGTGAAGTGGACCGGGTCTGCATGGGCGACCGAAACGGTGACGGGGCTCATCGGTGTCGATTTGGACGAAGTCGCGGAGTCATCGCTGATCGAAGTTCCCGGTGGGCCGATAGTGTGGGCGTCGGTACGGATTGTCGCGCAAAACGGTCAGTCGAGTTCTAACCAACGCGTGATTCAAAATGGAGTGGCTGCATCACCTCAAGGTGGAAGCACGATTGGGGCTGCGGGCGTTGCAGTCCCACATCGGGGTTTGAGCAGGGGATTTTTGTTTGGCGGATTCAAGTGGGACCCTGCAAACTCACCTAACCCCAATGGACTGGATACGGAGCTCGATTTCCTAGACGGCGCATGGAAGCTCGTGTCACCCGCCTCAACGACAAAGCCTTCGGCTCGCGCATTCATGTCGGGTGCTTACGACGCCGCGCGGGGCGAGATTGTTATTTTTGGTGGCGAAAGCGATTCGGGCTCGGTGTTCAACGAAACGTGGCGGGTTGGGCGGTAGGGGCGGGAGAGGCTCCCCGGCACGAGCTGCGTCGGTTGCTCTTCGCGCGAGCGCTCATCGCCGACCCCTGCCGCATGGCGCAGGGAGGATGGGGCGTCAGCCGGTGGCGCGGAGGGGTTCGGCGGTGTCGGGGTAGTCGTCGGAGGCTGCAGTCTGCGTGTGGTGGAGCGGCTTCGGCAGCGTGGCTTCGAGGTCGGTGCGGATGCGCACGGTATCCATCACGGCCCATGAGCAGCACGACTTGCACATGTTCATGAGCTTGTGGCTCTGCATGCGGTCGCGAATTTCACGCATCCACGCGCCTTGCCATGCGCCGACGATGCCGAGGTCGCCGGCGTTGTCGTAGTGGTCTTCGAGAAAGTATCCGCAGGCGGAGACTTGTCCGTTGGCGCGGATGCCGAGCAGCCAGAAGGGGTTGAGGCAGGGGCTTGAGACGATGCCGAGGCCGGGCGTGACGCGCATGAGCACGTCATCCATGTGGTTGGTGGCGAGCATGGTGGCGCGCGAGAGGGATGCGGCGTTTGTCCAGATGTTGCGGTGCTGGGCGTCGGTGGCGGCGGCGCGCATGGCGAAGAGAAATTCGTCGAGGGCGGGGCCGTCGAGTTTGAGGTTGCGGCTGAGGTCGCTGTTGACGGTGACGGGTTCGAACCAGACGGATTGTGCGCCGGTGTCGTCGGCGAAGCGAATCATGTCGGTGACGTTGAGGGTGTTGACGCAGGTGCCCATGGCTATCCATGGGAGGTGTTTTTGTTTTGCGTCGCGGATGTCGCGCAGGGTGCGGACGCCTTTTTGGAGTTTTTCGTGTGAGCCTTCGACGAGGGTGATGGCGTCGTGGATTTCGGGACGTGTGCCGTGTGTGGAGATGCTGATTGAATCCCAGCCGATGTCGACGAGGAGTTCGGCGAGTTCGGGGCGGAGGCGGTGACCGGCGGTGGTGAGAAAGCCGTAGAGTCCGCGTTGTTTGATGCGGGTGAGGACGCGGTCTGCGCCTTGCCTGAGGAGGGGTTCGCCTTCGCCGATGACGCGGACTTCTCGGACGCCGTAGTCGGCGGCTTCGTCGATGAGGTCGAGCCAGCGTTCGATTGAGAGTTCGCCTTTGAGTACGGGGCGGTCGGGGTTATGCCTCCAGCAGAATTGGCAGAGGATGTCGCAGCGCATGGTGAGGCCGATTTCGAGCGCCACTGGAGGTTGTGGGACGCCTGCCGTCCAGCGCTGGAGACGCGCGAGACGTTCTTTGACGAGCAGTTCGTTCATTGGCCCCTTTGACCCCCCTTGCGAATTGTAGGATACGCGGGGATTGCGACGCGAGAAAGAGGAAAAGATTTCGACACGCGGCGAGAGGGTAAAGCACGATGACGGGTTCATACGCAAAGGCAGGGGCGCACGGGGCGGCAGAGATGCATCAGCACACGATTTTGATTTCGCTGACGTCGCCTTACGCGCGCAAGTTGCGGGCGATTGTGATCGAGAAGGGGTTGCAGTCGCAGTGCACGATGGTGGTGACGCCGCCGATGGAGGACCCGCCGGAGTTGCATCGGGTGAATCCGCTGGGGAAGATTCCGGCGTTGTTGCGGGATGATGGATTCAACCTCGTGGATAGCGCGCTGATTGCTGAGTATCTTGATACGCTGGGTGCGGGGGTGCGGTTGATTCCGGCTGAGACGGAGGCGCGGTTTCGGGTGTTGCGGATGGCGCAGTTGGGGCATGGGTTGATGGATGCGGCGGTGGCGCGGTTGCTGGAGATGCGGCGTGACGAGGCGACGCGGTCGCCGATGTGGCTTATGCGGCACACGGGGGCGATTACGCGGACGCTGGCGGTGCTTGAGGAGGAGGCGGGTTCGTTGTCGCAGATGCCGACGCTTGCGGAGATCAACGTGGCGGTGGCGCTCGGGTACCTCGATTTTCGGCATGACGATTTGCGGTGGCGGTTGACGCATCCGAAACTGGCGACGTGGTTTGAGGTGTTTTCGCAGCGGGCTTCGATTGCCGAGACGGTGCCGCCCGCGGGGGCGTGAGGTCTGCACGCCAGACAGCGCGGGTTACAGACTGTGACACGACGCATTTATCACATCACGCATATCGACAACCTTGCTTCGATCATTGAGGCTGGCGGCCTCAGTGCTGACTGTCGGCGTCGGTTGCACCTTCACGACGACATCGCGATTGCCAACCCATCGATCAAAGAGCGAAGACGGCGATTGCAGGTTCATCCGCACCCACAAACCGTGGTCGGCGACTATGTGCCGTTTTACTTTTGTCCGCGATCTGTGATGCTTTTTGTATTGCACAAAGCCAATCACCCCGATGTAAAGTACAAAGGAGGTCAGCGCCCCATTGTGCATCTCTCGGCAAAACTCGAAAACGTCGTGGCATGGGCTGAGAAAAACGATGTTCGCTGGGCGTTTTCATTTGGCAACGCGGCCACGACCTGCGCCGAAATGTCGTGCGACGCAACGCGACTCGATGATCTGCCGTGGGGGAGCATCGCCGCCACCGACTTTCGCAACCAAGACGTGAAAGAAGCCAAGCAATCTGAGTTTTTGACGTACGGGTACTTTCCGTTTGAGTTGTTCGACGAAATCGGGGTATTGGACGGCGAGATTTCTGAGCAGGTGTTGGCGGCTCTGGATCGCGGTTCGCATCGTCCGACCGTGCGTGTCCGGCGTGACTGGTACTATTGAGGGACGCGAATGATCCGCTTTGTTACAGGCGACATTCTTGGTGCGCAGACCGAAGCGGTGGTCAACACGGTGAACTGCGTCGGTGTGATGGGACGCGGTATCGCGCTGCAATTCAAAAACGCCTACCCTGACAACTTCAAAGCTTACGCGAGCGCGTGCGAGGCGGGCGATGTGCGGCCCGGACACATGTTCGTGTTTGATACGAGGCGTCTGACGCCGCCGCGTTACATCGTCAACTTTCCAACGAAGCGCCACTGGAAGGGCAAGAGTCGCATCGAAGATATCGAGAGCGGGCTTGTCGCGCTGGTCGCAGAGTTGCAAGGTCGCCGCATTCGCTCGATTGCGGTGCCACCCCTCGGCGCGGGGCTCGGTGGCCTCGACTGGCAAGCCGTGCGGCAACGCATCGTCGATGCGCTCGAACCACTGCACGACGTCGAGGTGATCGTGTTCGAGCCTGACACCGCGGCGACGCCACATGCGACGCACACGAGCGTCGCCCCCACGATGACGCCGGGGCGGGCGGCGCTCATCGCGCTCATGCGTCGTTATGTTCGCGGGGTACTCGACCCCAGTATTACGCTGCTTGAGATACACAAGCTGCTGTATTTTTTGCAGGTGAGCGGCGAACCCCTGCGCCTCAAGTACCGGCGTGCCCACTACGGCCCGTTTGCTGAAAACCTGACCCATCTATTGCGCGCCATTGATGGTCATTTTGTCACGGGCTATCAAGACGGCGGCGATGCCCCCGATAAAGAATTGACGCTCGTTGATGATGCTTATGGGCACGCCTCCGCGTTTTTGCAGTCGCACGAGCAAACGCGCCTGCGCATCGAGCGTGTTGCAGCGCTCGTCGAGGGTTTCGAGTCGCCATTCGGGCTCGAGTTACTTGCGACGGCACACATGATTCTCGCCGCCGAGCCAGACCTCGCAGGGCCTGCGCTGCGTGAAGCTTTTTATGCGTGGAGCGACCGCAAGCGCGCCTTCAACCCGACCCAGATCGATCTCGCGCGGCG
>CAZXXB010000135.1:0-6591 GCA_964644185.1 uncultured Myxococcota bacterium
TGCGCGCGCCCGCCACGGGCAATCCCGCCTACGAGGGCATGGAAATCCAGATCCTCGACGACACGCACGAGAAGTACGCCAACCTCCAGCCCTGGCAATATCACGGCTCGGTGTACGGGCTGGTTCCCGCGCACCGCGGCTACCTGCGGCCCGTGGGCGAGTGGAACTTCGAGGAGGTCACTCTCAAGGGCTCGCGCCTCACCGTCGCCCTCAACGGCACCCTCGTCGGAACCCTCGTCGCCACGTTCACCGCGGCACTCAGCGCCACCTCATGCGGCGAAGATGCCGACACCGCCGACACCGACACCACCGCCGACACAGGCACCCCCGGCACCACCTGCACCACCGACTTCGACTGCACCGCCGGACTCCGCTGCTTCGCCGCGCAATGCCGCGCCTCTGCCTGCGTCATCGCCTGCAATGCCCCCTCCGTCTGCAACGAACTGACCGGAACCTGCGTCATCCCCTCCGACACCGGCTCAGACACAGACACGGGCACCGACACAGGCACCGGCACCGACACGGGCACCGACACCGACACAGACACAGACGCAGACACCGACTCAGAGACAGACTCAGGCGGCGACACAGGCTCAGACGGCGACACCGGCTCGGACACAGACGCCGACACCGGCGACCAACCTGTCTGCACACCCGCCGACGTCATCTGCCAAAACAACCAGCGCCTCTCATGCCGCCTCGACGGCACCGGCTACGACGTCATCGAAACCTGCGACCTCGCCGCTCGCGAATACTGCACACCAACCGGCTGCAACAAACCCTGCTCAACACCCACCACCCTCAGCTCCTCCGGCTGCGAATACATCGCCGTCGACCTCGCCAACATCACCGCCGACAACGGAGGCTTCAACTACCCCGGCGACACCCAGCCCTTCGCCGTCGTCGTCGCCAACCCCGACGAATCACTCTCGGCAAGCGTCACCATCAGCGACGTCAACGGCCCCGTCGCCAACTGCAACAAACGCGTCGTCGGCCCCCGCGCCCTCGCCACCTGCGAACTCCCCCGCGCCGACTTCGAAGGCACCGGCGTCAAACCCAACGCCTTCTTCATCGACTCGACTCTCCCCGTCGTCGCCTACCAGTTCAACCCGCTGCTCAACGACGGCTCGTTTTCACTCGACGCCTCATTGCTCTTCACCACCAACGCCCTGCAAGCCTCCTACGTCGTCGTCGGACGCCCGCAAACCCGCACCGAATCGGTCCCCGCCGTCGCATGGGTCACGATAGCCGCCCTCGCCGACAACACCACCGTGCAGGCCCGCGTCACCACCGACGTCCAGGCCGAAGGCGGTGCCATCGGCACCATCGGCGACGCCGAAGGCTCGCTCATCACCAAAACCCTCAACCGCTTCGACGTCTGGCAAATCGCCACCGTCAACGAATCAACCCAGCAAATCGTCAGCGCCGTCACCCTGCGCGACCTCACCGGCACCCGCATCGTCGCCGACAAACCCATCGCCGTCTTTAGCGGAAACGAATGCGCCCAGGTCCCCAACGGCTGGTCCGCGTGCGACCACCTCGAAGAACAACTGCTCCCCGTCAACTCATGGGGCAAAGACTACATCGGCGTACCCACGCAACCGCGCGGACTCTCAGCCGTCGCCCCCAGTGACCCACCCTACCCCGACGTCTTCCGCATCGTCGCCGCCGAAGACGACACCCTCATCAACGCCACCTACCAACCCGGCCCCTACACCGTCACAGATCGCGACAGCCTGCTCACCGGCACCCCCGTCACCCTCGACGCAGGCGAGTTCTACGAATTCTCGAGCGTCGAAGCCTTCCGCATCACCGCCACAAAACCCATCGCCGTCGGCCACTGGCTAAGCGGCTGCAACCCCGGCTCGTGCCTCAAAGGCGACCCCACCTTCTTCATGCTCGCCCCCGTCGAACAGGGCAAAGACACCCACGTCGTCCTCGCACCCAACACCTTCGACGAACACTACATCACCGTCGTCGCCGAGCTTGGCGCCTCCATCGCCCTCGACGGAACCCCCATCGGCGCACTCACCGCCATCGCCTCAACCGGCTACGGCTACAAGCGCGTCAAAGTCTCGACAGGCCCCCACGAGGTCGAAGGCGACTCACCGCTCAACATTCAGGTCTACGGCTGGTCGCGCGCCATCTCTTACGGATACCCCGGCGGACTCGACCTCAAACGCATCAACGACGTCGTGATTCAGCCCGACTGATCGCACCTCGCCTCGCGGCACCCAGCCCCGTCAGCATCACCCCCGCCACGAGCAGCACCACGGCCTGCAAAAACAGCTTGCCGTCATCACCACCCACCTCGACACCGAGTACGGTGAGGTGCGACCCAATCGCCCCCACCATCACCACGACAAGCCCCATCGCCGCAAACCACCACCCCTGCGGAAAAATCAACCCCGCCGCCAGCACAAGCTCAATCACCCCCGCCGCAATGCGCCCCACCGGCTCAGACCCAAGCTGCTCAAAAATCGCCACCCGCTCTGCGTGCCCATAGAGCTTCGCAAACGCCCCATCGGCCAGCATCAGCGCCGCCACGAGCCGCAGCACCCTGCCCGCCCAGCGCATCACCACCCCCCCCCCCCCCCCCCCCCCCCCTCGCCCTCATGCGAGCCGCCCCCACCCCCGCAACGCCTCACGCACCAGCGCCACCGGATCATCGGTCAAAAGCTCTTCCACCGACGAGTAAAACCACCCCTCAGGCATACACTTCGCATAGTTCTCATACCGAAACCGCTTGTCGAGCAGCACCACAAACCCCCGGTCTTCGTGCGTGCGAATCAACCGCCCCGCCGCCTGCACCACCCGCTGCATACCCGGCACGAGATACGCCTGCGAAAACCCCGACCCCGTCTCCGTCTCAAAATACGCCCGTATCGCCTCACGCTCGAACCCCACCGTCGGCAATCCCGCACTCACAATCACGACGCCCGACAACTCATCCCCCGGCAAATCAATCCCCTCGCCAAACGACCCGCCCAGCGCCGCCAAAAGCAGCACCGGCGTCGCATTCGCCCCCGCAGCAAACGCCTTCAACCGCTCAATCACCCGCATCCGCGACCGTGGGTCGGCACTCGCCGACTGCTTCACCACCTCATACCCCTCAACGGCAAGCTCGCCCGCCACCGCATTCAAAAACGCATAGCTCGGAAAATACACCGCGATGTTTTGCGGCGCGAGCCCACACAACCCGCTCACAATCTCCGCTATCCGCCCCGTCGACTCACCCCGCTTTTTGAACGTCGCATCCACGCTCGCATCCACCGCAATCACCCGATGCTCGCGCGCAAATGGAGACGACAGCGTCAACGTCCGCGGCGACAACTCCTTCAACCCCAACCCCTGCAAATACGCATCCATCGGCGTCAACGTCGCGCTCATCAACACCACCGCCCGGCACTCGCGTATCCGCTCCGCAATCCGCTGCGACGCATCCACGCACAAAATGCCAAGCCCCGCCCCCTCACCCGCCTCACGATTCGCCGCATACGTCACGAGCGACGCCTTCTGCTCACCCGCAAGCGTCGCAAACCACACAAACTCACGCACAAACTCGACAAACGGATCACGCACCGTGTGCCCGTCGCGCGCCCGCACAAACAGCACATACCGCAGCAACAGCCGCTCGCTCTTGCCCGCCAGCCGCTGCAACGCCGCGACCGGCAACGCCGTCGTCGTCTTGCCTTCAAGCACCTCCACCGCCTCACCAAACGCCGCCGCAACGCTCGCCTCGACCACCTCAAGCCACGCCGACAGATCACGCAGCAACGGCTCAGCCTCGACCGCCGAGTCAAACGCCTCAAACCGCCGCTGCCTCAAATCGTCGCGCTCGCGCCCCGCCAGAAGCCCACCGCTGCGCACCTCGTCATACAGCGCCCGCACATCATCGAGCCGCAAAAACGGCGACCAGTACCCCCGTGCCCGCTCAACGAGGTTATGCGCCTCATCCACCACCACCACCGGACCAACCCCCTCGCCCAACGCACCACCACCTCCCTCACCCCCACGGACCCCATCACCCCCATCGTCGCCCGCAAACTGCTCAAGCCGCACCCGCGGGTCAAACACGTAGTTGTAGTCGCAGAACACCACATCACCCGCCTGCGCCAGCTCGAGATTCAAATAAAACGGACACACCTGCGCCGCCCGCCCCCGCTCAAAAATCGCCTCTGGCGTCGCGTGCGCCTCCTGCCGCAACCGCTCATACACCCCCGTCCGCTCCACCTTCCGCTCAAAATCATTCAGATACCCACACGCCTCCGGGTGACACGTCAGCGTCCCCGTCGCGCACATCCGCTCTTTCGCCCGTATCGTCGTCGCGTGCAGCGCCCCCCGCGTAATCCCACTCGCCGCGCACAAACTCTCAAACGTCTCCGCCAGCAACCGCTGCTGCGTCGTCTTCGCCGTCAACACCACAAGTTGCGAACCCGCCTGCAACGCATACCGCAACGCCGGTACCATCGCCCCCGCCGTCTTCCCCGTCCCAGTCGGAGCATTGATCAGCACCGGAACCCGTCGCTCAAACCCCTCGCGTATCGCCACATCCATCGCCACCTGCGCCTCACGCACCGACTCAAACGGCATCTTCACCTTCGCCGCCAGTGACTTGCGCCTGAGCCGCGTCCGCTCTTCCGCCTCGGCAAACGCGATCCACTGCCGCACCCGCTCGACAATCTCATCCTGCGTTCGATCAACATGCAGCGCCACCTCATGCTCGCGCATCGCCCCACTGACGAGCGACACCAGCACGAGCCGACACCCCACGTGCGCAAACTCACCCGACTCGGCCAGAAACAGCGCATACGCCGCCGCCTGAAATCGAAACGCCGGCAGCTCGCTACTCAACGCCTCCGCCGCCGGATGAAACACGCTCTTCACCTCTTCAACGTGAACCGAAGAGCGATACCCCTCACCGTCATACCCAATCAAAAGCCCATCAATGCGCCCCCGCACCAGCACCGCAAACCCGTCGACCTCACGCTCAGACCGTATCGGCACCTCTGCCGCAAACACCGTCTCACCCGGCGCCGGCTCACGCGCAAACTGCCCCTCGCGTGCCGCCCGATACGTCGCATGCGCCTCCGTCCCAAGCCGCGCCCGCGCCTGCAACAACAACGCCGGTAACGGCTTGTGCCCAAATGGGTCGCGCGCCAGATCACGCACCGAACAGGTGACCGTGCGCGCCTTCAAATCGACCTGAATCGTCATCCCCGTCAGTCGCCGCTCGTCGGGTAGGCCACCGTCACGCTCTCGACGCGCGGAGACTCAACGTTGCCGTAAAGCTGAATCGCGAGCGACGTTCCACGACAAGCCTGCGCCCCCCCTTCGCCCGTCGCCCGCAGCGACACCGACAACTCAGCACGCGTTGCAGCCTCACCCTCGCCCGCCTTACCTGTCACCCGCAGCGTGAGTCGTGAGCCTTCACGCGTCAGTTCGGCAGCCTCAACCACCGCCATCACCGCCCCCGCCGAACTTCCGCCCCGCTCGTCACCACCCTCAACAGGGTGCTCAATCGCCCCCGTCACCCGTTGCGACGCCCCGCCACTCGCCGCCTTGCGCGTCACGCTCGCCGCGCACATCGAAATCGCCTCAGCCCCCGCGTCACCCAGCAAAAACGCAAACCCACCATCTGCGCCGAGCTTCGTGCCCGTCGCAAACGTCACCCGCAACTGCACATCGTCGCCTTCCAGCGCCGACTGAAGCCGCAAGAGAGCCGACCCTGTCTCGGTAAGCCGCAGCGTCCCCTCATCAATCTCCACCCCGTCGCCCGTCCACGGCTGACCATCAATCTCGCTCGCGTCTTCAAAGCCAAACTCGCGTGCCACCTCAAACGTCACGCTGTCGCTGTCGTCGTCGTCACTGTCGTCGTCGTCACTCGAACCATCGTCGTCGTCTCCCGCGTCCCCCGCATCATCGTCATCATCGTCATCACTCGAATCATCGTCGTCCGCATCACCGCCACCACCGAACGTGTCACGAAAAATATCGTCCGGGTCGAGATCGTTCACGCCCCCATCGCCATTACCATTACCAAACACCGGAACATCGGTGTCATACGGGTCGTTCGGACTCTGTTCAATCGCACACGACGACACCCACGCGAGAAGCGGCATCACAAAAAGCCACACCCCGCGCGACACCCCCGCCTTCACCCGCTCGCCCACGCGGTCACACGCATGCTCACACGCACGCTCCGTCACCTGCCCGCTCACGCGCTCAAACTCGCACTTCAACACACGCTGCCACATACGTTTCGCGCCCTCGCTACGTGCTCTCTGCCCCAAAGAAAACGGCGGCGAAAGTGACCCTCTCGCCGCCGCAACACAACACGCTCTCGCGCTACGTCACCGCGTCTTCAGGTTCAGCACCCGCTGGTCGGGCATCGTACCAAGATCGGCGGGCACGTCCACATCTTCCGGCGCTTTCGTGCGGAAGTTCGCGTCCACGTAGTCCATCAAGTCAAGAATGCTCGACTCGTACGCGCGCCCATCATCGCCGCTCACCCCAAGCTGGTCAGCGTAGAAGCTGCCGCGATTGCACTCGCGAATCCACGGCCCACTCGGACGCTCACGCCCGCAATCG
>CAZXXB010000135.1:6606-8259 GCA_964644185.1 uncultured Myxococcota bacterium
GTTGCGAAAACAGCACGAACCCTCGGTGTAGACGATGATGTACTTCTGCAACGACCCGTTGTTCATCAACGTCAGATAAATCGCAGCCGTTGCCGACAGACCCTCCGAATCCATCCCGTACCCGTGGTGGTAGTAGAACACAGGGTAACGCACGTCTTTGTACGCCGGATGATCATACCCAGGCGGCAACAACACCACCGCCGGACGCTCAACCCCAAGCGCCTCCGAAGGGTACATCACCCGCTTCACAAGCGACCCAAAGTTGATCGTCTTCTCGCCCGTCACCTCACGCACGTCGCTCCAGTCGCCATTCGGCCAGCGCGCCGACACAAAGTTGTACGTCGTGTTGAAGCGAAACACCGCCTGCGCCGTCGTCCCAACGTGCGCCCCGTCGCCCTCTTCAATCGCCTCTGCATCCGCACCCCAGTTGCCATACCGCACGTACGCGTTCTTCCCCAAAAACGTCCAGTCCACGAGATCGTACGCGTACTTGATTTCACGCGTGAACGGCACCAGCGCACGCTCAGGCACGCCCCACTCGGCATTCGCTGGCTGCGACTCCAAATCCGCCGTGAAGTGATCGTAAATCTTCGTGTCGGGCACCACAGCCTTGATGCCACCAAAAAGCTGGTTCGTGTTCGTCGCGAAGTTGATCATGTCGCGAATCCCCGCATCACCAAAAAAGTCGAGCCGCGCAATCTCCTCCGCAGTCATCGGACGCAACTCCGTGTCGCCCAGGTTCACGCGCGACGCGCTGTCACCCCCATCTTCCTCGTCGTTCGCCTTCAACTGCTCGTACGCCGCACGCGCCAACTCGGCATAATACGGAATCAGATACGTGCGCGGCGTGTGCGCCATCCAGTTCACGAACGTCGGGCTGTAATCGTACTTGCCGTTCCCCTCCCCGTAATCGTTCGTGTTCGCAACTCCATCAAGCCCAAAGTCGTCAAACGGCTCGCACTCATCACGCACCCAGTTCAGCTTCTTGCCGAGCGGATTCGTCATGTAATCGTACTTCTCTTCCTCCGGCGAACACCCCACATCCTGAAAACGCTCCTGATTGTTCCGCAGCACCGGCTCGCCCACGTCGCGCTTGCCATTGCCGTTGAAATCAACCGTCAGCCCGATAATCATCGGAACCTCGTGCGGCGCATCGGGGTTGAACACCCCCTGCTCGTAGTCTTGCTCACGCCCGTCACCGTCGCAGAACGTGATCACGTCAAAGCTGCCCGTCGGGTTCCACTCCGCGTTGTAAAAATTCTTCAGCACCACGGGCTCGGCGCACTGCTCGCTCGGCGTCTTCTCGAAGTACTCGCGCGACACACCCGGCGACAGGTACGGCGACTCAGGGTTGTAAAAAAACGCGTTGCCAAACCCGAAGCAGATGTCCTGAAAAATCTCGATGTACGAGTCGCGGTCAAAGCACCCGCCGTTGCACGCGTAGAACCACTCATTAAAATGGTTCGGACGCTCAAACTGCTGCCGCGCCGGAATCGGCCCGCAGTCTTTGTTCGGGTTCTCCGGGTCGATCTCGTCCAGCGCGCAAAAGCCCGCCATGAACTGATTCATCACGAGGTCCCACAAATACATGCAGGCGCCGATGCCGCCGTTGCCCGCGATGAAGTCGAACTTCTCGTGATGCCGAATACCAAT
>CAZXXB010000135.1:8269-10192 GCA_964644185.1 uncultured Myxococcota bacterium
TACACTCGTTCCAATCATGAACGACGCGCCCGAACCCATCGACACCCCGCCCATCGCCTTGTACGTGTAACGCCGCTTCACCGTCTCACCTTCACGCTTGTGCTTCAGCGCCACATAATACCCCAGTTTCAGGGTGCGCCCCGTCAGCTTGTCACGCTTGAACTCAAACGTCGGCGCCTGCTCCCAACCTTCGAGCGAAGACGCCGCAAGCCGATACAGCCGCGGACGTGCAACCTCATCCTCATCCACCTCAATCGACACCTCAAACGGCCCCGTCAGCGTATCCGTCGACACCGCCTTGTCTTCCACCACAATTTCAAACACCGGCGACGCCGCAACAAAGTCTTCCGGCACAGCCGGCGCCTCGGCATTCGACGTAATCGCAACGCTCGTCCCCGGTGCCAGCAACCCCGCCGCAAACGTCACCTCCACCCCGTTGAACTCAAACACCGCATCTTCTTCCGCGTCTTCCGGCACCGTAAACGACTGCGTCTCGGGCTCAGGCACCGTCGTCGCGTCGTCGTCATCATCGTCATCGCTCGCGTCGTCATCATCGCCCGACGCGTCATCGTCGTCGCTCGTCACGTCGTCATCATCGCCCGACGCGTCATCGTCGTCGCCCGCCGCGTCGTCATCGTCCCCATCGTCGTCATCCGATGCCGAAGCCGTGTCGCCAAACGTGTCGGCGAACTCGCTCGGATCAAACGGAAACGTCGTGAACTTGTTCGACTCATCCGGTAGACAACCCGTCACCGCGAACATCACCACAGCAACAAATGACGGGCCCAGCACGCGGAAAAACGACGCGCCACCGCGTACGGCACAACCGATCAACGTGGAAAACATTCTCACCTCAGGTTCAAGAGGGGCGGGCACACCCCCACACGCTCAAAAGACTGAGCGACACACGTGCACCCCGCCGTTTGCCAGAACGAAACCGCGACGTTTCATAACCGATTCTTTTCCAATCTCGCAATGAATTCGACTGCCGCGCCGCGTCAATACGACGTCACATTCACACACATGCCCGCATCGCACGCAACCACTCCGCTGCAAGCCCACGCAGCTCGGTCTCAACCTCACCCCCGCGGCCCCCCACCCCCGCCTTCCGCCAAAATGGACGTATCGCCGCCACCCCCGCCGCCCCCGCCCGCATCACCTCTTCAACGCGCGACAACTCAACGCCCCCCACCGCAATCACAGGCACTCCGCGCCCCTCCGCCACGTCACCCCCCACCTCACGCGCCACCTCATCCGCCACCTCACGCAGCCCCTCCACCCCCTGCGGCGCCCCGAACCCCGCCTTCGATGGAGTCGCAAAGACAGGCCCAAACACCACGTAATCCACCCCCCGCCGTGCCGCCGCCACCGCTACACGCAAACTATGCGAAGAAACCCCAATGAGACCCCCAAACGGCACGCCAGCAACCCGCAAACCCGACTCCGCCGCCATCAAACCCGTCGCCTCTTGCTGCCCGCCAACCAGCACCCCTTCCGGAAAATGCACCCCGTCGGCCCCCGCCTCGCGGGCCACCGCCACATCACCATTCACCACGAGCCTCGCCCCCCCCCCCCGCGTCACCCCCAACAGCTCGCGCGCCACCACCACCGCCTCGTCGCGCGACACATCCTGTTCGCGCACCTGCCCCCGCTCCCGCACCTCGAGGACCAGCTCCACCGAGTGTCGCGGCAGGGGCCGGCGCAGTGCCTCGTGGAAGGTGCGGCGCACCCCCCGCCCGGCCGGACCGGTGGTGCGGTATTCCCCGAAGTACGAGTCCCACGGGAAGGCCCACACCGTGGCCCCGCTGGCCGGATCCACCAGCCGGGCCAGGTAGCGCCCCTGAGGCCGGTCGTCCACCAGGCTGGAGCCCCGGGGCCCGGCCCACGGGCCCTCCAGGACCAGGCGATCGAGGGTGAAGATCT
>CAZXXB010000136.1:0-7302 GCA_964644185.1 uncultured Myxococcota bacterium
CCCCCGTGGCGTCGATGACGAGGCGCACGGGTTGGTCGGGACGCGCGGAGTCGGTCACCGAGCGTTGAGGGTCAGCGAGGTTCGCGTTATTCGCTGCCTTCGCCAAACGTCACGCCCTCTTTGTAGTATCCGCAGCTTGGGCACGCGCGATGCGACTGCTTGGGCGAGCCGCACTTGGGGCAGGTGTCGATGCCCGGGGCGGTGAGTTTGTCGTGGGTGCGGCGTTTGTCGCGTCGGCTGGGGCTCTGTCGTTTCTTTGGTACGGGCATCTTCGCCTCCGTTTAGTTCCGCCGTTTTGAGGTGGTGGAAACTGTTGGGTTTTCGGTTTTGCCGTTTTTCGATGGGGCGGTGGGTTTGCCAGTTGGCGCCCCGGGCACAGCCATATCGAGAACGGCACTCAAATCAAGTTTACGCGTCGCGGGTGGTGGCGGGTCGCGCTCACCTTCGACGACGGGTGGCCCCGGGCACGGCTCGTTACTGTTCGCGACGTCGGAACAGATCGGATAGGCCGGGACTTCGAACAGTACCTGCTCTCGGACCGCTTCGGTGAGGTCGAGTCGCCCGTTGGCGTAGTACTCTAGCCCCACGTCTTCGGTGAGTTCGTCGCGGTCGTGGCTCGTAAGCCCTGAGGGTCGCGGAAGTGCGGTGACTTCAAGCGAGACCGAGAGGGGCAGCACGAACTCACGCAGGCAACGGACGCAGGTGGCGCCGCACTCGAGCCATGCCCTGCCCGTGCCGTGCACGGTGGGGCCGACGCGGGAGACCCTGAACTCGACGCGCGAGTTGCCCCCGTCTGTGACGGCGCGGGGCCGCAACAGATCGGGGTCGAGTTCAAGGGCGGCGAGAAACGCCGTCGGCAGATCGAACGCGCGACGCACTTCGCCGCCATCGGGCATTTCGTCGACCCGAATGACAAACTCGTCGTCGTTGACACGCGTTTTCACGGCCGACCCCCGGCACTGACCTGAGTCGCCTGGCGCGCGATGCAGGATTCGAACCTGCGACCTTTGGCTCCGGAGGCCAACGCTCTATCCAGCTGAGCTAATCGCGCACGGTTTGACACGCGGCGTGACCCGCACGCGGCGTGACTCGGAACATTCCGGACACGTCGTGGGCGGGGTTGCGCGCTATATCCGCACACCCCGCGGTTGTAAACACCCGGGGTGGGGTGCGGGGTCACATGCCTGAGAGGACGTACCAGCCTGAAGGTTCGCGGACGAGGACGATGCGGACGCGTTCGTCGTTGCTGGCCCATTTTGAGCCTGCTGGGAGTGCCATCTGGTAGCGGGAGAGAAACTGGAGGTCGACGTGGGCGCGCGGTGAGGTGAAGCCTTCGGGGAATTCGATGTTTTTGACGAAGATGTCGACCTTGACGGATTCGAGGAGTTTGAAGCGGTCTTCGAGAAAGGCGCGCAGTCCGGTGTAGTCGTAGTCGTCGTCGGGTTTTGCTGGGGTTCCGGCGTTGTCGAAGTATTTGGGCGAGGCCATGGAGACGAGGGTATCGACGTCGCGGTTTTCGAGGGCCTGGCGGTATTTGTCGATGACGGCGACGATTTCGCGGTTTTCTTCGGTATCCTCAACGGTGGTGTTGGGGATCATTTTTTTGTTGCAGGCCGAGAGTGAGGTGGCGGCGAGGGCGCAGAGGATGGCGAGCGAGGCGGCGCGCGCGAAGGCGGTGCGGGGTGATGTGTGCGAGGGTGTGAGGTGTTGCAGCATGTTTCTGGTTTGCAGCATGAGGCGCATGTGGAGGTCTCCCGACGGGGCGCGTGGCAAAAGCGCGCCGCGCGACGGGATTAGCCATCGGGCACGGTTGAAGTCAACTTGCGGGGTGGGTGAAAGATTGGACTTGCCCCGGTGCGAAGCAAATCGTGGCGTGGGCGCATGAGTTCTTCACACGAGACACTGACCGTCGAGATACCGACCGCGCTGCTGACGACTCCGATGGATCGCGAGATTGCGGTGGAGGCGTTGCTGCTGCGGGTCGCGGCGGCTGCGTACGAGGAGGGGCGTCTCACGGCAGGTCAGGCGAGTGAGTTGTGCGGGCTTCGCCGCATTGAGTTTCTTGGGGCGCTCGCCGATTTGGGAGTGAGCGCGATCAACCTCACGACGACCGACCTGCGAGACGACCTCGACTATGCCTCCACCGCGCTTGCGATGGAGGCGTAGCGAGTCGGCGTGCCTCAGCAGCCGATGTGGCGGCTGATGACGAGGCGCTGGATTTCGCTCGTGCCTTCGCCGATTTCGAGCAGCTTCTGATCGCGGTAGAAGCGCTCGATTCCGTACTCTTTCATGAGTCCGTATCCGCCGAAGATTTGCACGGCGTCGTTGACGACGCGGCCAAAGACTTCGCTGGCGTAGAGCTTTGCCATGGCGGCGAGTTTTTCGAAGGGGCGGTTTTGCTCGCGCAGCCATGTGGCTTTGTAGAGCAGTCCGCGGGCGGCTTCGATTTCGGTCGCCATGTCGGCGAGCTTGAAGGCGATGGCCTGATGGCTGCTGATGGGTTTGCCGAAGGTTTTGCGCTCGCGGGCGTAGCGCAGGGCCATCTCGTAGGCACCCTGTGCGCCACCGACACCCATGGCGGCGATGCTGAGCCTTCCACCGTCGAGGGTTTTCATCATTTGATAGAAGCCTTCGCCGCGGGCGCCGAGCAGGTTTGATTCGGGGACTTTGCAATCTTCGAAGTAGAGTTCGCCGGTGTCGCTGCCGCGCCAGAGCATTTTTTTGTGCATCGTGACGGGTTTGAATCCGGGTGTGCCTTTGGGGACGATGACGCAGGAGAGTTCGCGTTTGCCGTCGGGGCGGGTGCCGGAGATGCCCTGGACGATGGTGAGGGCGCTGATGGGGTTGGTCGAGTTGGTGATGAAGATTTTTGAGCCGTTGATGACCCACTCGCCGTTGACGAGTTCGGCTTTTGTTTTGCTGGCCTGGGCGTCGCTGCCTGCGCCGGGTTCGGTGAGTCCGAAGGCGGCGAGGAATTTGCCATCTTTGCCGGTGAGTTTGGGGAGCCACTCTTTTTTCTGGGCGTCGTTGCCGAAGTAGTAGATGGGGCCGACGCCGAGTGAGTTACCGGCGGCGACGGTGGCGGCCTGCGACTGGTCTACGCGGGCGATTTCTTCGACGGCGATGATGTAGCTGAGGTATCCGGCGCCGGCGCCGCCGTACTCTTCGGGGACGAACATGCCGAAGAGGCCCATGTCGAACATTTTGTGGGTGAGTTCGACGCTGAAGGATTCGGTTTCGTCGAGTTTGGGGGCGAGGGGTGCGATCTCGCCTTCGGCGAATTCGCGGATGGTTTTGCGGAGAAGTTCCTGCTCTTGGGAGAGGTCGAACGACAGCATCGGAGGCTCCTGACACGGTAGAGTGGGTGGGGGACGAGGCGCCCGTTACATGGGTGGCAGGTTACGCCGGGCGTTCGCGGATGTCACGCGTGGCGGGGCGGTTGTCAGATGGGGTGGTGTGGTGTGGCGCACAAGTATTTTGACACGTTGCGACCTCGCTGTTAGGTGTGGGGCTAGTCTCGGGTGATCTGGCTTCACCGGCGGGGTGTTTTTGCGCGGTGCGGGTCGCACGGGGCGCAAGGGTGCTCGCAGCGAGAGAGACGTTGGCTTTTTGGGGCCTCGCAAACGGGGAAGACGAATGAGTGCTTCGACGCTTTTGAAATCGGTGGCGCGTGAGAAATCGGTGATGCGTGCGGTAGCGATGCTGGGGCTGACGGTGCTTGCGTTGCCGGGGCTCGTGGCGTGCGACGACGACGATGAAGACACGTCGGGCACGACCGATGTGAAAGAGCAGGAGCCGCGGATTGCGCTGGCGCTGTTGCCGGTTGCGCGGTTGCCCGCGGCGGATGGCGACGATGGGTTTTTTGTCGATGTGCAGGTGCGCGATAGCCAGAATCGTCCGGCGGAAGATTATGTGCTGACGCTCATCACCGATAAGGGGGCGTTCATTCTCGAAGAAGACAGCACGGGGACGAACATTCGATCGACGACGAAAGAGATTGCGCGTGTGCGGTCGAACGATGGGCGTTACACCGAGGCGAAGCTGAAGAGTTGCACGGGGGGCGAGGTGACGGTGCGGGCGTATGTGACGATTGATGGGCGGGTGATCGACACGGCGGTTCGTGGTAGCTTTGCGGCGAGCACATCGCCGGGCGCGTTGTGCCGGGGTTGAGCGTCTGATTGAAGACGCCAATCGGGGTCGTTGACCGAGGTTTTTTGATCATGGCAGGGCAAGCAGGTTCAGGCGGTGGGGCGGCTGCGAGCGGGGCGGCTGCGAGCGGGGCTGCGGCGAGCGGTGGCGAGAGCACGCTCGGCTACAAGCTTCTGGCGGCGGCATTGTTGATTTTTACGGGCGTCGTGACGGCGTGGATGTTGTTTGGTTCGGGGCGGCAGCTCGTCAATAAGAAAAAGCCTGAGACGAAATCGGCGGTTGAAGAGGCGGCACCAGCGCGCGTGGCGGTGCATGGGTTGAAGGTGGGGGCGTTTGAGAATGTGCAGCGTGCCGAGGCGGCGCGGGCGCTCAACGTGATGCCGATGGGCGCGAAGGCGCAGATGGTGACGGCGCAGGCAGGTGCGGCAGGTGCGGCCGGGGTGGTGCTTCACGACGATGCCGAGACGCGCGATGAGGATATTCCAGACGAGGTGTGGCGGGCGAAGACGGCGCGTGAGTTGAAGGCGAAGGCGAAGGGCAAGGCGGCGCGGGTGGTGGCGGCGGATGCGCCGATCGTGTCGAGCAGCGTGCGTGAGACGTTGCGGCAGGCGGGTAGTGAGTCAGCGGGTGGTGAGCGGGGCAAGGGCTTTGCGGCGAAGCGGGCGACGGGTTCGCGCGACGAGAAGACGGCCAAGCGGCACGTCGAGCGGGTGCTGGCGGCCAAGCGCGCGGCGAACTGACGCAGCGAATTAGCGGGCGGCGAGGCCGTTGGCGAGCTTTGCGTGCAGTCCGCCGAAACTTCCATTGGACATGATGAGCATGACGTCGCCCGTGCGCGCTTCTTCGAGCAGGGTGGCGGGAATGGCGTCGGGTGTGTCGAAGGCGCGGGCGTTGAGCCCTGTGGCGCGCAGATCGCTTGCCAGTTCGGCGGAAGAGAAGCGGTCGGCGGCGGTCTCTGCGCCGTCTTTGCGGGTCGTTTCGCTGAGCAGCACGAGGTCGGCACCGTCGAAGCTCACGGCGTATTCGCGTTGAAAGACGCGGGTGCGTGAGGTGTTTGAGCGCGGTTCGAAGATGGCGAACAGGCGGCGGGTGCCGAAGCGGGCGCGGATGGCTTTGATGGTTTCGCGCACCGCGGTGGGGTGGTGGGCGAAGTCGTCGATGAGGGCGATGCCGTGAGGCTCGGCGTAGACATCTTGACGGCGTTTGAGTCCGCCGAATGAGGCGAGGGTGGGGATGACGCGCTCGGCGGCGACCCCGGAAGGACGGATTGGCCGTCCCCTCGGGCAGGCGCTGCGGATCGATCAGCAGGACATCGACCCCGGCGCGGTCGAGGACGGCGATGACCGAGAGGGCGTTGTGGCGGTTGTGGGGGCGGTGAAGGGGCATCGAGGCTTCGCCGATGAGGTTGTGGCGGCTTGATGCGGGGCCACGGCGAAAGACGAGAAAACGTGAGCCGCGTTCGTCGAAGCGGGGGTTGGCGGCGACGTAGTCGGCACCGTCGGCAAAGCCGTAGGTGGTGACGGGCAGGTGTGGCAGATCGCGACGGGCCCATGCGGCGATGTCGGCGGCACCCGGGTCGTCGGCGCAGCAGGTTATTCCGCCGTCGGTGCTGGCGGGGTTTGTGCTGGATTGGTCGGCGTGGGTGAGGCGGCGGGCGGCCATGTCGCGGGCGAGGCGGCGAAACTGCTCAACGTAGAGGTCGAGGGTGGGGTAGATGTCGATGTGGTCGAGCTCGACGCTGGTGATGACGGCAGAGCGGGCGCGGTAGTGGAGGAACTTGGGGTTTTTGTCGAAGTAGGCGCTGTCGTATTCGTCACCTTCGACGGCGAAGTAGGTTCCGGCGCCGAGGCGGAAGTTTTTTCCGGTGGCTTTGAGGACGCCGCCGACGAGGTAGCCGGGGTCTTCACCGCAGGTGGTGAGGGCGTGGGCGGCAAGGGCGGTGGTGGTGGTTTTGCCGTGGGTGCCGCAGATGACGACGGCGTGGCGGTCTTCGATGAAGAAGTGTCCGAGTGCTTCGGGGAAGCTGGCCTGGACGAGCTGGTGTTCGCGTGCGTACTGGGCCTCGATGTGGGTGGGTGAGCAGGCGTTGCCGACGACGACGAGGTCGGGCGGTGGGTTGAGGCGGGCGGGGTCGTAGCCTGTGAGAAGTTCGACGCCCCACTCGACGAGCTGCGTGCTCATGGGTGGGTAGACGGCTTCATCGCTGCCACGCACGTGGATGCCGGCGTCGTGGAACATGCCGGCGAGTGAGCCCATTCCGGTACCGGCGACCTTGATGAAGTAGACGTTGCGTAGGTCGCGGCGGCTGGGGAGCGGGGGGCGCGCGAAGTTGCGGGTGGGGTCTACGGCGGGGGTGGTTTTGCTTGGCAACTGGGTCATGGTTGCGACGAATTAACACGGGTTTTGTCGTGCTCGCCAACAATCTTACGCCAACAACTGGAAAAGAAGGCGCGGCGCAGGGCGTTGAGGGGGGCGACGGGGCGGTGGAAGGGGTGGATGCGGTGGGTGAGGAGCACGGCGACGGCGCGGGCCGTGGGGGCGAGCCAGAAGGCGGTGCCGGTGAAGCCGAGGTGTCCGTAAAGGGTGAGGGAGTGGGTGTCACCGGCGGTGGTGGTGGGGCCTGTTGGGGTGTCGAAGCCAGCGACGAAGCGGTGTGCGGTGGGGTCGGCCTCGGCTGTGAGAAAGAGGGTGGGCATCGCGGCGCGGGCGCGGTCGTAGACGGTGAGGGCGAGGCGTGCGACGGCCTCGGCGGTGCCGAAGAGTCCGGCGTGGCCGACGTAGCCGCGCGGGGCGGCGAGAAGGTTTTTTGTTTTGGGGTTCAGGTCAGCGAGATGGCGGGCTTCAAGAAAGCGAGCGTTGTCGTCGTTGACTTCGCACAGATCGCAGCGGGCGGTGGCGAGGCGAAATTCTCCGGGGATGGTGCGGGGGCGCATCGCGGCGACGAAGGGGGCAGGCTCGCATGAGGGGGCGAAGATGTCGCGGCTCGTGAGGCCCGAGGCGGCGACGAATTCGCGTTGCCAGAGGTCGTAGGGGTGCTCTCCGGTTGCGGTGGCGAGCAGGTGGTCGAGGGCGAGGGCGAGGGTGATGTAGCCTATGTCGCTGTAACGCGTGGTGCCGACCAGGTGGGGGTCGCGGTGGTGGGCGGCGAGGTAC
>CAZXXB010000136.1:7322-10147 GCA_964644185.1 uncultured Myxococcota bacterium
GTCGTCGAGGCTCGTCAGGTTGGGCACGTCGGGCGCGTTGGGTGCATGACGTGGGTCAGACAGGGCGGGCAGGTCTGCGAGGGACGCCCATGCGTGGTATCCGGCGGTGTGGTTGAGCAGGGCTGCGAGGGTGATGTCGCGCAGTGCGGGGATGTCGCGCACGAGGGGAGTTTCGGGGGCGGCGAGGTGGCGCTCGACGGCGAGGGTGGCAAGCGCGGTGACGTAGAGTGGTTTGGTGAGCGAGGCGAGGTCGAAGAGCGGGGCGTCGTGGCCAGAGGCGGGCGCGGGGTCGAGGGCGGCGTCGTGTGCGGCGGCGAAGACGGTGGTGTCATTGACGGAGAAAAAAGCGGCAAGCCCGGCACCCACGCTCGTCGCATGAGGCCGGGCCAGAAAGGGAACAAGCGCGTCAGGGGTGTCGTTGCGAACCATGGGTGGGAGCAGCGTACAGGCGCGCTGGCCCGCGACTCAACCCTCTTCGGCGCTAAACATTGGATTTCGCGCTGGTGTTGGTGCTCGTCACGTCGCGGTGGCGGGGCAGCGTGAACGAGTAGATCATCCAACCGGTGAGGGCGATGATGACTGAGGCGTTGACGCCGAAGCCGACCCACATGAGGGCGCGGACGAATAGATAGATCGCGACGACGTGAATGACGGCGTAGGCGAGAAAATAACCGACTTTTTCAAGCGTTTGCATCGAATTCCCCGAGTTAAAGCCGTTTAGATCTTACCCGGAAGCGGGTTGGCGTCAATACAGGATTTTTTCGACTCTCGTTATTTCATGCGGTCGCGGTCGCAGTTGCGGGGGCGAGGTAGGCGAGGGTGCCGCGCGTGAGGTCGAGGCGGGCGGTGGCGCCATGGAGCCAGGGGAGGTTGGGCGGTTCGTGTCCGAAAGGGGCGCCGATGCAGATGGGGATGGCGAGTTGCGAGGTGAGTTCGAGGGCGCGGTCGATGAGGGCGTCGATGGCGCTGCCGATGGGGGCGCCGGGGGCGTCGCAGCGGGTGAAGTGTCCGAAAACGATGGCGCGGGCACCGGCGAAGGCGTTGGCCTGGGTGAGCTGGGTGAGCATGCGGTCGATGCGGTAGGGGACTTCGCCGACGTCTTCGAGGAGGACGATGGCACCGTCGAGGGACGGCATGGAGGGGGTTCCGCAGAGGGCGGCGAGCAGCGAGAGGTTGCCACCAACGAGCACGCCTTCGATGGTGGTGGTGCTGGCAGAGGCGGGTGGGCCGCCGATGCAGCGCAGGCGGGTGAAGAGGGGTTCGTCGGGGTTGACGATGCCCATGAGCAGGTCGCGCAGGCGCAGGGGGACGAGGGCGGGCTCGTCGCCGAGCGACGAGACGACGGGGCCGTGGATGGAGGCGATGCCGGCGGTGAGGTGTGCGGCGTGGAGCGCGGTGATGTCGCTAAAGCCGATGAGCCAGCGGGGTGTGCCGCCCGCGGCGAGGTGGGCGTTGAGGGCGGCGGTGTAGCGTGGGAGGAGGCGGGTCGCGCCGAAACCTCCACGTGCGCAGAAGATGGCGCCGATGTCGGGATCGTCGAGGGCGGCGATGAGTTCGGCGAGGCGGGCGTCGTCTGTGCCTGCGAGGTAGCCTTTGCGGCGGTCACCGAGGCCATCGGCGACGACGGGGGTGAAGCCGATGGCGGCGATAGCGGCGAGGCCGGCCTCGAAGCGGTCGCGTGGAAAGGGGCTTGAGGGTGCGACGACGCGGACGCGTGCCCCGTGAGCGAGTGGTGGGGGCATGCGTACGGGCGGGCGGGTCATGTGGGGTCTCGCACGTGGCGCGGTGGTGTGTGGTGCGTGGTGCTAGTTTTGCGTGACCTGTGCGGTGACCTGTGTGACGAAGGCGGCGGCGAGGCGTTTGAGGGCTGCGTCTCCACCGACGTAGTAGATGTTGAGGGCGCGCAGGTGGGCGAGGAGTCGTTCGACGGCGTTGCGTGGTGCGTCGACGCGGTTGGCGACCATCTCTGTTGCGAGGCGTCCGGTGCGGATCATGGCTTGCGCGCTGTAGGCTTTGAGCTGGTATGAGGGGATGGCTTCGTCGCCTTCTTTTTCGTCGTACTGGTAGGCGATGGTCTCTTGCATGAGGGCCATGGCGGCGACTTCTGTCTCGAAGGTGGCGATGGCTTTTGCGGGGCCGTCGATGGCGGATTGGCGGGGCATAGCGAGGATGCGGTCGTTGGCGTAGGCGCGGCAGACGCGGAGGAGTTCTTGCACGATGCCGAGGGCGAGGGCGGATTCACCGATGAGGGCGTAGGGGAGGAAGGGGCGGGCGAGTTCTGCGCCGTTGCCGGGTGTGCCGACGACGCGGTCTGCGGGGATGCGGCAGTCGCGGAAGACGAGTTCGCCGGGGCGAGCGCCGTCGAGTCCGACGCGGTGTTCGGCTCTGCCGCGCGAGAGGCCGGTGTCGCCGTCGCGGAGCCAGAAGAGGGTGTAGGTTTCGGCGTCGGGGCGACCTGAGCGGGCGAGGACGAGGAAGTGGTTGAAGAAGAAGGCGCCGGTGACGTGGCGTTTGATTCCGTCGAGGACCCACTCGTCACCGCGTTTGACGGCGACGACGTCGTCGGCCTCTGCGGTGAAGCCGTCGGCTTCGGCGTTGATGGCTGAAAAGCCCATGAGGGCTTCGCCGCTGGCGAGTTTTGGGAGGAGGAGTTTGCGTTGTTCGTTGCTGCCTGCGCGGGCGAAGGGGAGGACGGAGGCGAGGTGTGTGAGGATGAGGGCGGCGGTGGAGGGGCAGGCGCGGGCGACGCCGCGCCTGCAGCTGCCGCATCCGCGCCTCGCCGAACGCGCCTTCGTGCTGCGTCCCCTGGCCGACCTCGCCGAGGA
>CAZXXB010000137.1:0-10125 GCA_964644185.1 uncultured Myxococcota bacterium
TCAGCGGCAGAGTGAGGCGTCGCATGCGTGGGTGCAGGTGTATTTGCCGAGGGTGGGTTGGAAGGGGTTTGACCCGACGAACGGGATATTGACTCAGACGGAGCATATTCGCGTGGCGTCGGGGCGAAACTGGCTTGATGCGACGCCGACTTCGGGGACTTTGTATGTGGGCGGGAGCGGTGAGACGCTGTCGGTGGATGTGCAGGTGATTCCGGTTGGGGAGGCGTAAGGGGTGGGGGGGTATGTGGGGGGCGGCGAGAGGGGTGGGGGGTGAGGGGTGAGGGGTAAGGGGCATGGCGCTTGTTGAATGCGGGGGGGCGGTGGTAGTTTGACGGGAAGGGGATTTCAGCAGCACGACGACGGCGAGAAAGCCGAAGCCGAAGCACGGCGAGAAGTCGGAGCCTGGGCCCTGCGAGACGCGGACGCCCAAGAGCGTCGAGAAGCGGAAGCCGAAGCACGGCGTGAAGAAGGCGAGCGGATGCGAGCGATCAATTACCCCGACAATTACCTCGTGATCGAGTTTACGAACCGGTGTCCGCTGCGGTGTACCCACTGCATTCAGTCGCTGTTTGATAAGTACGACCACTTTGTCGAGTTCGGGTATCTCGACCCGAAGGTGCTGCACGGTCTGTTGAGCGACCTTGCGGAGACGGGGATTCGGTTTCAGAACCTGATCACGTTCTGGATTGGCGAGCCGGTGCAGCATCCGCGATTTGCCGAGATGTACCTCGACATTTTGACGTTCAACGAGAAGTACCGAATTTTCGACCAGATTGAGGTGAACACGAGTGGGATTCCGCTGACGCGGAAGACGGCGGAGGCGATTCTGGCGGGGGGGCGGTTTGGCGAGCAGAAGCAGAAGTGGCACTTCACGATCGATGCGACGACGGCGGATGTGTATCACAAGGTGAAGGGGCGCGATGAGTTTGAGCGGTCGCAGAAGAACATCGAGCAATTCATGGCGTTGCGCGAGGCTGTGGGGGTGAAGTTTCCGCGCGTGGTGTATCAGTTCATCGTGCGGGAAGATAACCATCATCAGGCGGTGGAGTTTCGTGACCGGTGCCTCGCGCTGGGGGCGAAGCACAACCGCGAGACGACGGTGGTGGCGGGTGGCGTCGAGTTTATTGATGACCGCGACAGTGTGTTTTTTCGGTTGTACGACGCGATTGATTTCGACAATCAGGCGGCGTCGAACGAGTTGTATCATCGGGTGACGGAGAAGCTGGGGATTGACCCGGTGGGGCCGCATCGGTCGCGTGATGCGGTGTTCAATCCGCCGCGCGAGACGCCGGTGTGTTCGGGGATGTGGAAGAGCCCGACGATCAACTGGGATGGGCGGGTAACGGTGTGTACGCGCGACAGCGGGCTTGAGTTGTCGGTGGGTGATTTGCGCAAGGCGAAGTTCAGCGAGATGTGGTGGGATAATCCGACGATGGAGCGGATGCGGGCGGCGCAGGCGAGCCGAAACTACGGTGAGATCAAGCTGTGCGAGGGGTGTATTATTCCGCGCAGTGCGAACTATACGGGTATCAGCGAGAGCGAGCTTGACGATTGGCGGCGCAAGACGGCGTTCAATCATTATCGGATGGCGACGGCGGCGGCGCGCGCTTGACGTTGCGGCAAAGATTCAGCAAACGCTTTCGCGCCGGGTTGCGACGCGGCGATGGAGCAGTTTTTCGTTTTTGTCATTGATTGGCTTGTTGTCGAACGACTTCGTGTCGAAGGGCAACACGACGGGGGAGAGACCCATGCACGCACGGACGCAGGTAGCAATGAACGGGACGCAGTCGAATAAGAAGCACGCGGTGATGGCGGTGCGCGCGATGATGGCGGTGCGCACGGTTGTGGCGGCGGTGCTGGCGAGTGGTGCGGCGGCGTGCTCGTGTGAAGATCCGGCATTTCAGGGGCTGGAGGCGAGCGCGGTGTTTACGGCGCGTGATGAGGCGGGGGCGATTGGTGAGGGGGCGCTGAAGACGGGTGCGACGCTCGATTTTGGCGACGTGTTTACAGGCGAGTACAAGACGTTTGCGGTGAAGATCACGAACGAGGGGACGGACGCGCTGACGTTGACTGAGGTGACGTTGGGGTCGAATTGCGGTGAGGCGGTGTATCTCGGGGCGGCGGTAAATCCGCGAGAGGATGACAAGCTGGTGGTGGCGGAGAGCGAACAGGGGGTGAAGGTGGGCGATGAGGTGGCGAATCGCGGTGAGCTGGAGTTTCTGGTGACGTATGAGCCCGATGCGCTGGGGGCGGCGACGTGCAAGCTGACGCTGGTGAGTGACGTGGAGGAGAACGCGACGTTCGAGTTGAATTTCAAGGGTCGTGGCGTGGGGATCACGATCACCGATTTTGATTTTGGTGGGATTGGTATTCAGGGGTTGTCGTCGCGTGAAGACCGGGTGGGTTCGGTGACGGTGGCGCACAATCTGGCGACGCCAGTGGTGATTGAAGAGATTCGGTTTGACGAGGCGGGTGCGACGGCGTTTTCGGCGAATCCGGTGACGGTGCTGAATCCGGCTGGGGCGAACGTGACGGCGAGCACGCCGCTGGTTGAGGATGTGGAGGTTGCGGCGGCGGGGGCATCGGGTGAGGCGACGTATGTGATTGGGTTGAACTATGCGCCGCAGGTGCGGTCGAGCGAAGAGGCGCCGGATGAGCAGACGCTGACGGTGAAGGTTCGCGAGCCGCGGGTGCAGGAGTTGAAGGCGAAGATCAAGGGGCGTGGTTTGGGGCCCGTGGCGGCGATTGTGCTTGACCCCGCGGAGGCGCCGGAGACGAACCTTGCGAATCCATTTGCGATTGATTTTGGCGAGGTGGGGACGGAGGCGGTGACGCGGACGCTGTATGTGGTGAACCTGGGCGACGCGGGGTTTGACCTTGTGGTGACGGGTGCGCAGTTGACGTCGGCGTTGACGAGTTCGGCGTCGAACTACAGCGTGGGCGAGGTGACCGAGACGCCGATTGCGGCGGTGGCGGTGGGCGAAGATGGGCTGTTGTCGCAGGCTGACCTCGATGCGTCGGGCAAGGTGAGCGTGACGTTTGAGCAATCGGGGGCGTTGAACAACGACGAGTTGAACTTTGTGGTGAGCGACCCGAATCAGCTTTTGACGCAGGGGGTGAAGGTGGGGCTGTCGGTCGATTTGCCGGCGCCGATCATTCGCATCAGCAACAGCGGGTTCACGGGGAATCCGCAGGTGAATCAGGCGCAGAGCTTTGAGGTGACGGTGTGCAACGTGGGGAATCTGCCGTTGGTGACGGCGACGTTGTACAAGCCCGACCTTTCGGGGCCGCCGGACGCGCTGTTTTCGCTGAGTGGTGATGTGCCGAACAATGCGACGATTCAGGCCGAGCCGAACCCGGCGGCGGTGACGGCGACGTGTGGTGGGGCGCAGAATGGGGTGACGTTCAGCATTGATTTTGCGGGTGCGGCGGCGGGGAGTTTTGGTGCGGCGCTGGTGGTGGAGTCGAACGACCCGACGAGGCCGTGTGATGATCTGGGGGCGCTCGAGTCGACGTGCGTGACGACAATCAACGTGACGGTGCAGCTGTGATGCGGCGGCGAATCGCGGCGGTGGCGGCGTGCGCCATGGTGATGGCGGTGGCGGGTGGGTGCGCGATCGAGTCGCGCACGAGCATCACGCCAGCGCAGTCGCAGGCGATCAACGGGCGCTATAAAGAAGCGTCGTTTTATCTCGCCAGCTCGTGCTACTACTCAGACTTTTTTGGCGATAGCAGCTACTACCTCGTGACGCCCTACCCGCCTGAGACGCTGTCGAGGGGGCGGGCACCCGACGGCATGGGCAAGGCGCTGTACCCAGACGGGTGGGTGCGCCCGAAGCAGGTGTTTGGGATTTTGCCGGCGGGGACGAAGGTGAATGTGGAGAAGGTGGTGTTTCCAGACCCGGATGCGTTCATTCGCAGGCCGGTGACGTCGCCCCGGTGGTTTCCATGGTTGTATCTGACGTTCGAGAGCCGTGAGGCGAAGTGGGCGCAGAAGCCGTTTATTTTGATTGTCGAGGTGGGTAAGGGCGAGGGTGAAGAGATTTTTAATAAGCGGACGGGGGCGTTTTTGACGAGCGAAGACCCGACGCCGTGGTTGAACGGGCTCGCCGATGCGACGCGGCGGGCGATACTCGAAAAGCGGGTGTTGATGGGGATGACGCCGCGCGAGGTTGAGACGGCGCTGGGGCCGGCGCGGGCTGTGACGGGGTATGAGGTGGGGGCGAAACAGCGCGAGTTGTGGAATTACAGCGACGGGCGGATGTATCTGTTTGAGCAGAACGTGCTACAGAATGAAGAGAGCCTGAGCGGCGAGGTGGCGCAAGAGGTGCTGCGCGACATCGAGGCGTGGCAGACGGCACCGGGCGCGGGTTGGAATCCGAAGGGTGGCACGGCGGCACCGAAACCATGAGCGAGCGCGTCGTACCGATTCAGCGAGCGATACATCTTGAACGGGTGGCCAAACGTGCGCTCGAACGCCTGATCGATGCGGAGAATCCGGTCGAGAAGGTGCAGGAGCTTCGCGCGCAAGACCTGTTTTTGATGCTGAAAGAGGTGGGGCTCGCCGACGTACACGACATTGTTCCGCTCGTGTCGCCTGAGCAGTTTCAGACGTTTATTGACCTTGATGGGTTTCGCGTCGAGACCGACCCTGAGGCGGTGGCGGCGCTTGCGATTGACAAGGCGGCGACGGGGGCGTGGCTTGAGGCGCTGTTGCTCGACATGAAGACGAGCATGCAGGCGGATGGGACGAATCCGGAGCTGTTTGAGAAGATTTGGAAGCTCGACATTGAGCTTTTGCAGTTGTGGTTGCGTGAGGCGTTCGTGATTCACGCGATGCATGAGAACGAAGACCCGTATGTGGAGGGGAACCTTGCGCTGATACGGTCGCCGGACGGGATGTATTTGCTGGAGGCGCGGGACGAGGTGTTTAGCCACGTGGTGGCGCTGGTGCTTGAGCTAATTTATCGGCACGACGCGGCGTTTGCGCGGCAGTTGCTGGATGGGGCGCGGACGGAGACGCTGAGTGATCTTGTGGAGACGGTGGAGCGGTTTCGCGAGGGGCGGCTTGCCGATTTGGGCTTTGCGTCGCGCGATGAGGCGCTGGAGTTGCTGATCTATCGCGACCCGGATGCGGCGCTGCCGAAACTTGCGTTGATGAAGCGGACGCAGGGGCTTGCCCCCGGTGCGTCGGCGCTCGTGACTCGGGCGGCGTTTGAGGGTCGTGACGATGACGACTTTTTGGCGCGCGCGCTGCGGACGCTGATGCGGCGTGAGAATGTGGATGAGGCGCGGGGGGCGCAGGTTGTCGAGCGGTTTGCGGTTGAGCTTGCGGCGGTGACGAATCGGGCGATTTCGGCGTTGGGGTTTGTGGCGGGCGATACCGAGGGGTTGACGCGGGCGCTCGCGTTTGTGCGGGCGTCGGTGTCGCTTGCGCTCGAATACAAGACGGTGAGCGTGCATGACGATGCGCGCGATGATGCGGCGGCAGACCTCGTGGGCGAGACGGCGCTTTTGCATCTGTTTCAGTGTGGGCACAGCCTGACGTTGCAGCGGGCGCGACGTGCGGCGCGGGTGATGTCGAAGTTGCGTCTGCGCGATGGTGCGCTACTCGTGGGTGAGCCGCTGGCGTCGCATCTGCGCGGGCTTGTCGCGCGTCCATCGCTGATGGCGGTGGTGGGGCCCGACCCTGAAGATGCGACGCGGGTGGTGGTGACGTACGAGGTGTTTTCGCGGCTCGAGCATCTGGCGGAGGCGGACTTGCTGCTGCTGGAGTTGGAGCTTATCGCGGATGCGTTGTCGGGTGAGCTGGGGCTGACGCGTGAGGCGATTGCGGCGATGCCGGGGGCGAGTTTCTCGCGGGCGTTCAACACGATTGTTGCGCGGCGGATGCTGGGGCTCGAGCCGTTGCTGGCGCCGATTAGCGCGCAGCAGGCACAGGCGTTTGCGGCGATGGCGTTTGTGGCGGGTGCGGGTGATTCGAGCGCGGGTGCGAAGGTGCCATCGAAGGCGTTGTTGCATGCGGCGTTTGAGCTGTTTGCGGGCAAACATGCGAGCGACCGGGCGGCGATGCGGGCGGCGCAGCGGGTGACGGCGCGGTTTTTGGCGGAGTTGCGCGATGAGATGGGGGCGCTTGACCCCACTGCCCTGCCCGACCCGCGGTTCATCGCGGCGCTATGGGTGCGTCAGGGGACGTAAGCGTCAGGGAACGTAAGCGTCAGGGAAAGTAGCTGTCAGGGGAGGTAGCCGCCGGGGGCGACCCAGCGTCCCTCGACACCTTCGGGGAGGGTGAGGATGCGGAAGCCGTCGTCGGTGACGGCGATGGTGTGCTCGTATTGGGCGCTGAGTTTTCCGTCGATGGTGCGTGCTGTCCAGCCGTCTACGGGGTCTGTGACCTGCTCGTAGCTGCCTTCGTTGATCATGGGCTCGATGGTGAAGGTCATGCCGGGTTTGAGTCGGCGGCCTTCGCCCGCGCGTCCGAAGTGGGGGACCTGGGGCTCTTCGTGAAATTTTGTGCCGACGCCGTGGCCGACGAAATCGCGGACGACGCCGTAGCCGAGTGGTTCGGCGCAGCGCTGGATGGCGTCGCCGATGTCGCCTAAGCGAGCGTCGGGGTGGACGACGTAGATGCCGCGGCGGAGGGTTTCGAGGGTGGTCTGCATGAGGGCGCGGGCGCGGGGCGAGACTTCGCCGACGGCGACGGTGGCGCAGGTGTCGCCGTAGAATCCATTGAGGATGACGGTGACGTCGATGCCGAGAATGTCGCCTTCGTTGAGGCGCCATTTGCCGGCGATGCCGTGGCAGATGACGTCGTTGGGCGAGAGGCAGGTGCTTTTTGGGAAGCCCTTGTAGTTGAGGGTGGCGGCGAGGGCTTTGTGGTCGCGGATGAAGGTGGCGACTTTGGCGTCGAGGTCTTCGCTGACGGTGCCGGGTGTGGCGAGCGAGATGGCGTATTCGAGGGTTTTGAAGGCGAGGGCGCCCGCGATACGCATGCCCTCGATTTGCTCTTTGGACTTCAGCACGAGGGAGGAGTTTGAGCGGCTGACGGACTCACGCTGGAAGAAGCTGCGGCGATGTGGACGAAACATGGGTGACCTCTCGAAGCGGTCTAATAGTCGGGGGAGGCGACGGTGTCAAAGAGGGGGCGTTTCGAGGGCGGTGGCGAATTCGCGGGCGAGGGCGGCACCGATGCGGGGCCATGTTCCGTTAAGGGAGGCGAGGGTGGCGTGAGAGCCGTCGTGAAGCTCGGCGACGATGGCGGTGCGGGCGCGGTCGTCGTGACCCTCGACGGTTGCGGTGAAGCGGGCGATGAGGGGGGCGGCGATGTCGGGCACCTCGACGTCGCGGTGGGTGATGCGTGAGCCTGCGACGCGGGCTTCGGCTGCGCGGGCGACGGCGAATGAGCGCGGGGGGAGCATGGCGAGCAGCGGGAGGAAGACGGCGGGGGCGAGGGCGACGGGGGTGAGCGGCGAGGGGAGGATGACCCAGAAGAGGATGCCGACGAGCGAGCCTAAGGTGAGGGCGGAAGAGGCGCGCCCGACCGTGGGGACGCCGAAGATGAGGAGGAATTGCCGGGGTTGGCGGTGGGCGTCGAGGGGGCCGATGTGGAGGTGTCCCTGCGGGTTGAAGGGGAGGGTTGCGGAGGGGGAGTGGAGCTGGTTTTCGAGGGCTTCGAGGGCGCGTCGGGCGCGGGCGTAGGCGGTGACGCCGAGAGTGACGCCAGCGATGGCGGCGATGAGGAGTGCGACGAGGGTGTAGCCGGGGGCGATCACGAGCGGTGGCCCCCGTGGTTGGGGTGGTGGTCGTCGTCGGGGTCGCCCTCAAGGGGGTCGTAGGCGCCGGAGAGTTCGCGGCGGCGTTCTCTGCGGGCGCGCATCTCGCGTTCGTATTGGTGGCGGGGGCGGATGACGGCGAGGTAGTAGGCGCCGACGATTGCGAGTCCGATAATGAGGAGCTGGATGAGGCGCATGGTGAGGCTCTGGCTTTGAGAAGTGCTCGGTGAGTGGCGCGCGAGGTTACGAGAGCGTGATGCTTCGGGCGCATGTCTGACGGGAACGAGGTGCCATGAGCACGTCATGCCACAGGTGGGGCGTCGCGACTAGAAGCGGGCGCGCATGACCTCGAAGGCGCCGATTTGGTGACGGATGGTGTGGGTGACGCCGTGGTTGTCGGTGAGGGTTCCATCGTAGGGGCCGTAGTGCTGGGCGTAGTCGATGGCGGCGAGGCCGAAGTTGCGTTGTTCGCGTTTGGCGGAGATGGCGGAGAAGCGGAGTGCGACGCGTCCGTCGCGGGTGTCGATGCGGTATTGGCCTTCGGCGAGTCGGGTGAAGGTGGGTTGAGGGAGGAGGTCGAGTCTGCCGTTGACCCAGAGGGCGTCTTCGGCGGGGTTTCCGTGGCCGGTCATTTGATCGACGAAGTTGGTCATGAGGGGGGTGCCGTCGGTGGCGTGGCCGCCGAAGCTGCTCCAGTGCCAGTGTGAGCGGTAGGGGTAGAAGGTTTTTTGTTCGTCGAGGTTGGCGACGTGGCGGGTGGGGTCGAAGTGGAAGGTGGTGTCTGCGAGCGTGAGGGAGCCGCGGAGGGAGAGGGGTGATTTGTGGGTGTAGGTGAGGTGGCGCGGTGCGATGGGCAGGCTGACGACGAGGGGGGCGGTGGCAGGCCAGTTCTGGTGGGCGGTGAGGTCGAGGGTGAGTGCGGGGGCGGAAGATGTGGCGGGGAAGCTCGCGGTGATGTGGTGGGTGCGGGCGTCGAGGTCGTGGTGGAAGATGACTGACTTTGTGGGGGCGATGCAGCGTGACTCGGCGGGGTTGGTGGGTGAGGTGGCGTAGAGGGTTTCGGGCAGGGTGACGCGAGTCGGTGGCGCGACGATTTGCCACTCGTAGCGGGTGGCCGTTGCGTGGTGGTGAAGGTAGAGGGCGGCGCTGGCGGCGTAGCGGGCGTTCTGGATGATGACGGCGCCGTAGAATTGGTCGTGGGTGATGCCGAAGCCGACCCACTCTTTGAGGCGCAGGTGTCGCAGGGCGCGGGTGGCGCGGGGTCCGATGCGGTGGGCGAGGTGAGGGGCGACGATGAGGTTTGCATCGGCGGGGGCGTCGAGCAGGTTGAAGCGGCGGAAGGGTTTTTGGAAGAAGCCGGTGTGAAGGTGCTGTCCCTCGACGATGGCGGGGGGCGTGGGCTGAATCGTGGGCTGAATGGTGGGCTGGATGGTGGGCTGGATGGCAGGTGGGGTTTGGGTGCTCACGTGGGGGCCTCGCTTTGAGTGGAAGAGGTGGGCATAACGTGGGCAGGGGCGGTGTCGCAATGCGCGGTGGTCGGTGCGCCAGGTGAATCGTGCAGGAGCTACGACGGGCGAGGGCACGACGAGCAGGCGGGGAACTGGGTTTTTTTGGGGGTAACGCGTGACAGGCAAGGCGAGAGCAGCGGGCGCGAGGGCATCGGGCGCGAACGCGTCTGGTAGGGGGGCGGTGAGCATCGCGCGTGGGGCAGCGGTGGCGTTGCTGTCGGCTCTGGCATTTGGGCTGACGATGCCGTTTGTCGAGCGTGCGGGTCGAGGGGTCGGGCCGTTTGCGACGGCGAGTCTCTTGTATTTTGGTGCGAGTGGGTCGGCGCTTTTGCTGTCGCGGGTGTCTCCGGGTGAGGGCGAGCGGTTGCGACGCGCACATTTGCGATTGCTGGGTTTGATTGCGGTGTGCGGGGCGGGTGTGGCTCCGACCGCGATGGCGTGGGGGTTGCAGCGGGCGGGTGCGACGACGGGGTCGCTGATGTTGAATCTGGAGGCGGTGTTTACGGTGCTGCTTGCGTGGGTGCTGTATCGCGAGCCGATTGGCGGGCGGGTGGCGGTGGCGCTCACGATGATGGCGGCGGGTGGGGTGGTGTTGACGCTGTCGGCGGCGCAGGTGGCGACGTTTAGCGTGCTGGGGGCGCTGGCGATTACGTTGGCGACGGCGGCGTGGGCGCTCGACAACGCGCTGACGCGTGGGCTTGCGCATGTGAATCCGGTCTCGGTGGTGGCGGGCAAGGGGTTTTTGGGAGGGGTGTTGACGCTCGTGGGGGCGGTGATTGCGGGCGACGCGATGCCGGGTGTGGGGGCAGGTGTGATGCTGGCGGGGTGCGGTGCGACGGGTTACG
>CAZXXB010000138.1:0-9298 GCA_964644185.1 uncultured Myxococcota bacterium
ACCATCACCCCCATCGCCATCACCCCCGTCGCCACGCACCCCCCAAACGCCGCAATCAACGCGCGCAGCAACCCCCGCACACCCACCGTGCGTTTCAATCGTCCGTTTTTCTCTCGATCCGTTGCCGTCATGGTCGCGAACGACGATAGTCACGCCCACGCCGCCACTGCAAACATCGCGGCGCAAAGGCATCACGATGACCGACACCACACGAGAGTTCGACGTCGTCGTCGGGGCTGGCACCGCCGGTAGTGCCGCCGCATGGCAACTCGCAAAAGCTGGCCTCCGCGTCGCCCTCCTCGACAACCTCCCCCTCCACGACGCAGGCCCACGCTGGGTCAACGCCGTCCCACCCTGGATGTTCGAGCGCGCCGGTGTCCCCCTCCCCGAAAAACCCGAACTACGCACCCGCGAAGGCGCCTTCGTCATGCGCCCCGGCTACGAGCACGCAACAGTCGCCCTGCCCGAACGCGTCGCATGGGAAATCGACATGCGCGCCCTCAACAAACGCCTGCAACACTACGCCGCCCAGCACGGCGTCACCGCCATCGGCGGCGTGCGCGTCGAGTCGGTCGAGTTCGATGGCCCACGCCCCACAGCCCTCCGCCCCACAGCACTGCGCCTCTTCGACCGCGCCCACGGCACCAACCTGCTTCTGCGCGCCCGCCTCTTCGTCGACGCCAGCGGCAGCAACGGCGCCTTACGCAGGCGCGTCCCCGCCCTCGCCAGCGACTGCCCCGACGTCGCCCGCGAGCACGTCTGCGCCGCCGCCCAGTGGGTCTTCCACATCCGCGACACCGACGCCGCACGCCGCTTTCTCGACCGCAACCACGTCAACGCCGGTGACACCCTCAGCATGGTCGGACTCTCCGGCGGATACTCCGTACTCAACGTCACCATCGAACCCGATCTCGACGAGGTCGCGCTGCTCTCAGGCGCCATCCCCGCCGCCGGTAACATGACCGGAACCCAAATCATCGAGGCGTTTCGCACCCGCGAGTCGTGGCTCGGCCAACCCGTCTTCGGCGGTGTCGGAGCCATCCCGCTGAGACGCCCCTACGACCGCCTCGTCAGTCCCGGCGTCGCGCTCATCGGCGACGCCGCCTCGCAAGTCTTCTCTGCCCACGGCAGCGGCATCGGTGCCGGCATGGTCGCCGCAAAACAACTCGCCGACGCCATCCGCAACGCCCCCGACCCCGGCGACGAAGACGCCCTCTGGCAATACGCCACCCGCTTTCAACGCGGCTTAGGCGCAACCCTCGCCGCCTACGACATCTTCCGCCGATTCTCCCAGCGCCTCACCCCCGCCGAGTCGGTCGAACTCATCGCCCACGGATTCATCACCGAATACACCCTCGAAACCGGCCTCCTGCAAAAAATGCCATGGCCCCACCGCATCGTCGGGCGCCGCCTCGCTCGCGGCGTCGTAAAGGCCCCAAAGCTCGCCAAAAAACTCGCCCCCGATCTCGCCCGCATGCACGCCGCCCTCGCCCTCTACCAAACCTACCCCGGCACCCGTGACCGCGCCGCCCTGCGTCGCTTCTCGCGCCTCTCGGCAAAACTTGTCGGCGACGCACCAGACCTGCGCGCCTGAACCGCCCTCCACCCACGCCCGCGCCTGCCCCCGTGCCTGCCCAGCTTAATTGCCCGCATCCGTGCGCGCATGTTAGGTAGCCGCCCATGTCAAAACGACCCACTTCGGCGGTGCCCGTGCCGCCCCGCAAGACCACCGCGCGCAACGACACCTCGCAGCGCGCCCGCACCTCACACGCCGACACCGCCGAGCCGCTCTCGCACGCCTCGCTCACCGCATGGGTCGCCGGCATCACACTCGCCATCGTCCCCGTCCTCCACGACCTCTGGACCTACGACCAATACGAACTACCCAAAACCCTCTTTCTTCGCGTAGGCGTCGCCCTCGCGCTCGTCGCCGCCTGCCTCGACGCCCTTCGCCGCGGACTCCCACGCCCCGCCATCCCACTCATCGGCCTCGTCGCCGCCCTTCTCGGCACCCACCTCGTCGCCACCCTCACCTCACCCACCCCGTGGATAGCCTTCACCGGCCAGTACGAGAGCCACGAAGGCTTTCTCGCCGAGCTCACCTACTTCGCCCTCTTCGTCGCCGTCGCCCTCGGTGTCCGCACCGTCCGCGATGGTGAGCGCCTCATCACCCTCGCCCTCGTTGGCACCGCACTCACCCTCACCGCCGCCGTCGCCCAGCGCTTCGGCTACGACATCCCCTCGATGCTCGGCTTCGAGACCCGCCGCATCGACCCCAACCGTATCGGCGCAACACTGGGCAACCCCAACTTCCTTGCCTGCTACCTCGTCATCATGCTGCCCTTCGTCGTCCGCCGCGCCATCTCGCGCGAGGGTGCCGCCGGTGCCATCTATGCCGCCATGTGCGCCGTGCAGGTCGTCATTCTCGGCATGACCGGCTCGCGCACCGCCCCCCTCGCCCTTCTCGCCATGCTCGCCCTCGTCGCCCTCTTACGCGGAAAATCCTGGTGGCGTTCCCTCCCCCCATCACAACGCCTCGCCGTCGGCATCAGCCTCGCCGCCATGGTCACCGCCAGCGTCGTCATCTCGCACCGCCAGTTCGAGCGCTTCTCCTCGTCGCTCGCCGACCCAGTCACCGCCTTCGTCGAGCACCGCAGCCACCTCTGGGGTCCCGCATGGCAACTCTTCGTCAAACACCCCATCGTCGGCATCGGCCCCGACGTCTACAAACAGGCCGCCCTCGAATTCTTCGGCCCCGAAGTCTACATTCGCCTCGGCCACAACGTCGCACCGCTACAAGCCCACAACGAAGCACTCAACCAGCTCGCCTCGACCGGACTCCTCGGTTTTCTCCCATGGCTCGCCTTCTGGGCACTCGCCGCCTTCGCGATCGTCCGCGCACGCGCCGCCGTCGGTGAAAGCGCAGGTGGCGGCGCCGCCTCTCGCGGACTCGAACCCGACCGCGCCGCCCTCGCCTCGGTCGCCGCCCTCGCCGTCATCGGCGGCTTTCTCTACAACCTCATCAACTTCGGCGTCGTCGCCACCCACGCCGCGATGCACGCATTCGCCGCAGTCGCCCTCATCTACGCCACCCCCGAATCCGAGCGCTTCTCACCCGGCAAAGCCGTCACCCCCCTGCGCATCGGTGCCGCCGCAGCCGCGCTCCTCGCCCTCGCCGCTTTGTGGGATTGGCGCGACCGCGCCCTCGCCGAGCGCGACTTCTTTCGCGGCGTGCTGCAAGCCGAACGTGCCCAGTACGACAAATCCATCGGCAACCTGAAGCTCGCCACCCAGCGCCGCCCCTACGAACCCAAATACCAATACCTGCTCGCACAGGTCGCCTACGCACGCGCCGTCGGCAGCGAAATGAGCGCCGGAGAATCACGCTTTCTCGCCATGGCTCGCGAAGCCTACGAAGCCTGCTTAACATGGGAAAAACTCGCGCCCAACTGTGAAGCCGGGCTCGGTGAAGTGCGCCTGCGGCAAGGCGACGCGACCGGCATCGAACTCATGCGTGCAGCCGTCGCAAAAGCCCCAGCCACCGTCCGCCTCAGACGCAAACTGCTCGACGCCCTCGCCTCAAAAGGCGACTGCGACGGCAGCGTCAAAGAGGCCGAAGAACTACTCCGCCAAAACCCGCAAATGGCCGTCAATGGAACCATCAGCGCCGCGCGCGCCTGCGTGCTCGCGGGTGGCAAGCCCGCCGTCGCCCGCGCCATCGCCCTCTACGACGCCGCCATCACCGCCATGCCAAAGGCACTCGAACTGCGCTACAACCGCGGCATCTTGCGCGAAGGCATCGGCGACCTCGAAGGCGCCGCAAAAGACATGCGCGAAGTCTTGCGCGCAGACCCCAACAACGACGACGCAGCCGACGCGCTCGCCCGCCTGCTCAACCCCGCAACGCCCACCACCACCACCACACCCACGTCTGCCCCGACCAACCACGACGACCACGCAGGCCACGATCATGACGATCACGCAGGCCACGATCACGACGACCACGCGGGTCACGATCACGATGACCACGCCGGGCACAACCACAAAAAAGACGCCAGCCAATACGTAAGGTAATTGGTCTGCACGCGGCAGCAGGGCAGGGGGGGGAAACGCAACACCTGCTTCAGCGCAGCACCTACCTCAGCGCAGCACCTTCTTGAGCGCCGCGCCCGTGTGTGACCGCGCCACCCGCGCCACCTCTTCAGGCGTCCCACACGCAATCACCTCGCCGCCCCCTTCGCCGCCTTCGGGCCCCAAATCAATCACCCAGTCGGCGCACTTCACCACATCGAGGTTGTGCTCAATCACGAGCACGCTGTGCCCCGCCGCAATCAACTGCCCAAACACATCCACGAGCCGCGCCACATCGTCAAAATGCAGCCCCGTCGTCGGCTCATCAAACAGATACAACGTGTGCTCACTCGCCGGACGCGCCAACTCACGCGCCAGCTTCACCCGCTGCGACTCACCACCCGAAAGCGTACTCGCCGCCTGCCCCAACCGTATGTAATCAAGCCCCACCCGATTCAGCGCCTCAAGTGGACGCCTTGCGCGCGGCACCCGCTCAAGCAACCGCGCCGCATCACCCACCGTCAGCTCAAGCATCTCGGCGATGTTCAACCCGCGATACCGCACACTCAGCGTCTCGCGATTGAACCGTGTCCCGTTGCACGCCTCACACCGCACATAAAGGTCGGGCAAAAAATGCATCTCGACCCGCGTCAACCCTTGCCCCTCGCACACCTCACACCGCCCACCCTTCGCGTTGAACGAAAACCGCGCCGCGTTCCACCCCCGCACCCGCGACTCCTGCACCTGCGCAAACAGCTTGCGAATCTCGGCGTACACCCCCGTATACGTCGCCGGATTCGCACGCGGCGTCTTGCCAATCGGGCTCTGGTCAACCGCAATCACCCGCTCGACAAAATCACGCCCCTCGATGCCCCCATGCGGCGCGATGATGCGCGACACATGCCCATGACCGCGCAGGGCAGGGTAGAGCGTGTCGTTGATAAGCGTCGATTTGCCCGACCCCGACACACCCGTCACGCACACCAGCATCCCCAATGGAATCTCAACATCGACGTGCCGAAGATTGTTGCCGTGCGCATCGCGAATCACAATCGCCTTCTTACCCCGCGCCCGCCTCCGCTTCGGCACTGCAATCGCCTTCACCCCCGCGAGATATTGCCCCGTCAGCGACGCCGCGTTCGCCCGCACCTCCGCAACAGTCCCCGTCGCCACCACGTTGCCACCATGCACCCCCGCCCCCGGCCCCATGTCGATCAGATAATCAGCCTCACCAATCGTGTCGGCATCGTGCTCGACCACCACCACCGTGTTGCCGAGGTCACGCAGCCGCCGCAGATGATCAAGCAGCCGCCGATGGTCGCGCGCGTGCAGCCCAATCGACGGCTCGTCGAGTATGTAAAGCACCCCCGAAAGCGCGCTGCCAATCTGCGTCGCCAGCCTTATGCGTTGCGCCTCACCACCCGACAGCGTCCCCGCCCGCCGGTCGAGCGACAGGTAGCCAACGCCTACCCCCGCGAGAAACGTCAACCGACTCACAATCTCGCGCACAATCGGTGCCGCAATCGTCCCCCGCGTGCCACTCAGCTCTAACCCCTTCAACTGCGCCAGCAGCGCATCGAGCGACACCCGCGTCAGCTTCGGAAGATTCGTCTCAGCGCCATCACCACCCACAAACACGTGGCGCGCCTCGACACGCAGCCTGTCACCCTCACACGTCGCGCACGGGTGCGGCGTACAAAACGGCATCAACTCTGCGGGTATCGCCGCCGCCGCGCGCCGCTGCAACATCGGCAGCAGCCCCTCATACGCAGGCGTCGTCTCTCCATCTTTCGCAAGCGCCATCAACTCGTCGCGTGCCACCGCCTGCGAGCCCTCGATCAGCGCTGTGCGCACCACCTCTGGCAAATCGCGAAACGGCACCGACCGCGAAAACCCCATCGACGCCAAAAACGCCTCCGCCCGTTCACGCTCTGGCGACTTGCCCGAATCACCGAGCGGAGCCAGCGCGCCACCACTCACGCTCAGCGACGGGTCGGGCACAAACGTCGTCGCATCGAGCTGCGGCAACATCCCAAGCCCGCTGCAAGCGGCACACGCCCCGTGCGGACTATTAAAACTAAACAGCGCCGGTTCAATCTCAGGGTAGACGATGCCGCACCGCACGCACACGAGCTTCTCCGTGTAAATGCGGTCGTCACCTTCGAGCGGCGCAATCTTCACGACGCCGCCCGCGATCTTCATCGCAAGCTCGATCGCCTCAGTCAGCCGCGACGAGATGCCGTCGCGCAACACGAGCCTGTCAACAAACAAATCGACGTTGCGCGGCTTCTCGCCCTCTTTTTCAAACCGCGCCAGCAACGCCGCATCGCCCACGAGATCGGCAAGGTCGTGCATCTCGCCATCGACCGTGATGCGCGTGAACCCCTGCTTCAACATCTCGCGCGCAAGCGCCCCCACATCGCCCGCCTTGTCAATCAACAGCGGCGCCAGCACCGAAAACCGCGTCCCCTCCGCAAGGTCGAGCGTCTCCTCCGCCACCTCCTGCGCCGACCGCGCCACCATCCGCGTTCCACACGCGTAACACCGCACTTCACCAATCCGCGCGAACAGCAACCGCAGATAGTCGAGTATCTCCGTCACCGTCCCCACCGTCGACCGTGGATTCGTCGTGAGCCCACGTTGCTCAATCGCAATCGCCGGAGAAAGCCCCTCAATCGAGTCGCAATCGGGCTTGCTCATCCGCCCCAAAAACTGCCGCGCATACGTGCTCAGCGACTCCATGTACCGCCGCCGCCCCTCGGCAAACAGTGTGTCAAACGCGAGCGTCGATTTGCCCGACCCCGACACACCCGTCACCACCGTCAGGCTATCGCGCGGTATCGTCACATCGATGTTTTTCAGGTTGTGCTCGCGCGCCCCCCGCACCTCGATACACCGCGGAACCACCCGCGCAGCTTTCGCTGGCTTCACCGCTTTCTCGCCGCCTGTCGCGCTACGGCTCATGGCGTCACACCTCGCCTCGCCACCCGCGCCCGCACCATCGCCACCGCCATCTCCGCTGCCTGCAAAAGGCTCTCTTCATCGGCCACACCCCGCCCCGCAATATCAAACGCCGTGCCGTGATCGACGCTCGTGCGCACAATCGGCACCCCCAGCGTCACATTCACCGCATGCCCCATCGACAACAGCTTCAACGGAATCAACGCCTGATCGTGGTACATCCCAATCACCGCCGACGTCGCCCCATCCACCGCTCGCGGAAAATACCCATCCGCCGCCACCGGCCCAAACACATCAATCCCCTTCGCACGCGCCATCTCAATCGCCGGCGCAATGATGCGCGCCTCTTCATCGCCAAACCGCCCGTCATCGCCCGCATGTGGGTTGAGCCCACACACCGCGATGCGCGGCGCCACCTCACCAAACAACTCACGCAAGCTCTCGTCGGTCACCGTGATGATGCGCAACAGCGACGCCGTCGTCAGCAGTCGCGGCACCTCTGCAAGCGGCACGTGAATCGTCGCCGGCACCGTTCGCAACCGCTTCGACGCCAGCATCATCACGGGCTCCGCAACACCCGTGAGGCTGCCAATGATCTCCGTGTGCCCCGGCGCCTCGACCCCCGCCATGTGCATCGCCTTCTTGTGTAAAGGGGCCGTCACCACCGCGTCGGCATCGCCCCCCATCACCGCCCGCACCGCCGTCACGACCGCGCACGCCGCCTGCGCACCACCCGCTGCCGACACCCTGCCCATCGGCGCCACCTCGCGCGACACCGCGATCGTCGCCCCTTCAAGCACAAACGCATCGGCGCACTCGACAAACCCATGCCGCGTCTGCCCACCCAAAAGCCCCCGCCACGTCGCCCCAAGCGTCGCCGCAACCGCCGCGTCGTGCTCGCCAACCGCCGCAATCGTCGCCTCAAACCCCCGCGCAAAACCATACACCGTCACCCGCACCGACGCGTCGATCCGGGGCAGCAGCTTCAACACCACTTCCGGACCAATCCCCGAAGGGTCACCCTGCGTCACCGCAAGGTGCGGATACGCTGCCGCTCTCGTCATCGCTCGGCTCTCGTTCGCCAACTACTCGGCACGACTCGCCACCGCCTTCACGCCCGGCAACTTGATATCCACGTGCGACTTCTCGCGCAGTTCCGCAAGCCACTTCTTGTACTCCCGCTCGAGCGCCTCATTGTAGAGCCGCGAGCGCAACTCTTCTTTCACCTCTTCATACGCCCGCGCCGCGCTGCGCCGGTCATCTTCAAGCTTGATGATGTGCAACCCAAGCTCGGTCTCGACCACCCCGCTCACCTCACCCTTCTTCAGCTTGAACGCCTCACGCGCAAACGATGGAATCATATCGCTGCTCTTCAACCACCCCAGCTCGCCACCAAACTTCGACGACGGATCTTCCGACACCTCCGTCGCGATCGCATCAAACGCCTCACCCTTTTCGAGCCGCGCAACCGCCGCCGCCACCTTCGCTTTGCCCGCCTCACCCGTGTCTTTGAAAAAAATGTGACGCACCAGCAACTCACGCTCTGCCGCGTTCGACGCAAACTCTTTCATGTACGCGTTGCGCACGTCATCATCCGAAATCTTCACCCGGCTGCGCACCTGAATACCGAGAATCTTCGCCCGCTCGACCTGCATCTTCATCTGCCGCCGATACCCCACCATGTTCTGCCCATCGCGCGTCAGATACTCTTCCAACTGCTCCATCGTGATGTTGTTCGACTTCAACACGTCGGCCACCATCTGATCGACCTCGCTGTCGCTCGCCTCAATCTTCAGCTTCATCACCTCATTCGTCAAAAGCCGCTCCTGAATCATCACATCGAGCAACTCACCCAGCGCCTTCAACCGCTCACGCTCCACCGCCTCTTCCGGATGCTCCTGAAACAGCGACGCCGCCCGCGCACCCGCCCGCTCGCGCATCTCAGACAACGTGATGATGTCGTCATCGACAATCGCCGCCACACGATCGACCGTTCGCGCCTGCGCGACCGACACCATCACGGCCCACGTGACGCACATCACGACAATGCGTCTCACGGCGATGCTTCTCACGACGACGCTCGCGACCCTCTGAAAAGAACTCCGTGAATAAACCATCGCACTTCTCCACCGCCGACCGATGCGGCCCGGCAAAACTAACGAATCATATCAGCCAGCGCGCGATCATCAATCGCTACCGTCAGCCCCGCGTGCAATTGCGCGAGAAATGCCCGCTCAGCCCCCCGCCGCTTCGCCTCAAGCAACCG
>CAZXXB010000138.1:9308-10107 GCA_964644185.1 uncultured Myxococcota bacterium
GAAGAGCCGCGAAATGGCTGTGCTTGGCTTCGATGGCCAGCGCCGCCTCGCTCAAACTCAACGTCCGCGACGGCATCCGCGCCTCAATCTTGATCACGAGATTGCCATGCTCCGTCGTGAGCACCGCGCTCACCGCCCCCGCCGCGTGCGAAAACACGAACTCCTCCACCTCACTCGGCATCGTCCCCCGCTTGAACTCATGCAGCGTCGGGTCACGCCGTGGCGTCGCATACGCCGCGTCACCCGACACCGAGTCGCGATAAATGTCGAGCACGCTCTCGCCCCGCAACACCCGCATCCGCATCCGCTCGGCACCCTCGACACTCTCACTCACGAGTATCCGCACCCGCGCCGCCTCAGGCTCTTCGAACCGCTCTTTGTCGGCCTCGAACGCCGCCCGGATCTCTTGATCAATCACCGCCACCCGCGGATGCACGCGCGCCGCGATGAACCGCCGCGCCACAACCTCTTCTTCAACCGCATCGCGAAACTCACGGTCGGTGAGACCCGCCCGAATCAACGCCTCGGTCAACGCATCGGCACTCTCATACGCAACCCGCGTCTGCTCGATCCGCGCATCGACAAGCCCCTCTGGAACCTCAAACCGCGCGGCATGAGCCGCATTGGCGATCAGCCGCGCCTCGACAAGCTCGCGCACCACCGACCGCGCCAGTTGCAGCCGCTCTTCGGTGCCTGCGGGCAAGCCACCCTCGCGGGCGATGCGCCCCCAGCGGGCGCGAAACACCCCACACGCAATCACGTCTGTCGCTTTGCCGTCGTCGATGCGCGCCACCGCGCA
>CAZXXB010000139.1:0-9378 GCA_964644185.1 uncultured Myxococcota bacterium
TCCGGCGCCTGTCGATTCGCGTGCGAGGGCTCGTGATAGCCGAGCTCGTCGAGCCAGAACTCACCGTCGAAGGCGTAGTATTGGTATCCGTCTGGGACGACGGGGCGCGGGACTTCGACATCGAAGTTGACGGCTTCGAGGTCGGCTTTGACGGGACCGGCCATGAGCTTGTCTTTTTGGGCCTTGGCGACTTCGAACTGGATGATCTGGGCCTGATTGTAGAACTGCTGGAGCGATTCGAGCTCGAAGGTGGCCTGCGAGAAGGCCCACTGACCGGCGAGCTTGACCATCGCATCTTCTTGCTGGGTGAGGATGCCGACGAGTTCGGTTTGCAGGCGGCTGTTTGCGAAGCTGGTTTCGCGCTGGGCGATTTCACGCTCGGCACGAATCTCCTGGACGGTGGTGTCGAGCTTGCGGAAGCGGGGGAGGCGCTTCAGGTGAATGTGGAGACGACGGGGCACTGGGACGGTGCACTCGGGGGTCGTGCCGGTCTTGCCGAAGCAGGCTTCGGCTTCGGGCTCGCCCGAGATGGCGGCGTAAAGCTGTGCGAACTGATCGGGCGAGGGCTTTTTGGGGAGGCGCCCGAGGTAGGTTTCCATGGTCTTCATGACCGGCTCGTAGTGCGAGTAGAACTTTTTGACGGCGACTTCGGAGAGGTCGAACTTGCAGATGTTGTAGTAGGCGGTGGCGCGCAGGAGCCATGCTTCGGGGACGTAGTAGTCGTTGAAGTGGGGGGCGAGGAGCGTGTGGACGTTGCCGAGGGCCTTGCCCCAGTTGGCGTTCTGGAAGTGGGTCCAGCCGTTCTCGAACATCGAGGCGAGCCACTCGTCGGTGAAGCGGGGGATGCGTCCGTACTGTTCGACGGCTTCTGGGTAGCGCCCGAGGCCGTAGAGGGTGCGGGCGAGGCCCATCTGGGCGAGGCGGCGGACGCGGACGAGCTGGGCGAGTTGCAGCGAGTCGTCAACGGTCTTGACGGGGAGGGTGCGGAGTTTGTCGTCGGTGGTGGCTTCGACGACGCGGTTGAGGCGCTCAAGGGCGGGCTCGTATTCGCGGCGGGCGAAGTGGGTCACACCGACGAGGTATTGCGCTTCGGGGTAGGCGAGCGACTCGCTGCCGACGGCGTCGAGAAACTCGACGGCGCGCTGGTATTCGCGGCGGGTGTAGTTGAACTTTCCGACGAGGTAATTGATGTGGTGGAGGATCTCGGGTTTGATCTGGCTGAATTCACCCGAGTACGAGGCGTCGAGCAACTGGGGGACGATGTAGTCGTCGTCGAGGCGGCTCTGAAGCTGGACGAGCAACTCGACGGCTTGCAGGAAGTGCTTGTTTGCGGGGCCCTGCTCAACGACCTGGCTGAGGTAGTAGAGCGAGGGGACGTAGAGGTTGAGGCGCATGAGCGACTCACCGAGGTAGTAGAGACCCGACTGGCGGTTGTAGGGATCGGGGTCGGCCTCTGAGACGTCGAAGAACATGCGTGCGGCGACGCCGTAGTTTCCGGTCTGGGCTTCGGTGATGGCCTGCGCGAGCTGGGCGCGGGCGGGCGTCGCGGAGGTGATCGAGGTCGCGAGAGCAACCACGAGAGCCACGCGAGAGAACATCACTCGGGAGAAGTTCACGTGGGAGAAGATCGCCCGGAGCGCAGCCAGCCGATGCGTGCGAACCTGTCGAGTCGTGCCAGTCTGTCGTGAAGTCATGATTCGAGCCGTAATCATTGGGACTGTACCCGTGTTGATGACTTAGAACACAAAGCCGAGGCCAAGCAGGCCGTAGACGTTGTTGCGAAACGCGGTCTGGCGCAGCTTGCGGGCGCTGACCTCGTCGGGGTCGTCGCCGGTGCCCGGGTTGTTGTCTTGATCGAGGGCATGAGCACCCGAGGTGGCGTACATGAGGTTGCGCACTTCGAACTTCACGACGAGCCAGCGAATGGGGAAGAGGCGGAACCCTCCGCCGATGGTGCCGGCGGGGCGCCAGTCGCTGTTGACGAAGGTTTGCAGGTCGCCTTCGGGTCCGCGTGAGAGGAGGTCGCCTTCTTTGGTGTTGATGGCTGCGCCGCCGAGGGTGACGAAGACATCGAGAAAGGCGGTGTTCGAGCCGAAGAAGCTGAACTTGCCGTAGATGGGGACGAAGCGCAGCGAGAGTCCGGTGAAGCGCTGAACCGCAGAGCGGTCGGCGCCCGAAGCGGCGACGCCGATGACGTTCGCGAGTTCGTCTGAGGCGCCGGTTTCAGCCGAGCTAAAAAGCTCGAAGTAGCTGGCTTCGATGCCGAAGTAGTGAACCGGCTGGTAGGCGGCGGTGAGACCGGCACCCATGCCCGACGAGAAGCGCGAGTTCATCTGTGCGATGAACACGGCCGAGAGCTCGAAGGTGTTGGTGTTGTCGTTCTGGTTTTTCTGGATGACGTGCACCTGGTTGTCACCCGCGGCGAATGCCGCGGTGGGAACCGCCATCGCGACGAGCGCGAGTGCCGTCGCACGAGCCACGCGAATCAACCGCCGAGAAATCATGTTGCCCTTCATCGTTGAGACCCTCCCGCCGGTTAGAACACGAACGACACGCCGACACCGACCAGCGTGAGGTTCTTGAAGAGGGTATCTTTCGCCAGGGCGTCGTTCGGGTCGATGGGGTTGTTGCCCGCATCAACCGAGACGCCGTTGCGAATTTTGGTGTAACCGCTTGCGCCGTACATCCAGTTGCGAACCTCAAAGCGGACGGCGATGAGTCGCGTGATGTAGAAGCGCATGCCCGCGCCGATGTGCCCGCCGGGGTGAATCTGGCTGTCTACTTCTTCGTAGACGGGGCTTGCTTCGGTGCCGGGGTTGGGGTTTTCGGCGAGGATGTAGGTGTTGAGGACACCTGCGCCGGCGGCGATGTAGAGATCCCAACGCAACTCAAACTCTGAGGAGAGGTTGAACTTGCCGTAGAGCGGGTTGGCCTGGAAGGTGGCGGCACCGGCGAAGCGGGTGAGGCGACGCTGTGCCTGAATCGGCGAGCAGTTTGCGCCGGGGCACGGGTCTTCGGTGGTGCCGTTGGGGCGCCCGAGTTCGGCGGCGCCTGAGGCGGGGTTACGGCCCGCGACGAGGTTTGTCTCGCCGGAGAAGCCGTACATGAAGTCGGCGCCGACCGCGAAGTACTCACCGATGTGGTAGAGGTACTGGGCGGTGATGCCGTAGGTGCGGGTGTAGGTGTTGTTCACCGAGGGCATAAACAGCAACGAGACCTCGTGCCGATTATCCATCGGAAACTTTTTTTCTTGCACCGCGCCGCCGGAGTAGTCTTGCGCGAAGGCAGCCGCCCCCGGCAGGAGCACCGCCATGACGGCACAAACTCGAAGCCACTTCATGAGAGTCATTCCGCGATCCGCCCTCTAATCTGCCCGCCTGCGTTGGCCAACACGCACCAAAGCACGCGGGAATGAACAGACTTGGGTCTTGAACGTTCGCCCGTTGCGATGCTTCGCCCCCGGAAATCAGACTTGTGGCCCGGTGCGAGTCTTGCGACTCACGCCATCGACGCACTCGCCTTGCGGTGGAGTTGCCCGCTACGTGTCGAGCGTGGGGTTATTCAATATTCGCCTCTCGACGTCAACGCCCCCGTCAACTTTTTGAGCGGAATATTTCGACGCATCGCCGCGTTGAGGCTTCCGCACTGGGTCATTGACGCGATTTTCAAGCTCAAAATGAACTCACTGAACCAGACACGAACCAGATGACGAACTCGGTCACGAACCCGGTCGCCAACGTGACTACGACCGAACGCGGTAGCGAATTTCGACGGTGGTGTTTTCGGGTGGGCGGCAATCGTCGGTGAAGCGGACGGCGTTTTTGGCGGCGTCGTAGCACCATGTGGTGACGGTTTCGCTGCACTTTGCGTAGGTTTGGTCGGGGCACGCCTGACGGTAGGGGTCAACGACGGCGGAAGCGCCGGTGACGCGGACGTTGATCGACTCGGCGCGGGGCTCGCGCGAGAGTTCGAACTCTTGCTTTAGCCCTGCGACGGTGAAGCCGAGCCCTTCGAGGGTGGTGGTGAAGTCGCTGGCGCAGATGCTCGAGAAGACGCCGCCGACGAGGTTGACGAGGTTGCCGATGCGTGGGTCTCCATCGGCGATGGCGTCGGGTACGCAGGCGTTTTGCAGGTTGGCGATTTGCAGGCAGGTGTAGTTGGTGGGGCACTCGCCGGGGACGAAGGGGGTGCAGGTTTTCGAGCAGACGGCGGTGGGGACACCACCGGCGGAACCGGCTTCGAGGCAGAAGCTGTTGCTGGGGCAGCCGCCGTTGACGCCGCCCGGGCATGGGTCACCGACGAACGAGAGGGGGCCGGTGTCGGGGTTTTCGCTGACGCAGGCGGCGACCTGATTGGTTGCGGGGTTGCCACCGGCGATGGCCGAGAAGGTGACCTCGTCGCCGTTGCCGTAGGATTTCAATCCATCGAAGAGGCGGGCGTAGTAGGTGACGTCGGCGTAGGTCGAGCTGTCGATTTCGTCGGTGACGATGATGATGGCGAGGTTGGCCTCGTCGCGGAGGAATCCGTTGTTGGTGGGGCTGCTGATGACGGGCTCGGTGAGGGCGATGGCGGCGGCGTCGAAAGGGGTTTCGACGGGTGAGCCGTCGGTGCCGACGCTCGAGAGTCCGGCGAAGAGGGCCTGACAGCCGTCGGACTGGGTGTCGCAGATTTCTTTGGTCAAGAACGAGACCTGGGCTGCGCCGACGGTGGTGCGGGTGAGTTGCCCGGCGGTGGTGGTGGCGGTGTCGGTGGTGACGACGCCGATGTGGAAGTCGACGTTGTTGTCGTTGAGGAACTTGATGAACTGGCGGAAGTTGGCGCGGAGTTTTTCTTGTTCTTGCGCCATCGAGCCGGAGTTATCGACGACCCAGAGGATGTCAACGGCGCGGACGGCCTCTTGGGCGAAGGTGTCTTGCTGAAGGGCGGCGTTTGAGGCGAAGCGTCCTTCGAGGTCGAAGCTTGGGCGTTGGGCGAGGTCGGGTGCAGCGCCGGAGAGGATGGGGTCTTCAGATTCGACTTCGCGGTTCTGGATGAGTCCGCCGATGGTGGGGTCTTCGCCGCAGCCGGTGACGAGCACGGTGGCGGCGAGAGCGAGGGCCCATGCGGAGGAGAGTGGGTTGCGGTTGCGGAGGTTCATTCTGCGGTTTCCTCTGTCGCGGTCGAGGTGGCGTTTGCTGCGCGCGTGGCGGGGGGCACGCAGAAGCTTTGCTGCGTGGTGGCGCCGGTGCCCGAGTCGGTGTCGATTTGTTCGCAGTTCCAGGTTTCTTCGCCGAGCGCGGTCTGGAAGATGCAGTCTGTGCCGCCTGCGTCGGCGGAACAGGGGACGGTGCAGACGTTGCCGGTGGATTGGAGGAGGCAGACGAGCGACTCGCAGGCGGCGGGGCCGGCCTGGCATGAGTCGCCGACGTTGCCGCCGCCACGGGGTACGCAGACGCCGCTGACGGCGGTGCCTTGCAGGTCAACGGCGGCGCTACAACGGAAGAGTTCGTTGCCGCAATCGGCGTCGGAGAGGCAGGTGTCGGTGCAGAGTTGAACGACGTCGAGGTCGAGGCAGAGTCCGCTTTGGCAGACGGCGCGTCCGGCACCGCAGACGTCGCCCAAGACGCCGCCCTCGGGGACGCAGAGGGGGACGGGTTGGGGGCGTGGGACGCCGTTTTCGACGACATCGACGTTGCTGCAGCGGTAACCGGCGGGGCACTGGTCGTCGGCTTCGGGGTTGCATGGCGCGGAGCAGAAGGCTGCGCTGCCGTAGTCGAGGCAGACGCCGGTGCGACACTCAAGACCTTTGCGGACGCGGCAGTCGGCACCGATGGGCGAGGCCCCTGCCCTGCAGCTACCCGAGCGTGGGATGCAGTGGCAGTCGACGCCGGGTTGTCCGCACTCGGCGGGTGTTGGGAGGTCGCCGGAGTCGGGGAGGAGTGGGAGGCATGCAAAGCCGATGGGGCAGGCGAAGTCGTTTTCGCATTTGGGGCTGCAGAAGGCTTCGCCGGGGATGATTTGCGAGTCGTCGGCGCCTTCTGTGGCGCGCGAGACGATGCAGCGGTTGTTGACGTTGCCGAGCAGGCACTGGTCGTCGTTGTCGCAGGCGGTGCAGAGGCTACCGTCTTCGGCGTCTTCGCAGCGTCCGCGTTCGGTGCAGATGGTGCCTAAGCGGCACTCGGCGGTGGTGGTGCAGAGGTTGTCGTCGCATTTGCCCTGCTGGGGGATGCACTGAAAGACACCGGCGCGGCCCGAGACGGCGCTGAGGTCGCTGCAGAGAAAGCCTTCGGGGCAGGTGCCGGTGAGCGAGCAGTCGAGTCCGCAGTAGCCTTTGCCGGTGACGCGGTCGGTGAGGCAGTCGTCGAGGGGGCCGCCGCAGTCGTTGTTGGATTGGCATGCGGCGCAGACGCCGCGGCGTTGCGAGCAGGTGAATTCGCGGGCTTCGCCGGGTTGGCAGACGCCGTTTGTGCAGTCGAAGCCGGTGGGGCAGTTGGTGGAGTCGGTGCAGGCGGTGGCGCAGACTTTTTCTTTGCGGCGCACGTCGGGTTCGGAGGGGGTGAGGTCAACGCAGCGGCTGCCCTCGCCCTCGCACTGGCTATCGACGTCGCACTCGGTGCAGAGGCCGCGGTTGTTGACGCGGACGACGCAGCGTTTTTCGGTGCCTTCGGCGGCGGCGACGTCGGCGCAGAAGTGTCCGATGGGGCAGTTGGCGTCTGTCTCGCAGAGGGCGTTGGCGAGGTCGGGCTGGCAGAAGGTGCCGGGCACGCTGTCAACCGAGCCGTCGCGACAACGAAAGCCCTGCGGGCAGTTGTCTTGCGAGGTGAGCGGGTCGATGGCGCACTCTTGCGTGCAGACGTTTTCGAGGGCGAGGCATTTTGCGCTCTCGCAGTCGGTGGCGGTCGTGCAGGGTCCGCCGAGTTGGGCTTTGGTGAGCGCCCGTGTGCCGGAAGTGGTGTCACCACAGCCGAGGCCCGAGGCAAAGCCGACGACAAACACGACGAACGCGGTGGCGTGCAGGGCACGTGAGCGCGTCACGGACGTGACAGAGTGGGTCGTAGACACTGATCGCACCGATTGTCTCCCAGCGGCGAAAGGGGGACGCCGCTCTTCGGTTAGCCAGACCATCAAAGCAGGCTGTGACGTTAGATGTACGGTTGCGCGGCGTCAACCTCGAATAACGCACCGCGCAGTAGATTTGCAGGGGTGGCGGCGGTGCACGGGGGTATGCAGGGGGTGCGTGGGGGAGGGTCGGGAGGATGGTCGGGGGGATGGTCGGGGGGATGGAATTGGGGGCGGCGGGTCTTGACGGGCACGGCACGCATCGTCTAAACGCACGCGGCGCCTGTGGGGCCGTAGCTCAGCTGGGAGAGCGCTTGAATGGCATTCAAGAGGTCGTCGGTTCGATCCCGTCCGGCTCCACCACACAGCATCCGCGCCGGTCGTTGCGCAGTTCGTGACGACGCGGAGGGCGGCAAGACCGAGGGCGAATGTCGTGTTACCTGAACTGACCGACCCGACGCCGCGTGACCTTGAGCCCCGCACAGCGCTTGATCGTTTTTTCGTACAATTCATCAATGACCCGCGAGATTTGCGGTTTGTGTATCGCGCGCTTTTCATGACGGTGACGTTGCTGCCACCGGCGATTTACCTTTTGATTCCGGGCAATTTTTCGTGGGGGCTGTGGGCGGTCTATTTCGTCTTCATGCTGGTCGTGCACGCGTCGCCGTATATTTTGATGCTGCATTGCACGAGTCACCGGAAGCTTTTCAAGAAGCCCTACGCGGTGCTGAATTACTGGATACCGGTGGTGCTGGGGCCGCTCGTGGGTGAGCCGTCGCCGACGTATTATCTGCATCACGTGGGGATGCATCACCCCGAAAACAATATGGAAGATGATCGCAGCAGCACGCTGCGGTATCAGCGCGACAGTTTTTTGGGGTTCCTGCAGTACTTTTTCACGTTTCTGCTGACCGACCCGGTGAATGTGCCGCGCTACTTTGCGCGCAAGGGGCGGGTTGACCAGATGCGGTCGTTCATGGTGGGCGAGTATGGGTTTTATGTGCTCGTGTTGACGCTGGGTCTGGTGGGGGGCGATTTTCGGGGGCCGCTGATGGTGCTGGTGGTGCCGGTGGTGCTGATTCGCGCGCTGATGATGGCGGGCAACTGGGGGCAGCACGCGTTCATCGACGCGCGTGACCCGGGCAACAGCTACAAGAACAGCATCACGTGCATCAACTCGGCGTACAACCGCCGGTGTTTCAACGACGGGTACCACATCAGCCATCACGTGAAGCCGGGGATGCACTGGAGCGAGCATCCGGATGAGTTGAAGAAGAACCTGCAGAAGTACATCGATGCGGGGTCGATTGTGTTTGAGGGGATCGATTTTGGGGTGGTGTGGTTTTACCTGATGCTGAAGCGGTACGATTTGTTGGCGAAGCGGTACGTGGATATCGCCGACAGCGGGATGACGCAGCAGGAGATTGCCGAGTTTTTGCGCTCGCGCACGCGCCCGGTGTTGGTGGCGTCTGAGTCGGCTAGTGCCGCGCTGGCATGACGCGCGGTAGCTCGATGCAGAAGCGGGCGCCGACGGGTTCGTTGTCTTCGACCCAGATTTTTCCGCCGTGGACTTCGGCGGCGATGCGGCAGAACGCAAGCCCGATGCCGCGGCTGCGGCGGGCGTTGACGTCGTCGCCGGCGCCGAGGCGCACGAACGGCTCGAAGATGGTGGCGCGTAGTTCGGCGGGTATGCCCTGCCCTTCGTCGGCGACTTCGATGCGGGTGGTGTCGCCGAGGTTGCGGATGCGGACGCGGATGGTGGCGTCGCGGGGTGCGTATTTGGTGGCGTTGTCGATGAGGTTGTCGAGGGCGCGGCGGATGAGGGCGGCGTCGACGTAGATTTCACCGATGTCGGTGTCGATTTCGAACATGACGGCGTGGTTGGCGTAGCCTTCACCGTGCAGGCCGACATGTTCCCACTCGGCGACGAGGGCGCGGGGTGTGACGAGGGTGCGGTGGGTCTTGAGTAGCCCTGCGGTGCTGAGTTCGACGTCGAGGACATCCATGATCATGCGGTCCATGACGCGGGCGGCGCGGGCGATGGATTGGGCGGAGCCGCGCACTTCGGGTGGGGCTGAGGCGAGCGAGCCCATGAAGCTTGCGTTGAAGAGAATGCCGGTGAGGGGGCTTTTGAGGTCGTGGACGATCATCGCGGCCATGAGGCGGCGGGTCTCGCGCTCACGCAGGAGGGCGTCGCGGTGTTCACGGGCGGCGACTTCACCCTCGGCAAGTGATTTCATCAATTTGCGTGAGCGGGTGAGCGAGCGGACGCGCATTGAGAGTTCGACGGGGTGGACGGGCTTGGCGAGCAGGTCGTCACCGCCGGCTTCGAGGGCTTTG
>CAZXXB010000139.1:9412-9655 GCA_964644185.1 uncultured Myxococcota bacterium
GAGAAAGAGCATGGGGAGGTACTGGCCGCGTGACGTTTTGCGAATGGTGCGGCAGAGGTCGAATCCGCTGAGGCCGGGCATTTGAACGTCGAGAATGACGAGGTCGAAGGTGTGCTGATCGATGGCGGTGAGGGCGTCTTCGGGGTTGAGGACGGCGTTGGCGGTGTAGCCCTCGCCGGTGAGGTAGTGGGTGAGCACGCGGCATGACTCTTGATCGTCATCGACGACGAGAATGTGGGTCTT
>CAZXXB010000139.1:9705-10038 GCA_964644185.1 uncultured Myxococcota bacterium
CAAGCGGTTGAGGCGCGGACTCGGGTCGCTGATGGGTACAGCCGCGATGGAGTTGTTGCTGCGCTCTGGTGGCGAGCGTTGTAGCGCGCGGACGAGCTGGGTTGCGCGCTGGGTGGCGCGGAGTGCGGCGTCGATGGATTCGAGGTCGTCGGCGTTGGTGGTTGAGCGCAGGAGGCTGAGGTTGCCGAGGATGATGCCGAGGGCGTTGTTGAGGTCGTGTGCGAGGGCGCGGCGTGATTCGGTGGATTCGTCTGAGATGGGCCGCACGTGGGTGGGTAGATCGCCGGGGTTGCTGGGGCTGCGCACGCCGTTGTGGGGCGTGCTGCTGTGGGG
>CAZXXB010000140.1:0-2979 GCA_964644185.1 uncultured Myxococcota bacterium
ACGTGGCGAAAGGGGCCGGTGAGACCAGTGGGACGGGTGGGACGGGTGAGACCAGTGGGACCGGTGGGACCGGTGGGACCGGTGGGACACGTGGGACCAGTGGGGTGAGTGGGACGGGGCGAAAGATTTTTCGCCCCTACGGGGAGCGGAGCGAGCGGCACGTCGCGAGGGCGGAGGTGAGACCAGTGAGACGAGTGGGACGGTTGGTCGTGAGATAAGCGGGCCGGGTGGTCGTGAGATAAGCGGGCCGGGTGGTCGTGAGACGAGTGGGTCCAGTGGGTCGTGTGGGGCAAGTGAGGGCGGTGGCGGGGGGGCATTTGGCCGAAGGTGGGTGCCGTGCCTTGACGCTTAAAGACCCGTCTGCTACTAGCGCCGCTCGCATCGGGCGGGGCCACCGTCGGCGCCGTTCGGCGGGGGCACCCAGCTTGCGCGAGGTGTTAGCTCAGTCGGTAGAGCAAAGGCCTTTTAAGCCTTGGGTCCTGGGTTCGAGTCCCAGACGCCTCACCAGTTTGTCGCCATCGTCTAGTGGTCAGGACACCGGCCTTTCACGTCGGTAACACGGGTTCAAATCCCGTTGGCGACGCCACTTTCTTTTTTGAGTGCGCGTTCTCTTCGCGGCAACCTCTTCGCTGCGCTCGGGCGAGCGCCCCCCACCAAGACCGCATCAGGAAGCAGTCATCGAGAGATCGGCTCGGCGGCGTTTAGTACGTTGAGTCGCGGGGCTCGACCGCCTCGACGGCGGCGAAGAGCAACGTGAGGCCACGGGTCGTGGTGATGCGACCCTCGGCATCGACGAGCAGTGCGTCGCAGCCGAGCTTGTCGGCGAGTGCGAGGCCCTGTTGGGGGCCGAGCGCCATCGCGGCGGTGGCGACCATCTGCGCGCGTGCCGACTCTGCCGCAAAGACGGTGGCCATGCGCATGGTGTCGGTGGGCTGCGCGGTGCGGGGGTCGATCAACTTGTGGATGCGCTTGCCGTCGCGGATGAGAAAGCGCTCGTAGTCGCCGCGTGAGGCGACGGCGCGATTCAAGAGTTCGAGGTGGCCGATGTTGAAGCCGAGGCGCCTTGGATTTTGCACGCCGATGAGCCATCCGGTGCCGTCGCGTTTGCCTTTGGCGCGCATCTCGCCGCCCAAACTGACGAGGTAGTTGTCGAGGCCGCGTTGATCGAGTTCACTCGCGACGGCGTCGACGATGTATCCGGTCGAAAAGCCGTCGCTCGTGAGACGCATTTTTGCATCGGGTAGTTCAACGATGCCGGCTGCCGCGTCGATGCGCAGCTTGTCGAAGCCGACGGCGTCGCGGGTGGCTTCACGCTCAGCGTCACTTGGGGCGACGCCGTGCTCACTGCCGAAGAATTTCCAGAGTTTTTGCAGCGCGCCGACGGTGGGGTCGAATGCACCCTGACTTGCAATGAAGACCTCGCGGGCTGTGGCGAGCAGGGTGAAGAGGGCTGGCTTGACGTGGAGGGGGCCTTTGCCCGCTCTGTGGTTGAGTGCGGCGATGCCGTCGCCGCGCGCCTCGGTGACGAGACCCGCTTTGGCCTCGGCGGCGGTGATGGCGGCGTCGATGGTGCGCTCGACGGGGTGGGTGGCGCGTTGCACGCGGTCGATGACTTCGCGGCAGCGCTTGCGTCCACGACGTTTGGTGCAGACGAGTCGGGGTTTGGGTTTGGGGGGCGGTGGCGGCATCTCGACGCCATCGGCGTAGACCTGGACGGTGAGTAGCTGGCCCGCAATCGAGGAGCCGCGTTTGAAGAGCGGGGGGCGCTCGGGTGCGCTCGTGGCGTCGGTCTCGGCGGACTTGGTTGTCGCCTCGGTGGCTTTTGGTGGCGCGGCGTGGGCCGTGAGGGGTAGTGCCACGGGGGCAGCGATAGACGCGGCGGCGAGGGCGAGTGCGAGCACGCTCGCGAGCACGCGCGCGGCGGTGCGGGCTTTTGTGCGGGTGTTCGTCACTGTTTGCGTCCGGCGGTGATGGCAAGAGCTTCGACGAGGCCGGGGACGCCATCGGCACCGGCGGGGACCTGAATCGTCGAGCCGTCAAAGCCTTCGTCGGGCATGGGCTCATAGCGGCCACCGAGGCATTCGCTGAGGAAGGCTTCCCACACGGCATTGAAGGCGGTGCGGTTTTGCGGGCGGGCGAAGCCGTGGCCCTCGTCTGGGAAGACGACGTAGGTGACGGGGATTTTTTTCTTCTGCATGGCGCCGACGATCTGGTCGGATTCGCTCTGTTTGACGCGGGGGTCGTTGGCCCCCTGGCCGATGAGGAGGGGCTTTTTTATTTTGTCGGTGAAGGTGAGCGGTGAGCGGCTCTTGAGAAAGGCTTTGCCGTCTTCGGTGCGGTGGTCGCCGACGCGTTTTGCGAAGAGCTCGATGGCGGGTGCCCAGTAGGGGGGTATGGTTTCGAGCAGGGTGACGAGGTTTGAGGGGCCGACGAGATCGACGCCGCAGGCGAAGGTGTCGGGGGTGAAGGTGAGACCGACGAGTGTTGCGTATCCGCCGTAGCTGCCGCCGACGATGGCGATTTTGTTTTTGTCGGCGATGCCGTGTTTGACGGCCCATGAGACGGCGTCGATGAGGTCGTCGTGCATCTTTGCGGCCCACTCTTTGTCACCGGCGTTGACGAAGTTTTTGCCGAAGCCGGTGGAGCCACGGAAGTTGACCGAGATGACGGCGTAGCCGCGATTGGCGAACCACTGGTGGTAGGGGTTGTAGCCCCACGAGTCGCGTGCCCATGGGCCTCCGTGAACCATGAGGACGGTGGGGAGGGGTCGCACGGGTTTGCCGGCGGTGTCGAGCCATGGGGGCAGGCTGTAGTAGGTGACGAGGTTGAGGCCGTCGCGGGCTTTGACCTCGACGGCGTGCATCTGGGCGAGGGTGAGGGTGTCGAGCTCTTTGCGGTTGGAGAAGAGGTATTTTTCTTTTTTGGTTTCGCGATCGAAGAGGTAGTACTTGACGGGGCCGTGGGCGAGGTTGGAGGCGA
>CAZXXB010000140.1:2989-9824 GCA_964644185.1 uncultured Myxococcota bacterium
CCCAGCGCTTGTCGTCGTCGCTGCGGCTGGTGAGGTTGATGTCTCCGTCGGAGATTTTTGCGAGGGTGTCGAAGTCGGCCTTCATGGCGTCGTCGAAGAACTGCCAACGGAGGCGGTCGTAGTCGAAGGTGACGGCCTGCACGGCGCGGGTTTCGGGGTGAAAGACGACGTCGCCGACGTCGGCGCGGTTGTCTTCGGCGACGAGTTTTTTGGTGCCCGATGCGATGTCGAGTTCGTAGAGTGCGCCGGTGTCGCGGTCGCGGCTGTCTTGCACGTAGAGCTTTGAGCCGTCTTTGTTGAAGCCGGCGAAGCCTGTTGTGAGTGAGTCTTCCTGACCGATGCGGGCGAAGGGCTTCCAGTCGGTGGCGGAGCCATCTTTTGCGACGGTGCCGGCCTGCATGAACTCGACGCCGCCGTCGGGGGTCATGCGTGAGGCAAAGCGGACGCGGTATTGCTCGTCGGTGGCGTAGTCGGCGAAGGCTTCGTCGTTTTGTTCGACGAGGGTGAGGGTGCCGGTTGCGATGTCGCAGCGGTAGATGTCGTGCAGCTCGGGGACGCGGTTGTTGAGGGCGAGCAGGACGGTGTCGGGGAGTTCGCGGCTCAGGCCCTGCACGCGGGCGTTGACGCCCTTCATCGGGGTGAGGTCGCGGGTTTCGCCGGTTGTGAGGTTGACGGCGTGGACGTGCCAGTTTTCGTCTCCGCCGTCGTCTTGCAGGTAGAGCAGGTGGCTGCTGGTGTAGGCCCAGAAGTAGGTGCGGATGCCGCGCTTTTTGTCGGTGGTGACGGGCTTTGCTTTGGTGAGGTCGTCGAGGGGGGCGACCCAGACGTTGAGCACGCCGTCGACGGCGGCGAGGTATGCGAGGTGTTTTCCATCGGGGCTGATGCGGACGCCTGCGCGGTCTGGGTTGCCGAAGAGGACATCGCGCGAGATGAGGGGTGCGGCGTGCATGGTGTCGCGCGCGATGGCGGCGTCGGCGTCGGTGGATGTGGTGCTTGCGGCTTTGGTGGTTGCGGCGCTGTTGGTGGCGCAGGCGGGTGCGAGCAGCAGGGCTGGCGCGAGCACGAGGGCGGGGGCGAGGGCGGCACGAAGCGACCGAAGCGACCGAAGCGACATGGTAGGGGTCTCCTTGATGCGAAAGACGTGAGGTCTTTGTCGGGCGGCTAACTACCACGCGGGGGCGCGGGTGCGCCACACACGCGGGGTGTAACCGCTTACGGGGTGAGCGCATAGACGGGGACGAGCGAAAGTGAACGTGGGTCGGCGTTGGCCAACGAACGTGAACGTGCGCCAGCGAGAACAACGGGAACAGGCTGGCGTGTCTGCGCCAGAAGATGCGGCAGAGGATGCGCCAGAAGATGCGGCAGAAGATGCGAGGGAGCGTGCGATGAAGCAGATGAAGCAGATGAAGCAGCAGCGTCAGGTGTTGTCAGCGATGTCACGGGTGCTGGTCGCGGGTGTTCGTGCGATGGGTGTTGGTGTGATGGGTGTTCGTTTGATGGGTGTTGGTGTGGTGGGTCTCGTGGGGCTTGCTGGGCTTGCGGGCTGCGAGAACGACCCGAGCGATGACACGACGGGGACGGTTGATCTCGACACGCTTGCCGAGGGGGAAGTTCCGGCGAATGAGGCGGCGCTGAATCAGTATTTGCGCGAGAAGGGGTATGCCGATTTTGCGTGCGAGACGGGGGTGTTTGAGAGCGGGGTGCATAGCCGTGTGCGGACGTGCGTGAACCCGGCGCTCGAGGCGTCGCTGAAGGCGGGGAACAGCGAGCATCCGGTTGGGGCGGCGGCGGTGAAAGAGCTTTATGAGGGCGATGGTGAGACGCTGAAGGGTTGGGCGGTTGAGGTAAAGATTACGAGCGACAACGGCGACAACAACTGGTGGTGGTACGAGGTGTTTTCGACGGAGGCGGATGCGGCACCTGCGGCGGTGGGCTTTGCCGAAGACGTGTGCATCAACTGCCACAAGGCTTCGGCGCGCGATTTCGTGCTGGTGCCGTATCCGCTGCGTTGAGTGGGCGGCGAGGCGTGGGTGGTTGTCAGGGGGCGGGCGTGCAGACGACCACCGCTGCGCGTCCGTCATGGAGGCTGAGGCCTCCGTTGGTTTTGTCGAGGTAGCTCCAGCCGACGAGGTATTCGCCGCCGCCCGATGCAGCGAGGCCGAGTTGGCGGCTCACGGTTTTCAGTTCTCCGAGATCGAGCGTCTGCTCGATGGGCCAGAGGCTGCTACCAAGACGGGTGAGGGCGACGCGATTCTGGTTGCCGGCGATGTGCAGGACGGCGATGCCGTCACCGTCGAGCGCGATGGTGGGTATGCCGGGGAGAAGGCCGGTGTAGAGGCGGGTGCCGAGTGGGGCCGCGGAGCGGAGATCGGCGGCTGAGATGGCGAGGGCGTAGCTTGTGCCGGAGACGTCTGAACGGTAGCCGACAAGAACTTTTCCGTCGTCGGTGAGGACGGCGGAGAGGTCGCCGTTGGTGAATCCTACCATGCCGTTGTGGAGGGTTGTGGTGTCGGTGATGGGTTCACCTGCGCGTCCGTCATAGGCGACGTACTTGATGAAGCCGGGGTACTGCCCGATGGAGATGTCGAAGTCTGAGCCTGAGAAGACGATGCCGACGGTGTTTCCGCGGGCGACGGGGTAGGCGTAGCTGGGTTGGCCGTCGAACCAGACGGGAGCGTCTTCGTCGGGGGTGCCTTGTGCGATGGTGAAGGTATTTTCGACGGTGAGGTTGGGTTTGAGGACGGCGCCGCGGAGTAGTGTGCCGGTGGATTTCGAGGGTGTTTCATCGCGTACGAGCCAGGTCGCGAAGTATCCGTAACTGGTGCGTGCGATGCGTGGGTTGTAGACGGCGCCGTTGGTCTCGTCGCTCACGCGGACAGGGCTATCGACGGTTGTGCCGTCAGAGTTGATGATGCGCACCCAGGCTTCGAGTCCGTTTTGCTTGTTGGAGGCGTAGGCGATGACTCGCTGCTCGTCGTCGATGGGGAGGACGAAGGGGTCGGTCATTGTGCTGAAGTCGCCGGGGGTGAGGTTTTGCGTGGTGCCGCGCGTTCCATCGAGCGAGAAGCCGTCGTACGAGATTCGGGCGAGTGCATCGACGTTGTTCTGGTAGACGGTGACGAAGCTGGTTCCGTCGAAGGCGCAGTGTGGGGGGGCGTTGTCGAAGAAGTTGGTGTCTTCGTAGAGCGTGAAGTAGGGGACGCCGGGTTCGGATTCGAGGGCCTGGCATGTGCTGGCGGGGGGCTGCACCTGTGGCACGGTTTCGGCGAGGAAGACGGTGGAGAAGCTTGAGATTTCGGCTTCGTAGAAGTTGTCGATGAGGGCGGGGGTGAGTTCTTCGATGTCGCCGCCGCCTTTGTCGTGGACGAGGCGGACGTTGTCGGCGTCGAAGGGGGTGAATGAGGGGGCAATGCGGACGGTGACGGGTGAGGCGAAGGTGGTTCCGGCGGGTTCGAGTTTGAAGCGGGCGGAGAGTGCGCCGCTGCCGACGAGTGGTGTGGTGAGTGGGGTGACGGTGATGTTGGTGTTGGCGGCGAGGGCTCCGGCGGGAATGGTGAGGGTCATGACGCCCTGGATGCCGACTTCTCCGCCAGCGGTGCCGATTTCTGCTTCGGGGGCGGGCCATTCGGGCAGGGGTTCGATGTCGGTCGAGTCGTCGTCATCGCCGGTGGTGTCGTCGTCGTCGTCATCGTCGTCGTCGTCGCCGGTGGTGTCGTCGTCGTCGTCGTCATCGCCGGTGGTGTCGTCGTCGTCGTCGTCATCGCCGGCGGTGTCGTCGTCGTCGTCGTCGTCGTCGTCGTCGGTGGCGTTGTCGTCGTCGTCGTCGTCGCCGGTGGCGTTGTCGTCATCGTCGTCGTCGTTGTCGTCGTCGTCGGTGGCGCTGTCGTCGTCGTCGGTGGCGTTGTCGTCATCGTCGTCGGATGTGGCGTCGTCGTCATCGGCGGTGGTGCCGGTGTCGTCGTCGTCGTCGCCGCATGCGGTCACGCCGAACGAGAGAGAAAGTGACAGGAGCGCAAGGAGAACATTGCGTGTGAATGCCATTTACAAACCCCCTCACCGCGCGCGGTGAGGCCTGATTGCCTAGATGCGCTGAATGGCACGTACGCTAGCACCACCGCAGAAAAAAGAAAGTGGAGTTGCAGGGATGTGCGGTTGCCGAGCGTTTCGCGGGTGGTTTCGGTGCGGGTCAGGTGCGGGTGCGCAGGGCGGTGAGCACGGCTTCGGCGAGTGCGGGGGTGATTCCGGCACGGGAGACGAGGTCGTTGGCGTCGGCTTCGGCGATGCGTTTGAGGCTGCCGAATTCGCGCAAGAGGATGCGGGCGCGTTTGGGTCCGACGCCGGGTAGTTCGTGCAAGAGCGAGCGGGTCATGCGTCCGCGTGAGAGCTTGCGGTGGTAGGTGATGGCGAAGCGGTGTGCTTCGTCGCGGATGCGGGTGAGGACGAAGAGTTCGGGCGAGTTCTGGCGCAGGATGATGGGGTCTTTGCGGGCGGGAAGAAAGACGCGCTCGGGGCTGCGGTTTTCGAGTGAGGTGAGGCCGTCGTTGGGGTCGAGGTCGTCGTCGCCGTTGTCGTCGCTGTTGTCGTTGCGGTTGTCGTCGGGGGCTGGGGTTTCGAGGCCCGCGAGCTTCGCGATGTAGTCTGGGGTGTCGTCTGGGTTGTGGGTTGTGTTGTCGTCGGGTGCCGGTGTGTCGCGGGATTTTTTTGCGCGGAGCTTTTCGCGGGTTTTTTCTCTGAATGCGGCGGCGGTCTCGGCCTTCACGGTGCGGCTTTTTGCGAGGCCGACGATGTCGAGGTCGGCAAGGCCGAGTTCATCGGCGACGGCTTTGGCGACGGAGAGTTGTCCCTTGCCGCCGTCGATGACGATGAGGTCGGGGTAGATGCCCTCACGCTTTGCGCGGGTGAGGCGACGGCGGATGACTTGTTCCATGCTGGCGAAGTCGTCGGGGGTGTCTTGCTCGCGCAGGCGGTAGCGGCGGTAGCGTGTTTTGTCGGGCTTGCCGTCGATGAAGACGGTTTGCGAGGCGACGGTCATGAGTCCCTGAAAGTGGGAGATGTCGAAGCATTCTATCCATGAGGGGGTGCGGCGCAGCTTGAGTCGCGACTTGAGGCGGTCGAGCATGGCGGTGACGTCTTCGCCGCGTTTTTCGAGTGCGTCGATGTTTTGCTGCGCGTTTTTCTGGGCGATGTCGAGCATCTGGGTGCGGTCGCCGCGTTGTGGGGCGAGCACGGCGACGCGTTTGCCGCGACGGTCGGTGAGCCACTCGGCGAGGACGGTCATGTTTTCGACTTCGAAGGGGAGTAACACTTCGTCGGGGAGGGTTTCGCTCATCTCGTAGAAGCGGATGAGGAACGAGCCGAGGATTTCGTCGTCGGGGAATTCTTGCCGTTTGAGCGAGTAGGTCTGGCTGTCGAGCAGACGTCCGGCGCGGATGGCGAGGTGGGCGATTTCGACGCGGTCGGCGCGGCGCGCGAAGCCGAAGAGGTCGCGGTCGTTTTCGATCATCGAGACGGCGGACTGGCGCTCGACCGAGCGTTCGACGGCGGCGATTTGGTCGCGGAGTTTTGCGGCGCGTTCGTAGTGGCCGTTTTCGGCGGCGTGCCACATGCGTTCGGTGAGTTGGGTGGCCAGCTCGTCGGTGCGTCCTTCGAGAAAGAGCATGGCGTCGGCGAGCGAGCGTTGGTAGGCGTCGCGGTCGACGTTGAGCACGCAGGGGGCGGGGCAGCGTCCGATTTGGTGCTGGAGGCAGGGTCGCGTGCGGCGTGCGAATTCGCCGTCGCGGCACGAGCGGAGTCCGAAGAATTTGTTGAGCAGGTTGAGGGTGCGGCGTACCGATGCGGCGCTGGCGTAGGGGCCGAAGTAGCGGGCTTTGTCGTTGGGTCGTTTTTTTCGGACGAAGTGGATGCGGGGCCACGGGTGGTCGCTTGCGACACGCAGGCAGAGAAAGCGTTTGTCGTCGCGCAGTTCGACGTTGAAGCGGGGCTGGTGTTTTTTGACGAGTTCGTTTTCGAGAAGCAGGGCCTCTTTTTCGGTGCGGGTGATGATGGTGTCGATGCGGGTGAGCAGGCGGCGCAGGGTGGGGATGAAGGCTCTGCCGTCGTTGGAGGCGCGGAAGTATTGGCGCACGCGGGTGCGCAGGCTTGCGGCCTTGCCGATGTAGAGAATCTCGTCGTCGCTCTCGTTGCTGGTTCCGGTGCTGGTGGTGCTGCTACTGGTGGTGCTGCTGCTGCTGGTGCTGCTGGTGGTGGTGGTGCTGCTGCTGGGGCTGCTGCTGCTGGGGCTGCTGCTGCTGGGGCTGGGGCTCGCGGATTTGCTGCGTGAGGTTGAGGCGCGTGGGGTTGAGGCGCGAGGGGTTCCGCGAAAGATGTAGACGCCCGGTTCGCGGGGTAGCTCATCGAGGCGGGCGTCGATTTCTGCGAGCGTCAGCATGGGCCGTTGCTACCACAGCGGGTGCGGGCGCGCATCGCTCATGTGATTGCTGGCGTGTATTGTTGCTGCGCAGTGCAGGTGCGTCACGGCGCGATCGGTGTAGCCGATGTGCAAGAGAGCGTCGGGCGGAGCGAGACGTGGTGCGGAGTGAGATGTGGGGCGGAGCGAGATGTGGGGCGAAGCGAGGGGAGAAAGAAAAGTGGCCGGGTGACCTGCAGCACACGAGAAAACAACTACCGTTGCTTCCTTCCGGACCTGGCGGGGTTTGCTGCAACCCGTCGCACAGGGCCCGACCGAGGGGTGATGTAGCGAAGTGCGACGGCAATTGCAAGGGCGTGTCCGGGGTGGAGGCGTGGGGGGGCGACGGTGGGGGTCTTGGGTGGCTGGTGCCACCAATCTGTCGCGCAT
>CAZXXB010000141.1:0-1115 GCA_964644185.1 uncultured Myxococcota bacterium
GGGTTCGCTTTGAGGAACTCCCTATACTTGGCTTCCGCGCGCTTGCGCTTCGGCACCTTTCGCGCCCGCTCGCGCGCCGCATCGTCGAGAGCAACAACAGACGCCTTCTCGTCGCGCCACCGCACGAGCTCGGGCGTCTCAGCCATAAACTTGAGATAAACGCCCCACCGGCTACGACGCGCCGTCCCCGCGCCATGCTCCTCTTCAAACTTGTCGAAGTGCGGCTTCACGCGCAGGTACGCCTGCCCATCTTCACCGCTCTCGAACTTCTCGCGTTCCTCGCGCCATGCCGCGTGCGCCGTTCGCCACATCTGATGCAGCTCTCGGTGCCCGCGAAGCACCGCCAGCGCAGCACCCGGTAGCGCCGTCCGCACCGGCCCGTTCGCCTGTGCCAGATCATTGCGCTTCGTGAACAGCAGCGGACGAAGCGGGTCTTTGTTTCGCTGCACCATCCGGTCAATCAACTCAGGCTGTGTTGCGGACTTCGCGCCCACTGTGCCATCGCTCACGCACCGCCACGCCGATTTGGTCTTCTTCGCATTGTTCGGCGTCCAGTCGCGCATCGAGACTGCGTTCATGAGGTAGTCGTAATCTACGGTTGCGCCCGTGATGGCAAAGATGAACTCGGCGTAATCTGCCAACAGCGCCCGATCCGCATCATCGTCGCCCACTTGCCCGCGCCGCATCCGCTGAAAAAGCGCAATATACCACGCAAGATACTCGTTGTAGGTGCGGTGCGTCCGCCAGAGCGCTTCAAGCTGCCTCTTGTCGCACAGAAGTTTGACCTGAAATGTGCGGGTTGCCATTCATGCCGTTTAGCGGAAAAAATAGTTGTCGGCTAGTTGACCCGCCGCCCACTCCGCCCCCCACCCCGCGCCGCAGGGTGAGCGGCGGTCGCGAGAGAAATCTTTCTTACGCCTCCCCCCTCCCTGCGTCAAGCGGGCCGGGGGTTATGGGGGAGAGGTGCGCCCCCCCCCACTCCACCCCAATAGCGCCCCCACTCCCCCCCACTCCAAAAGTGGGGAAAAGCCACCTAACCCCTCGAAACACAAGAGAAATCCCGCCACCCTTAAACAAGTGCGCGGAGACCTACCATCTAACACACTGAATTAATT
>CAZXXB010000141.1:1152-1598 GCA_964644185.1 uncultured Myxococcota bacterium
CAATCTTACCAAAATGCGCCCCGCTCGCCATCGTCTCAAACGCCTTCGGCGCCTCGTCAAACCCAAACCGGTGACTGATCACAGGACGCACCTGATGCAGCGTAAGTGCCCGATTCATCTGCTCAAAATCATCACGCGACCCAACCAGCACACCCTGAACTCGCACGTTCTGCATCAATATCGGAATCACGCTCACCTCCGAAACAGTCCCCGCCAACACCCCGATAACACTGATCTTTCCGCCAAATCGCACCGCTTTGAGCGATTCCTGTAACGTTCCCGCCCCCCCAACTTCAACAATATGGTCCGCCCCAAGACCACCCGTCATCGCCCGTAAGGGCTTGGACCAATTAGGGTTTTCGCGATAGTTGATCGTCTCGTGAAAGCCCATTGTTGCGAGCTTTGCAATCTTTTCCGCGCTGCCCGACGTGAAAATCACCCTCGCC
>CAZXXB010000141.1:1623-1884 GCA_964644185.1 uncultured Myxococcota bacterium
CCAATCTTGCAAATTGTGCCGCAAACATCGCAACTCCACCCGTCCCCTGCACCAAAACCGTCTCACCCGGCCGCACCCTCCCTTGCCCAATCACCGCGCTCCACGCCGTCACACCAGCACACCCAAGGCACGCCGCTTCGTCGTCTGTAAGGTGCGGTGGAGTCGCGACAAGTCCCTGTTCTGAAACGACAATCTCGCTCGCGAGTGTGCCGTCGAGCGGCCCCCCAAGGGTGCTTCCTTTTACCTTTTCGAGCGATGGCT
>CAZXXB010000141.1:1898-3798 GCA_964644185.1 uncultured Myxococcota bacterium
TCACCCGCCATCCACCCCTGCGCAAAGATCGGAATCACGCGGTCACCGACCTTAAACCGAGTCACCCCCTCACCCACCGCAACGACCTCTCCCGCCCCATCCGAGCACGGTATCAACGGCAGCGTCTGCTTCGGGTTATACATCCCCAAAACAGTCAGGTAGTCGCGAAAATTCAACGACGCCGCCCGCAGCCGAACCGCCACCTTCCCCGGCCCCGGAGCCTGCGCTTCACGCTTGATTTGTTTGAGGTTTTCAAGTCCCCAGCCACCTTCGATCTGCCATGCCTGCATCGTCAATCCCCTCGATTTGGTCGGTCAGAACTTTGCCTTCCGCGGCCCCGACGCGCTAGTCTCAAACCGTGATTCCGCTGCGTGACCTCAACCCGAGTCGCACGACTCCATACCTCGTCTACGCGGCGATTGTCGCATGCGTCGCCGTTTTCGTCTGGCAGATTCGCGTTGGACTGCCCCAATCGGCTTTTCTTCTCGGCGCGATTCCAGCGCAACTCTTTGAAAAGACTGGGGTTGAGCTGCCAATTGCCGTTGAATCCCCTGTTGAGCCCTGGGTCACCCTGTTCTCCAGCATGTTCATGCACGGCAGCATCATGCATCTCGCCGGTAACATGCTGTTTTTGTGGGTTTTTGGCGACAACATCGAAGATGCCATGGGGCACTTTCGGTTCATCGTCTTCTACCTCCTGTGCGGACTTGCCGCCGCGCTCGGCCACGCCGCCCTGCACCCCGACTCTGCCGTGCCGATGATTGGCGCCTCAGGCGCCATCAGCGGCGTACTTGGCGGCTACCTGCTGCTTTACCCGCGCGCCCAGGTCATGACGCTTATCCCGATTTTCTTTCTGATTCGCATAGTTCCGCTCCCAGCCTGGCTCTGGATTGGATTCTGGATCGTGGGGCAGACCGTCAGCGGAGTCGCGAGCTACACCGCGTCAACGGGTGCGGCCTCTGGCGTCGCCTATTTCGCCCACATCGGCGGTTTCGTGGCGGGCGTTATTCTCGTTCGCTTTTTCATCGACGACTCGCGCCTTCGCGCGCCCCCCGCATTCTAATGGTAGTTCAAGTGGGCGATGCTAACTCCATGTATCTCCATGTGAAATATCAACTTCACTCGGGACGTCTGGCAGCAGTTGGCGGGCGGCGGCGAGCATCTCGGCTTCGACGATCTGTGCCACTTCGTCAGCGTCATCTTTTGCCGTCTCGACCATCAGCTCGTCGTGAATCATGTTGACGATTCCACAGGTCGCGTCGCCTCTTGAGCGCGCCGAAAGCGCCGTTTCGACACGAACCACCGCAAGTTTAAAAACTTCCGCAGCCGACCCCTGAATCGGAAAGTTGCGCGCAAGCCGTCGTAGCTGTGCCGGGGGCAGGGGGGCCCCGTCGTGGCCCTCGCCCAACGGAATCGCGCGCCCCATGATTGACCTTGCGTACCCCCTCTCTGCCGAAACCTCCGCCTCTTCCCTGAGCAATCGCTCGACATCTGGCATGGCTTTGAAAAATCGGGTCATGAGTGCCTCTGCTTCAGCCATGTCGATGCCGAGACGCTGCGCCAACCCCTGCGTGCCCATGCCGTAACAGAGACCGAAGCTCAGTGCTTTGGCGGCGGCCCGAAGCTGTGGATTCTCACCGCGGCTGACCGGTTTGCGAAAAAGCCAGCTCGCGATCGCGGCATGCACGTCGGCCCCCTTCGCAAACTGCTCCATCAGTCGTTCATCCCTCGACATTTGAGCCAGCACCCGCAATTCGGCACCAGCGAAATCGGCAGTGATGAGACGGCGTCCTGCGGGGGCACGAAACACGTTGCGTAACGCGTTACCCTTCGGGAATCCCTGCAGATTTGGTTCGCGGCAGGCCATGCGCCCACTCGCGGCCGCGCTTGCGACAAAGTG
>CAZXXB010000141.1:3935-9446 GCA_964644185.1 uncultured Myxococcota bacterium
AGATGAAAGTCGGTAATTGCGACGCCGGTTTTGCCCAGCAGCTCGCCGAGCGCATCGTCGTCGTGAATGGGTATGCTGACCTCGCCAAACAGGTCGGCGTCGAGCACGTGGCGCAGGTGTTTTTTCAGCAAATCGCTGGCAAGTCTTGCCGCCGCATCGCTCGCTGAAAGCGCGTCGGTGATAGCGTTCCGATCGACCGGACACCCGCGTGCCTCGATGCGTCCAAGATGCCAGCGCGTGAGCGATTCGAGTTGAATCGCCTGCGGAGGTGGGGGGCCGCCGTCGAGTCCGCGCAGTGAAAGGGCGCGTTCCACAAGCTGTGCGACTGCCTCAAGTTGGCTCGGTGTGGAGAGGTCGAGCGACAGTTCATCCGCAAGCCACGCGAGGGCGGCTTGCGGGTCGCGCGGTGTGCCCGTCGCGACGAAGGCAAGTGCCTGGGCGTCGAGCGCGTTTGCCGGGGCAAGTGCCGATGGGCCAAGCTCGCGCCCAATCTTTTGCAGGTCAAGCGAAGCGACAAAGTGACTGCCGACAGCGTTCGAGAGAAGGTCCGACTGGCGTGGGTCGCGGGTGTCGAGGGTGATGGCGGCGCCAGGCCAGCCCACCGCGAACGATGGGGCCGAAGCCCTTACTGAATCAGTACCCCTTACAGAATCAGTAACCCTTACAGAATCAGTACTTACGGGGCCGTCGTGGCGAACGCGCGACCCAGAAAAAGCATTGGGCAAGGGGGGGGAGATGGCGAGGATGGGTAACGCGCGCAGCCATGCCAGCCAATCGCGAAACTCTACGTCATTGCTGGCCAAAATGGGTGTCGTCATCGCGGTATGGACCCAGTTTTCGTGCAATCTTGCCCGGTCGAGCGTCGGTTCGTCGCTGGTTTGAAGTCGATTTGAAGTCGATTTGAAGTCGATTGGAAGCCCCGCTTGAATTCTGGTCACGGCGGTTTCGCTTTGAGCACCTCACCCGCCTCGTGCGTCGCTGCAGCGTCTCTTTTTTTGGTGCCGCCCGTTTGCCCTCGTGCAAGCGACTTGGTAGTCTTTTGCAGCTTGTATTCGCGCGTTACGGCAGTTTCAACCACCATCGCCCCGCGAATCGTTCGCGGGCATGAGGTTGCGACCCGCCCAATGCGCCACAAAAAAGGCGTCTTACGCGATGAACTCAGTCAAGGCCGCAAGTTCTCACGGAATGGAAATCCGCATCCGCCGTGTTGTCAGCGTCGTCGCGCTTTCGTGCCTCACGCTCGCGCCGTTCAACGCGATGGCGGTCGGCTCGACCTCGGAGGCGTTTGCCGCGCTTCGCTCGGGCGACCCAGCGAAAAAGCAGGCGGCCGTGAGCTACCTCAAAAACGCCGGACGCAAAGGTCTCTGGGCGATCGAGGCTGAACTCAAGGGGTCGAGCGAGCCAGCGCAGAAGGCACCCATCGTCGAAATGCTCGGTGAGTTTCAGGGCGACAAAGATGCCGAATTCATGCTTCACGTGACGATGAAGCACCTCGACGCCCCCGAAATCATCGCCGCCGCATGCCGCGCTTCGGGCAAACTCAAGGTCTACAAGGCGCGCGTGCTCGGCTACCTTTCGCACCCGTCGCCGATGGTGCGCGAAGCCGTTATTGACGCGATGAAAAGCTACGGCGTCGATTCGGTGACCGCCAACGTCGTCGAGGCGATGCGCTCGTCGGATGTGAACCTGCGTATCGGTGGGCTCGAAGCGGCGGGCGCACTCAACCTGCAGCAGTATGCCCAGCAGGTTGTGATCGCGATGGATGACCTCAACCCCGCCGTTGCGGCCGCCGCTGCGCGCGGTATCGGCACGATGAACTACCTGCCGGCGGTGCCCAAGCTCGAAGCGATGTCGCGCTCGGTCGATCGCTCGCTTGCGATGGCGGCGGTTTCGGCGCTCTCGACGATGCGCTCGGTCGAGGCCGAAGAAGCGCTGAATCGGTTTTTGCTCGGCAAGGGTGCCGACGAGGTGAAGCTGGCGGCGTTGCAGGTCATCAAGCAGCGCGGACGCGACGGCGTCGAAGTGATGCTGAGTGCGCTTCCGTCGGCGAGCGATGCGGTGAAGGCCGAGATCGAGCGCATCATTTTGCGCGACGGTCGCAGCGACATCATCAAAGACTTGGGGGTGATCGTCGGCTCGCCCGTGAAGGTGCGGTCGCACTCGGCAGCCGAGCTGCTCGTCGCGGCGGGTAAGCCCGGCGAAGACCAGCTCTTCAACAACCTGCGTGACCCGAGTCAGGCTATCTCTGACAACACGCGTGACTACATGGTCGAATACGGCGCGCACTTCGTCGGACGCCTCAACAGCGAACTCGCAACCGCCGATGACATCTACGCAATCACGATTTGCGGTGTGCTGGGTCGCATCAAAGAGCAGTCGTCGCTCGAGCCTCTGATGAAGGTCGCACAGGGGGTCAACATTCAGGTGCGACGGGCCGCGGTCGATGCACTCACCAACTACGGTACTGAGGGTGCGCTGCGCGCGCTTGAGCCGCTCACCGACGATGCCGATTCGTACATTCGTCGGGCGATCATCAAGTCGGCGCTGAAGGTCAACTCGCCGGTCTCGATCGAGATTCTGCGCAAGGCACTGACCGACGCCGACCTCGAGACACGGTTGACGGCGATTCGCGCGCTGGGCAAGACAAAGGCTGCTGAAGCGGTGCCCGACCTTGCGGCTCTGCTGGCGACGGCGCAGGGCTACGAGCGGCGCACCATTGTCGAGGCGCTTGGGATGCTCAATCAGCCGGAGGGTGATGCGATTCTGCTTGATCTCGCATCATCCGACGACGACGAAGAAGTGCGGCGGCTCGCCGAGATCGGCCTCGAACGCTGATTCAGGCGCCCCCCGCGTATTGACCGCGGCAACTCGCGGTACACGACGAGAGGTGGCTTCACATGGCGTTCGAGTCGACGGTTCCATTGCCCCGATTTGACAATTACTTTCTCGAAGACGCGACGGGTGCCCTGTTGTTTGAGCACTGGGCTGGCCGAGAGCGGTTTGCCCGCGTGCGCCCTCACTTTGAGACGCTAGGGCGCGCGGCTGCCCTACACGAGAACGTCGCGGCAACCGCCGAGCGCAACGCGCCCAGGCTCGTGTCGCACGCGCCAAACGGCGAGCGCATCGACGCGGTCGATTACCATCCGGCGTATCGCGCGCTCGAGCGTGCGAGCTATGGCAACGGCATCGTCGGGGTGAAATTCGAGTCACCGCTCGCGGATGAGTTGAAGGCGATTCGTCACCTGACCGGGTTCGGTGCGGGCTACTATTTTGCCCAGTGCGAGCCGGGCATTTTCTGCCCCATCTGCATGACCGACGGGGTTGGGCGCGTGCTTGAGCGTCACAACGATGGCAGCGACGTGGTGCGCGAGACACTGCGGCGGGTGGCCTCGCGCGACCCTGAGACGTGGTGGCGTGGTGCGATGTTTCTGACTGAAAAGCAGGGCGGCTCGGATGTTGGTGCGAACGCCGTCGAGGCGCGGCGCGAGGGGTCGTCGTGGCGACTCTACGGCGAGAAGTGGTTCTGCTCGAACGTCGACGCCGAAGCGGCGCTGGTGTTGGCCCGCATGCCCAGTGGGGCGCCCGGGACCCGTGGGCTTGGGCTGTTTTTGATGTTGCGGCAGATGCCGGTCGGCAACGACCGGGCGATACGCATCGATCGGTTGAAAGACAAGTTTGGCACGCGGTCGATGCCGACGGGTGAGGTTGCGCTTCAAGGGGCCGAAGCGTTTCTCATCGGTGGCGAGAACGAGGGGTTCAAGCAGATGGCCGAGATGCTGAATCTCTCGCGCCTCTACAACTCGGTTGCGAGCATCGCGCTGATGCGGCGTGGTCTCGTTTATGCGCTTGCGTACGGGGCAGAGCGTCGGGCGTTTGGTGCGCCCCTGTGGCGGCATCCGCTGTGGCGGGCGACGATGGCCGATGTGTCGGCTGAGGCGCTGGGGGCGTTTTTGCTGGTGTTCGAGACGGTGCGTGCGCTCGATGCGGCCGATTGTGGCGATGTCGAGGCGCAGAAGCTGGTGCGGGCGATGACGCCGGTTGCAAAGGCAGTGACGGCGAAGCTGGCGGTGTGGGCGGCGAGCGAGTCGATTGAGGCGGTAGGGGGCAACGGCTACGTCGAAGAGATGCCGCTTGCGCGCAACCTGCGTGAGGCGCAGGTGCTGCCGATTTGGGAGGGGACGACGAACATTTTGTCGCTCGACCTGTTGCGGGCACTGCAAAAAGAGGCGGCGCACGAAGCGATTGTGAGCCACGTCAACCGGTCGCTCGCGCAAGCGGGCGAGACTGAAATTGCGGGGCAACTTGCGGCGCGACGTGATGCGTGGTTGCGCGATTTGACGGCGGCGAGTCGCCTTGACGCCACAAATCAGCAACGATTTGCTCGCGGATTCGTCGAAAAGACGTCACGACTCTTGACTCTCTCGGTGGTGTGTGGCCTAAGCGGCGTCCCCTCAATTGCGGGGACCATGAAGGTTCTCGCAGCGAGGTTGAGCGCGCGAACGCACACGACGGCTCCGGCTGGTGCGTTTGAGGTCTCGGAGGCCGAAGAGGCGGAAGAGACGCTGCTCCGAGCGCAGTTCGCAGGCCACTAAGCAGCGCAACCGCCTGACCGGCGACCGCGCCAGGCCGACAAGCCCCATAGAAACATCGACGCGAGTCGAAAAAGTATCAAAAGGGAGTTCCAAGGCGAGTCTGTTGAGAGTAGAGAGCGCGCCCCGTCGTCGAGATGGGCGGCGCAAGACGCCGAGGCAGTTCGCAGACCAGCAACAGTACGCAACCGCCTGAACGGCAACCGCGTCATGGTCTGTAAGTCCGAGACGAAAAAATCGACGCGAAGTCGAAAAAAGTCTCGAAAAAGGCTTGCAACGCGAAACGGCTCGGAGTAGAAGGCGCGCCCCGTCGTTGAAAAGGGCAGACGAAAACGTCGCCCCAACGAACGTAGCCGAGACAGGCGAAAGCCGAAATCGGATACTCGAAGACGGTCCCCGCGGTGCAGTGAAGATGAGGTTGCTTCGGCAAGCCGAGTCTCGAAAGGGCACCGCAGCCATCGGAAGCACAGGTGACATGGCGCCCCACGAAGGACGGGGTGGCAGAGAGCTTGACGCCGAATTTGGCGACGCGAATCAGGGGTCACGGCAAATAGCCGCCTGGTTCAGCGAGGGGAAACCTGCGATGCGATGGCCGCGAGGCGGTCCGCGAAGCAGGCAAGGGTCGCACGATTTCGTTGCAGGCACATCGCGAGATGGTGACAGGCAGCAAAAAAATCGGGCAGCGGCTCTTGACGGCGGAGACGCCGCGCAGTAAATAGCGATTGTCCTTCGAATCGCCTCGGCGGCTCGAAGGAATTTTGCTCTCTGAGAACTGAATAGCAGACGAAACGGACGTGCCCCCGGCACGTGATAAGCGGTGTGATAGCCGTGAAACACGTGCCAGGAATTGTCTTGAGTAAAGCTTGAGACAAAATCCAGGTCAACAATCGGTGGCGAGGCCTTAGCAACCTCGTCGCCAGTG
>CAZXXB010000141.1:9502-9714 GCA_964644185.1 uncultured Myxococcota bacterium
GAACGCTGGCGGCGCGCCTAACACATGCAAGTCGAGCGAGAAAGAACTTCGGTTCAAGTAAAGCGGCGCACGGGTGAGTAACACGTGGGTAACCTACCCTTGAGTTGGGGATAACCTTCCGAAAGGAGGGCTAATACCCGGTAAGACTACGGGCACTTCGGTGTCTGTGGGAAAAGGAGCAATCTGCTTGAGGACGGGCCCGCGGCCTATTA
>CAZXXB010000142.1:0-8116 GCA_964644185.1 uncultured Myxococcota bacterium
CGCTCCCAGCGCCGGCGCAGCCGCGCGCGGCCGGCGAGTGCGGCGGAGGCGCTCATGAGCTTCAGAAAGTCGCGGCGGGTTGCGCCCGAGACTTCGAGCAGGTCGGCACCGGCTGGGAACTCGCGCTTCATCGCGGCGAGGGTCGCCTCGTCGGGCTCTGCACCGGCGCGCTCAAACTCGGCGATGCTGCTCCATTGGCGGCGCACGGTCGGGGTGAGGTTCTCGTCGCTCATCTTGGGGTTGCTCATGGTCGCTTTGCTCTCAATCGAGTCAGCTCAGAGTCGCCTGCTTACACACTCAAAGACAGCTTGCACACTCAAAGTCAGACAGTCGGGGCCGAACGCGGTTCACGCCGATGCGGGTTAGCGGTGGCACCCGGAGCAGTTCTCGGGCGGATTGACCTTGCGTCCGTTACGCAGGGGGTCTTGATCGGGGTTGTAGTTGGCCTCGACGGGGTCGTACTGCATGTTGGTGACCTGATCGCGCGGGCGCAGGTTGGGTTCGGGGTTGCGGTGACATTCGAGGCACCAGCTCATGCTGAGGGGCTGGTTTTGCGCGACGACTTCCATCTGGTCGATGCGTCCGTGGCACGAGACGCAGCCGACGCCGGCGCCGACGTGGGCCTGATGGCTGAAGTAGGCGTAGTCGGGGAGCATGTGGACTTTGACCCACTCGACGGGCTTGCCGGTGGCGTAGCTGTCGAAGACGGGTTCGAGTTTTGGGCTGTCTTTTTTGACCAGCGAGTGGCAGTTCATGCAGACTTCGGTTGCAGGAATCGCGGCGTAGTTGGCCTTTTCGACGGTCGAGTGGCAGTAGCGGCAATCCATGCCGAGCTGGCCTGCGTGAAGCTGGTGGCTGAATGGGACGGGTTGGTCGGGCTGGTAGCCGACGTCTGTGAACTTCGGTGAGAAGTAGTACCAGACGATGCCGACGGCGGCGATGAGGCCGAGCGGCGCACCTCCGCCCAGCACGAGGGGGAGGTAGTTGGTCCAGCGGGGAAAAAGAAAACGCTTGGTAGCCATGGGTTTCTTTTCAGCGCTCCGTTGAGTGCGTGGTGTGGCGAGCCAACCTGCCCTGCCGCCGCGCCCCCCGAAACCGATGTTGCCTTCGACTTGCTGCCCTGCGGGTGAAGCCGTGACGAGGTCGCGGCGTTAACCTGCTTGAAGCGGCTCTTCTGGAGCGACCGGCCAAAACGGCACTTCAGACTTGGCCCCGGACGCGAGTGTCGCGACACGAATGTTACGTCACCAGTGTCACGTCACGACATTCACGACACAACCATTCAGATTGACGGATAGCGCCCTTTGTGTACGCAGGCCAAAAGGCACGCGCACAGTGTCTCCGTCCCCTGAAAAGTCGCTGCGCTCTTAGCACACGGGGTATGGGGTCGCAATAGTTCAACGAGGTGGTGGGGCGTCGCGGTGTGATGTGAAAAAGTCGTTTGCAAACGGATTGTTAGGCATCTAACGCGGCGCGGCGAAAAGGTGCAATTCTGAAATTAGGCGTGCATAATTTGAACGGTGATTCAGCCGTGGAAACGGTGGGGTTAGCGGGCGCGAAGCTGGTCGCGCAAGACGTGCTGGGCGCGATGGAAGACTTCATCGAGGCCGTCTTCGTCGGTGGCGTAGAATCCACGGACGCGGCCCTGCTCGTCGACGAGGGCGAATTTGCCGCTGTGGGCGATGTCGATGACGCCGGCGTCGTTGGCGATGGCGGGGCCCATGGCGGTCTTGAAGCTGCCTTCGACGACCGATTTGACGGTGTCGAGGGGGCCGGTGAGGAAGGTCCAGCGGGTGTGGTTGGCGTTGAAGCGTCTGGCGTATTCGGTGAGCACGGGGGGGGTGTCGTAGTCGGGGTCAACCGAGATGCTGAGAAGTTTGATTTCGGCGATGCCCCAGTCGTCGTAGCGTTTTTGCAGCTTGGCCATCTTGCGCGAGAGGTCGGGGCAGAACGACTCGCAGCGGGTGAACATGAAGTCGACGATGGTGACGCCGCCCGCGAAGCTGGCTGTGGTGAAGGGTTTTCCGTCGGGGGTTGTGAGCGAGAAGTCGCTGAGTTCGTGTAGCACGGGGGGCGCGTCGGGTTCGTAGCGGGTGAGCGGGCGCATGAGGGTGATGATGACGACGCCGATGACGGCGCCCCAGAGCCACGGGTTTTTGTGGAGGGGGTAGCGCGGCTCGTCGTCGTCGCTTTCGGTCTTGGGGGCCGGTGGGGGCGACGCGGGAGGGTTGGTGGCGGGCGCGGTGTTGTTGGGCGCTGTGTTGAGGGGTGCGGTGTTGACGGGGTCGTTCATGGCGAAGCCTTGGTCATCACAGGTTGGTGAGCGTGTTCACCGAGGGGTGAGCAGGTCATCGCAGGGCGCCCTGCCCTCGCCGCGAGACGGCGGTCGCGACGGTGACGGCGAGTGCGGCGAAGACGATGAGCACGGTGTAGGGCAGGGTGGCGCTGACTGATCCGGGTGGGGTGATGGGTGAGAGGGCAGCGCGAACGGCCTCGACGGCGTAGGTCATGGGGTTGGCGCGAATGATGGCACCCAGGGGGCCTTCGGGCGGTGGAAAGAGTGCGCCGGAGACGACCCACGCGGGCAGCAGAATGACGCTCATGATGCCGTGGTAGGCCTGGGGTGAGGGCATGAGCCACGCGATCGCGAATCCACTGGCGGAAAGGGCGATGATGGTGAGGGCGATGGCGGCGAAGAGCGCGGGCCATGCGATGGCGGCGAGGGGGTAGCTGGCGAACGGTGCGAGCGGAAGTACGAGCACGAGTTGCAGGGCGCAGATGGTGGCGACGCCGGCGACTTTGCCGAGCACCATCGCGGTGCGGTGTCCCGGTGCGACGAGGACCGATTGGAGAAAGCCGGATTGGCGGTCTTCGACGACGGTGATGGTGGCGAAGATGGTGGTGAAGAGCAGGGTCATGACGATGACGCCGGGGAAGAAGAAGGTTGTGTAGTGCAGGTCGTCGGCGCCACGCATGCGAAAGACGCCGCCGATGCCGGCACCGATGACGAGCCAGAGGAAGATCGGTTGCAGGGCGACGCCAACCCAGCGCGAGGGTTCGCGGCGCATGCGCAGCATGTCGCGCATCCAGACGGCGCGAAAGACGCCGAGTGCGTAGGCGAGGGGTGAGGCGGCGAGCGGCGAGGTTGCGGTGGTGGCGGTGGTCATGGGGTGCGGCTCGCTTTCTCGCCCCTCTGTGCCGTGGGGGGATCGTCGGTGGGGGTTTCGTCGACGGCGAGGTCGTATCCGGTGAGGCGCAGGAAGGCGTCGGCGAGGCTCGCACGGCGCAGGTGGATGGCGGCGAAGCTCTGTTGCGGCAGGGCGTCGACGACGCGCGGTACGGTGCGGGGGCCGTCGTCGCAGTTGACGATGACGACGCTGCCGGTGAGCTGAATGGTGACCCCGGTGAGGCGCGGGGTGAGGGTTTCGGCGATGCGGGCAGCGGCGGCTTCGGAGGTTTCGCCCTGTGCGGGGTTGGGTTCGAGCACGATCACGTCGTGGGCGATGCCGTTGAGCAGCGAGGCGGGGGTGCCTTCGGCGATGATGCGACCGGCGCGCAAGACGACGACGCGTGAGCATTGCTCGGCCTCATCGGGTCTGTGGGTTGCGACGACGATGGTGAGCCCCGTGGTTTCACGCAGGGTGTTGAGGCGGTTCCAGAGGGCGCGAAACGAGGCTTCGTCGAGACCTGCGGAGGGTTCGTCGAGCAGCAAGAGGCGGGGGCGCGGCAAGAGGGCACGGGCGAGGTCGAGGCGGCGGCGCATTCCGCCAGAGAGTTCGGCGAGGGGTGCGTCGGCGCGCGAGGCGATGCTTGCGGCGTCGAGGGCTTCGGCGATGCGGGCGTCGCGGTCGGGCCCGTGGATGGCGTAGAGGTTTGCGGCGAGGGTGAGGGTTTCGCGCGGGGTGAGTTTGGGGTCGAGGCTGGCGCTTTGAAAGACGACGGCGATGTCGCGTTTTGCGGGGGCGGGTAGGCGCGTGACGGGGTGGCTGAAGAGGGTGACGGTGCCCGACTGGATGGGGGCGAGCCCGCTCAGGAGCGAGATGAGGGTTGATTTTCCGCTGCCGTTGGCACCGAGGAGTCCGACGACTTCGCCGGGACGGACGGAGAGCGAGACGTTGTCGAGGGCGGCGAGTTTGCGGAAGCGGTGGCTGACGCTGGCGACGTGGATGATGGGGGCGGCAGCGCCGGATTGGGGCGCGGTTGTGATGGGGTTTGGATATGCGGGGTTGGTGCGGGCCATCATTTCACACGGCCTCGCCGGGTTCGAGCCGGGCTGAAAGACTAGAGAATCGCGACGTCAAGCACGAGGCCAACGGTAAGCACCGGAAGGTAGACGAGCGACGCGAGAAAGACGGCGCGGGCCCAGCGGTTGACGGCCATGGTGCGGTAGCCGCGCAGGCAGCGGGCGAGAAACCAGGTTCCGGCGGCGAGGGCGGTGGCGGCGTAGATGGGGCCGGCGATGCCGAGGGGTACGAGCAGAAGGCTGACGGGGATGAGCGCGGTGGCGTAGATGAGCACCTGGCGGCGGGCGATGTCGTCGCCATGGACGAGGGGGGTGACGCGGATTCCGGCGCGGGCGTAGTCGTCTTTCAGGTAGATGGCGATGGCGAGGAAGTGGGGGAGCTGCCAGACGAGGAGGATGAGGAAGAGGACGATGCCGGGGGCGTCGAGGTTGTTGGCGGCGGCGGTCCAGCCGAGCAGAGGCGGTGCTGCGCCGGGGATTGCGCCGATGACGAGGGCCCACGGGGTGATGCGCTTGAGCGGGGTGTAGATGCAGACGTAGGAGAAGAGCGAGAGGAAGCCGACGATGGCGGTGAGGGGGTTGGCGAAGAACCAGCAGAGGGCGACCGAGAGTGCGCCGATGGTGAGTCCGAAGGTGAGGGCGGCGGTGGGGCTGAGGCGTTTTGCGGGTAGTGGGCGGTCTTTGGTGCGGGCCATGAGGCCGTCGCTGTCGCGCTCGATGTACATGTTGAGGGCGTTGGCAGAGCCGACGCCGAGACCAATGGCGAGCATGGCGGTAAGGGCGCGCAGGGGGTCGAGCGGCAGGGGGGCGAGGTAAATGCCTCCGGCGGCCATGACGAGGGTCATGCCGACGATGCCGGGTTTCATGAGGCTGACGAGATCGCGAACCAAAGCTTAGTGCCACCCAGGCCACGAGGTCGCGACGAGACAACGGGTGCCGCCCCGTGCGACGTGAGAGCGAGTCAGTTGCCGACCACCAGCCGAGACCATTTTGCACCTTGCGAAATCACGGTCTGAAGGGAGCCATGGGCGCGAAATGCCAAGGCAATTCAGGCTGTGACGGCAGGCTCAAGCCCTGCCGATTGGGGTGCCGCCGGGTGGCTGGCGAAAAGCGGGCCGAGCCCTAACACCATGAGCCACATGCTTGCAAGCAAAAGTGCTCCGCCGCCGAGGTGCATCGTGACTTCTGCGACGCCGATGAAGCTCCAGACCGTGAGGATGCCGAGGCAGACCTGCACGACGGCGATGACGGGGGCGGCGACGGCGGCGATGAGGGCGAGTGGGCGTCCCTCGCGTTTTGCTAATGAAAACGTGCGGATACACGCGGCGGCGACGAGCAGCACGACGAGGTAGGCGAACCAGCGATGGGCCATGTGAACCTGCGCGGGGCCCCATGCGGGCCAGAATTCTCCGTTGCAGAGTGGAAAGTCGTCGAGGCACGCGCGTCCAGACTGGGTGTGGCGGACGAGGGCGCCGAGGACGATTTGGAGGTAGACGCCGACGAGGGCGGCGATGGCGAGTGTGCGGTCGAGGGTTGTGGTGTGGCGGGGTGTGGGGGCTGAGCCCGCGGCGGCGAGGCGGGTGGTGAGGTAGATGAGCAGCAGAAAGAAGAGCATCGAGAGGCCGAGGTGGGCGGTCGAGACGAGCAGCGGCAGCTTGAAGATGACGGTGACGGCGCCGAGGAGTCCCTGGGCGATGACCATGACGACTGCCAAAAGGCTAAGTTTTACGAGGGGTTTGTCGGCTCTACGGGTGGCGAAGACGACGGCTGCGAGGGCGACGGTCATGGCGCCGACGAGGGTGGCGACGAGGCGGTGTCCGTGCTCGAAAAAGACGCCGCCTTTCATTTCTGGAAAGAGGGTTCCGTAGCAGGTTGGCCAGTCGGGGCAAGCGAGGGAGGAGCCGGTGGGATTGACGGTTCCACCGACGAGAAGGAGGAAAAACGTGGTCGCCGTGGTGGCGAGCGCAACCCAGAAGGCCAGCATCACTGAACCGCCTTTTCGCCCCCGTGGGGAGTGGTTTCGCAGAAGTTCGCGATGGCCCGGTAGCTCACCGCGCAGGCTTTCCACGCCGGAGTACGGCGGGTGAGGCCGCGATTTTCGCATTCGTGGTAGCCGAAGCGGGTCGAGCGCACTTTGTCGCCTAACCCCTTGCAATATAACGATCTGTCGGCACCGGCGAGGCAGGTCTTGAGCATTCGCGGCACCGACGCGTCGCACAGCGCTTTCATTACGTCACAGCGGGCATACCATTCAAGAGTGCGGTCGAGGCAGGCTTCGGCGTCGAGTGCTAACCCCGCGTCGATAAAGGCTTTTCTGTCGCGTTCGAGAATGGCGGAAGAGTAGGCGAACGAGCGATAGACGAAGGCACCCATGATGGCGCCGACGAAAATAATGGCGGCGACGACGAGGATTCCGGTTGAGGGTTTGCGGGGGGAATTTGGGGGTGGCGCGGTCATGAGGCGGGGTTTTGAACGGTTGCCGAAGCGGGGTCAAGTGGGGGCGACAAGCGATCTGACGCGGCAACCGGCGCGTTGCGGATTGTGCAATGAAATCAGTGGGTTAAGTGGCATGTCTCCGCGCACTTGTTTAAGGGTGATGAAATTTACGTTGTGATTCGCGGGGTTAGATGCGTTTTCCCCACTTTTGGAGTGGGGGCGAAGTGGGGGCGAATTGGGGGGGAGTGGGGGGGGGGTCACGGGTACTCGCAGAAGCGGGTGCCGTCGCTGTAGGTGCCGGTGCACTTTGACGGAGCTTGGCAGTGGCCGTCGTGCGCACAGAACCAACAAGCTTGTTCCGACCCGTCGCCAACATCTGCCGAACACTCGCGCCAGCCACAAGGGGGAGACGCTGAGAAGTTGGAACGGCACACCGACTCACTGGAATCAGAAGGGCAAACCACCTTAAACGCAGTATCGGTTGGGACAAGGTAGTAAGCGTCTATGTCGTACGGCGAACAGTCGCCGCGTTGCCAATCTGGGCCGGTCTCTTCTACACAAAAACGTACGCCCGGAACGACTTCATCACTAGCGCAAAACGAACGCGGACCATAGCCAGAGTTGGGGTGCCTGCAATCTGCGTCGGTCTTGCAGAACCCGCACTTGCCAAGTGGAGGTTTTGCACCTGAAGAGATCGTGCAATACCGCCAGCCGCAGGGTGCCGAGATCGGCGACAGCACGTAGCAGGCGCGGTCATCGTTGGGTGGACAAAGAAGAGCATAGGCGCCGCGTTGGAACGCATTGCGATCGTTGAGGTACGCGGCTATTTCATCGGCCGAGCATGAGTCTTCAGTCGAGTCGTCGTCATCTGAGTCCGGTGTGGATGGCGATGTATCGTCGTCAAGCTCATCGGCCCCCATGGTGTCATCATCCGCGTCGGTGCTGAAATTGTCGCAGGCAACGTTGAGAAGGCCGACGACGAAGATCATCGAGAAGCGCAAATGAAACAACCAACACTTTGTCGGATATTTGGCTGGAGTCTGCTTAGTGAACGCGTAACACATCGGAAATCTCCTCCAGTCTCAGTAGACCACCCACGCGAGCCCAAACACTTCGTATGCCTGCTTGGAATCCGATCGTTCTGATGCTAAGCGTATCTGAATTTTGTAGGTACCAGCCCGAGGCACCTTGTATTCAAGCAGCTTCGTCGAGCCCATATCTAAGGGAGCCTTTGCCACGTATGCGCCCGTAGGCCCCGCGAGATATACTTCGTAACGACGATTTAGATAGGCGTTGTCGAAACAACTACTACGCGAGAAGCAAGTAGAATACGCATTCCAAGCCAACGCAACGCGAATTGTCTTACCAGATGCTACGCTTAGCGACCAATTCGGCGGAGAAAGGCCTAACGCGCCCCACGCACTATTACTGAGTCTG
>CAZXXB010000142.1:8139-9605 GCA_964644185.1 uncultured Myxococcota bacterium
GCGGCCGGGTCGTTTTGCTACACTGCGGGCAATTGAGCCGGAAATCGCGCCGGCACCAGATCGGAAATCGGCTGAGCCGGTCTTCGTGGACGTCCAGTTATTTGGCTCGGCGACATTGTTAACTGCGCCCGCGACCATAATCGCCCGAATCGCTTCTTGACGACCACGAAGCGCGCCACCATTGATCTCCATCAAGCGAGCGGCGTGCACCGTGGCAATAGGTGCAGACACGCTTGTGCCGCCACCTGAACCGTTCACACTCGTAATTGAGTTGTCTGGAGCACTAAGATCAGGGGTCTCTCGCAGCTTGTTGTAATTTTTCCAGCTGGATGTCCCACTTGGTTTGTCGTCACTCCAAGACGCCGTCGCCCCGGCATCGTAGCCACCGACGGTGAGCGAATTCCAAGACTTCCAACTCACGAATGGTTCTTTGCCGTCTGGGCATGGTTCGAAGGCTTGGTTACCGGCTGACAGGACAAAGAGTATCCCATACGAGCTTGCAACATAGTCAATATACCGATCCATTATCGTTGGAAATGGCGTGCACCAAAGGGAAGATATGTCCGCGCTGACATTAATTATATGAACTCGCTTTTGAATTGCCCATTGAACCGCATTCATAAATTGGTCGAGGTAGGTCATGTCGCGAATCCCTTTGCTGTCCCATTGACCTTGCGCAGGGTTTGGACAACTTGGTGGGTTCCCGCGTCCCTCGGCGACTGGGGCGGGGTAGTTATCCATATCAATCGCCCCGCCTGGCACGCCCGGCTTCCGACTGGCCGCAAATCCGATGGTGAACAGAGCGTGGCTGTTGCCGTTGTCTGCGCGGTCAACACAGGGAGTTCGTGTTTCTTTAATCGACGATGATATGTAACGGTAGTCCGACACCGCTTTACGCGGTCCCCAGCGTTCTATCCAAGCGGCCCGCACGCCTTTTCCGGTACCCGGAAGGCTGCCCAGCGTAGTGTTTTCAAAGGCCGCTGACGTCGACATGGCAAGGTCATTCCACTCGACGAGGGGCCAGAATTCTAAAGATGTGTTGTGCCCCGAAAGAAGCATATCGGCGATGGGAGCGAGCGCTCCGCGCAGACCCCGCACCGCGATGATTGGCGCCGCCGTGCCGACGTGGCTGATGGTTGTGCCATTACTGAGTATCGCGGAGATGGAGTCGAGTATGATATCGAGATTTTGGCGCGCTGGTGTTTGCTCGGTTTCGGCGGCGTGAAACCAGGTTTCGGGGTCGCATTCAGGGCACAACTCTCGCGCGGTGGGTTCATCACTGCTGTCTGCCCATATGATCAGGGACCCCGGTTGGATTGGATCGCCGCGAAGAAGTGCGCCAAGTTCGGTGATGGGTTCTGGCCCGGCTACGACAGTTTGTGTACTCGTTTGTTCACAATCTCCGCTGTCTCCATTCACGTTGCAGTTTTGGTTCGTGATGTTGATCACGGCGGCTCCATCGTCGC
>CAZXXB010000143.1:0-747 GCA_964644185.1 uncultured Myxococcota bacterium
TGCGGCACTTGCCCTCGCCCACCGTGCAACGATTCGCCGAGCCCAGCCGCACACTCGCCCTTGCGGCAATTGCCCTCGCCCACCGTGCAACGATTCGCCGGGTCGCGGCAGTAATCAGACTGACCAACTCTGGCACCCGCCTCGCCCTTGCGCAGCGTCGATTGAAACGCCCACTCGTCGTTTCCAGATGCCTCACGATAGTCTGCTTCGCATTGCGCGTTGAATGCGTCAGCGTCGTCACCCGAGGCGAGCACATCTTCGTCGTCGCACCCGCTCACAGCAACGCCAAAGCCAACAACCCCAACGAGCGCGAGGCAGAGATGCCGCACGTAGCAGTGCCCGTCTGAACGACCCCGCGAACGACCGTGCTCGAATATCGGCGATTGCATGGCCTACCCTCCGCCGTCGCACGACGGCCTCGCTTCGCGTCATTCCCCGCCCGTAGCGCCACGTTACCACACCCGCCGCGTCTCAGGGTAACGGCACCTGAACGGACACCGTTGCGACACCGCCCCCCCCAAACCTCGATTCGTCACGCTCGCGTCACGACATGATTGCACAGCGTTTTGCGTCGCCGATTTGCCGCGGCGCTCTGCCTCTGCTATTGGCCCGCCGCCTTGGCTCGTGTGCGGCCCGCCTCCAGCCTTTGCAAAACCACTCGTTACAACACCCAACGAGACGGACCGCCGGTGAACAACATGACCGCTACGCTCGCGCGCACCCCCGAAAACATTCGCAATATCGCCA
>CAZXXB010000143.1:767-1050 GCA_964644185.1 uncultured Myxococcota bacterium
GCCCACGTTGACCACGGCAAGACGACCCTCGTCGATAAGCTGCTCGGTCAGGCTGGAGCCTTCGAACGTGGAGAAGGCGATCAGGAACGCGCCCTCGACTCGAACGACCTCGAGCGTGAACGCGGCATCACGATTCTCGCCAAATGCACCTCGCTGACCTACGGTGACTTTCACATCAACATCGTCGATACGCCGGGCCACGCCGACTTCGGCGGCGAAGTCGAGCGCGTCTTGCGCATGGTCGATTCGGTGCTGCTGCTCGTCGATGCCCTCGACGGCCCCA
>CAZXXB010000143.1:1066-7686 GCA_964644185.1 uncultured Myxococcota bacterium
TCGTCACCCGCAAAGCCCTCGAACGTGGGCGGCGGCCGATTCTTGTCGTCAACAAGGTTGACCGCGAAGGCGCCGACCCCGACACCGTCGTCAACGCAGTTTTCGATCTCTTTGTCTCGCTCGACGCGACCGACGAGCAGCTCGACTTTCCGATCGTTTATTCGTCGGCCAAACTCGGCTACGCGATGACGTCGATGAGCGACCCCCGCGTCGATCTGCGCCCGCTCTTCGAAACCATTGTGAAGCACGTGCACGCGCCAAACGTCGAGCTCGATGCGCCGCCGTCACTGCAGGTCACAACCTTCACCCGCGACGAATACATCGGCAGCCTCGCCATCGGACGCATCGAGTCGGGCGTCTTCCGCCGCAACGACCGCCTCTTGCACGCAAAGCGCGACGGCTCGACAGCGATCTTTCGCGCGACCCGCCTCTACGCGTTCCGCGGACTCAACCGCATTGAGGTCGAAGAGGCGTGCGCCGGTGACATCATCGCCGTCGCCGGTGCCGAAGAGCTGCAAGTCGGCGAAACGATCACCTCCGCCGAGAACCCGCGCATTCTGCCGTTGCTCGAAATCGACGCACCCACCGTGACGATGGCCTTCATGGTCAACACGTCGCCGGGCGCAGGGACTGAAGGCAAGTTCATCACAAGCCGCAACCTGCGCGAACGTCTCGAAAAAGAGATCAAATCCAACGTCTCGCTGCGCGTTGAAATGACCGACTCGCCCGACATCTTCATGGTCTCAGGCCGCGGCGAATTGCACCTTTCGGTGCTCATCGAAAACATGCGCCGCGAAGGCTATGAGTTGATGGTCTCGCAGCCCAAGGTCATCACCCGCGAAAGCGCCGAAGGCGAGCTGCAAGAGCCCTACGAGCTGGTCGTCTGCGACATCGAAACCAAAAACTCGGGCACGATCATCGAAGAGATGAACCGCCGCGGTGGCCGCATGCAAGAGATGCGCGACACCGGTGACGGGCGCGTGCGCATCGACTTCATCGCCCCGACGCGTGGGCTCATCGGCTACCGCACCCAGTTCATGACCGAGACGCGCGGCACTGGCGTGTTGACCCACGTCTTTCACGAGTACGGCCCGTGGGCCGGCGAAATGCGCGGACGCACCAACGGCGCGCTCGTCGTGCTCGAACCCGGCGAGACCGTCACCTACGCGATTTGGCAGCTGCAAGATCGTGGCATCTTCTTCGTCAACCCCGGCGAAAAGGTCTACGCGGGGCAGGTTGTCGGCGAGCATACGCGCGACAACGACCTCATCATCAACCCCTGCAAGACCAAAAAACTCACGAACATTCGCACCCACGCCGCCGATGAAAAGAACGTCCTCGTGCCGCCGCGCATCATGACGCTCGAAGAGGCCATCGAATACATCAACGACGACGAGCTTGTTGAAGTGACGCCCAAGTCGATTCGCGTGCGCAAGCGTTACCTCGACCACAGCGAGCGCGAGCGCCACGCCAAGCAGAAGAAAAAAGCCTCACTCGCCGAGTAATTGAGCTGACTGATTGAGCTGACTGATTGCGCCAACTAGAACCCTTCGAGCGGGTCTTTGTATTCGGCCTCGCCCGTCTCACCGGTCTCGCCCGCGCCCGCGCCTTCACCCGCCGGGGCGTCGCCCAACGGGTCTGCGGCGGGTAACTCACCTGCCGCTTCGAGCCCGCGCACTTCACCCCCGCGCTCGACCACAACGAGCTGCGGCACGTAGGTCACAAGCATCAGCGCGACAAACATCAGCACGATGAATGGCACCACCGCCCGATAGAGCGTCGCGATGGGCCGCTGAAAGCGAAACGCGGCGATAAACAGGTTCAGCCCCGCCGGCGGCAAGATGTACCCAATCTCAAGGTTCAAAAGAAAAATGATGCCGAGGTGGTACGGGTCGATGCCAAATTGATGCGCCGCCGGAATAATCAGTGGCACGACCACGACAATCGCTGAGAAGATATCCATCAGCGAACCGACCAGCAGCAAGAGCAGATTGAGTATCAGCAAAAACTGCCACCGCTCGGTGACGTACTGGCTCATCCACTCAAAGAGCCGCGTCGGCACGTCGGCGTTAACGAGATACGCCGTCAGCACCGTCGCCGCCGCAATCTTGATGAAGATCGCCCCCACGAGCGTCATCGACTCGCGGGCCACCACCAGCAAGTCGCGCCGAATCGACACGTCGCGGTAGATGAACACTTCAATCACAAACACGTATAGCGCGGTCAGCGCCGCCGACTCGGGTATCGTCATCCACCCGAACGCGAGCCCGCCGATGATGCCAATCGGTATCGGAATCTCCCACCGCCCGGCCCACACCGCACGCAAAAACGCCCCTACGTCGAGCGGCGTCCGCGGCGAATTCGAGCGCACCCCCTCGACGACGCAATAGACCGAGAGAATCAGAAGCAGCACGAGCCCCGGCACGATGCCCGCGAAGAGAAATCGGTCAATCGAAAACGGCTGCTTATTTTCGAGATGCGCCGAGTTGAGCCCATAGACGATGCCGTAGACGATGAGCGGCAACGACGGCGGAAACAAAAGCCCCACCGCACCCGAGCCGGTCACCACTTCGAGCGAAAACCGCTCGCTGTACTTCTGCTTCAGCAACGCTGGAAGTATCAGCCCCCCCACCGCCACAATCGTCACGCCCGATGCCCCGGTGAACGTCGTGAAAAACGCGCAGATCCATAGCGTCACGAGCGCAAGACCACCCGGCATCCACCCCAGAAGCGCGCTCGCCGCATCAATCAGCCGCCGCGCCGTGCCCGCCTTCGCCATGATGTACCCGGCGAACGTAAAGAGCGGTATCGTCGAGAGCGACACCGCCTCAGCACCAGCAAGCCGATACACATTGCCCATCGCCGCCGCCAGCGCCGTCTCATCGACGATGAAACCGCCGATGCCAATCACCGCCAGCACCGAGAACAGCGGAGCACCAAACACCGCCATCACGACCGCGAGCGCGATCACAAAAATCATCGCGCGCCCCCCGTCGTCACCCGATCGTCGTCGTCGTGCGCTTCGGGGTCATAGAGCCCCTCACCCTCATGCGCGTCGGCAAGCAGCGACGCAGGTATGGGCTCGCCCGACACGAGCCACAGCGCATCAACCACAAGCTGCACGAAGAGGTGCCACAACACGAGACCAAACCCCGCCGGCATCGCGAGCGAACCCATCGCCGTCGTGATCACCTCGTCGGTCTGCGTCACGTCGCCCGACTCGAACGCCACCACATCGGCGTAAAACTCGTACCCGCCCTTTGCCAACAAGCCGCACACCGCTGCCGCAAACACGGTCGTCACGAGTCGTGCAACGAGCCGCGCTCGTGGCGACAACCCGCGCGTCACCGCATCAACCCGCAAGTGCTTCGACATGTACGTCGCGAATGCAGCACCGAGAAATCCGATAAAAAACACCGCGTGCCGAATCACCGAATCGACCCAGAACGGCGCCGGTTCAACCCCCAGCGGACGCAAATTGCGCGCGACGAACTGCCACGTCGCGAGCAGCGTCAGCGCCGCGAGAAACGCAAAGATGCCTGCCCCCTCGACAAGCGCGAGCCCGTCGTTGAAGCGCAGCATCACCCGCGCCGCACCGCTCGCCCCCAACCGCGGAAGCTTCTCATCGTGCTGCAAGACCCGTGCTGCCGAGTGCGCCATCGTCTCTGCCCCTCTGCCCCGCGAGCCGCAGCGCTACTTGCGCACGCTCGCGATCACCGCCTTGACCTTCGCAAGCCACTCGGCGCTGTACATCTTGCCGGTAAACTCCGCCGCCACCGCTTCCGACGCCTTGCGATAATCTTCAAGCATCGCGGGCGAAACCGGCACCACTTCGAGCTTCTGCGCCTTCAGCGCATTCAGCGCCCGCTCGTTGTTCTTTCGCGTCACGTCGAGCAACTTCGCCTGCAACGACTTCCCCTCGCTCAACAACGTCGCTTGATCTTCTTTGCTCAACTTGTCGAACTCTTTTTTCGACACCACCATCGCGCCGACCCCGAGCCCCTGCGGCTTCTCGGTGATGAACTTCACGCGGCTGTGCCACTGCAACGTGATCGTCGACAGATGCGACCCGTAGCAAGCGTCAATCAACCCCGTCTGCAACGACGGCAACACATCCGGCACCCCCAGTGGAACCCCCTGCACCCCAAGCTGTGACATGAATGCGCGCGTCAATGGGTCGTCGGTCCACACCCACATCCGCGTCTTCTTCAAATCGTCTTTGCTCTTCACCGGTATCGACGTGTAAAGGTGCACCGGCCCCACCTCGCCCCAGCCAACCAGCGTGTAGCCTTTCTCGTTGAACTTCGCCTGAAAGTCGGCGTCGAGCTTGACCCGCACCGCGTCGAGTTCGGCATAGTTCTGAAACAGCATCGGAAGCTCGAGCACCCGCGTGTCGGGCGCCATCAGACCCAGCCCAACGCCGGTCACGACCGCGCCCGAAAGCTGCCCCAGCCGCATCTTGCGCACGACATCTTTTTCATCACCCTGCGAGCCGCCCGCGAAGAACTTGAATGCGACGCGCCCGCTCGTCTTTTTTTCGACGTCGCGCGCCCACTCACGCACGAGCTTCATCCACGAGCTACCCTCGGGTGCCAGCGTCGCGACCTTAAACGTCTCACCAGCTTCTGCCGTCGCCGCCGCAGCGCCGACCCCAAAAGCCAGCAGCAGCGCGACAACCCGCGCCACGCGACCCCACGACACCGCACCCACACTCGCTCGATAAAACTTCGACATTCGCTCACTCCCCTGTCTTCGTTCGGCACACGCCCGCTTGCTGTGACGGGCGCAACCTCTCGCAATGACGACTTCGCGAAACCTTCCACGTCAACACGGCCCAATGTCAAGCGCCCGAACGAGCACCCCGCGACGCTTGAACCCCGTTGCCTCGGCGGGTAAGTAACGGCGGATGAATCATTCGCACCACATCTCCCCGTCAGGTCACAAGCGTGCCGCCGCGACGCCTTTGCGCGCAGCACGTGCGACGCTCGCGGCCTGCCTTTCTGCCTGCCTCTGTGTCGGTCTCTGTACCTGCCTCACCGCCTGCGCCACGACCGGCCTCTCAAACGACGGCATCTACCGCGAAGACAAAACCTCGTTTCGCCTCACCGCCCCACCCGCCTCCGCGTGGGAACCCGTCAAGGTCGACGGAACCGATCTCGCCTGGAACTCGCGCGAAAAGCTCGGCGTCATTGCCGTCAACGCCGAGTGCGAAAAAAATCCCGACGCCCCCCTCAACGTGCTGATGAACCACCTGCTCATGGGCTTTACGATGCGTGAGCCTGTGCTCGAAGAATCGGTCACCCTCGCCGAGCGCGACGCCTTTCACACCATCTATAATGCCGAACTCGACGGCGTACCCATCCGCTTCGAAGCATGGGTCGTCAAACGCGACGGCTGCCTCTACGACCTGCAATACATCGCCGGACCCGACGCCTTCCCCCGCGGGAGACCGGCGTTTCAAGGCGTCGTCCGTGGCTTCGCCCCCTTCGGCACCGGCGTCGCCGCCGGCGCACCCGCGGGGTCGCCACAGTGAACGCCTCGCCCCGCTCACTCGCAGCGCGCCTCACCGACGGCATCGAAGCCTTCGGCGCCGTCACCCTGCGCACGATCGAGCACATGGGCTCGGTCGCTATTCTCGCCGGACGCACCTTTCGCGCCCTCATCACCCCCCCGTGGGATTTTCGCGCCATCGTTGATCAAATCGAGCGCATCGGCATTCAATCGCTGCCCATCGCGCTGCTCACCGCCGTCTTCTCGAGCATGGTCATGACCGTGCAGTTCGGCGTGCAAATGGCCCGCTTCGGCGCGAAAGAATACGTCGGCTTCGTCGTCTCGATTTCACTTGCGCGCGAGCTTGCCCCCGTGCTCACCGCCCTCATGGTCGGCGGAAGAGTCGCCGCCGGCATCGCCGCCGAACTCGGCTCGATGAACGTCACCGAACAGATCGACGCAATCCGCGCACTCGGCGCCGACCCCGTGCGCAAACTCGTCGTCCCCCGCGTGCTCGCGTGCGTCGCATTGCTGCCGCTCATGGCCGCCATGGCCCTCATCGTCGGCATCGCGGCGGGTGCCTTCATCGCCTCAAACAACATCGGCGTCTCGGCCAACTACTTCTACCGCAGCGCCCTGCAGCGCATCAAAATGAGCGACTACCTGGGTGGACTCTTCAAGACCATCTTCTTCGGATTCAACATCGGTATCGTCGCCTGCTACCTCGGCATCAACACCCGCGACGGCACGGTCGGCGTCGGCGCAAGCACCACCAACGCCGTCGTCGTCACCTCGGTCGTCACCCTGATTCTCGACCTGTTACTCACCCTCTTGCTGATGGCGCTCAACCTCGCCTGACGTGAACGCGAGCCACCCCACACGAAACCGCTACGCAACCCATCATGACCGACACCCCCTACATCGAGTTTCGCCACGTGCGAAAAGCGTTCGGACCGAAGGTGGTCTTCGATGACCTCAACCTTACGGTCGAACGCGGCGAAGTGCTCGCCGTCATCGGCGGTAGCGGCTGCGGCAAATCGGTCATGCTCAAACTGCTCATCGGGCTGCTCGAAGCCGACGACGGCGAGATTCTCTTTGAAGGAAAAAACGTCGTCGGCCTCTCTGAAGAA
>CAZXXB010000143.1:7710-9591 GCA_964644185.1 uncultured Myxococcota bacterium
CATGGTCTTTCAGGCCTCGGCCCTCTTCGACTCGCTCACCGTCGGCGACAACATCGCCTACCCGTTGCGCGAGCAAACCAGAATGACCGAAGCCGAGATCGCAGCCCGCACCGCCGAAGTGCTCGACATGGTCGCACTGCCCGGCACCGAAGAGATGATGCCCGCAAGCCTCTCGGGCGGTATGCGCCGCCGCATCGGTCTCGCACGCGCCCTCGCCGTCAAACCCGAATGCATTCTCTACGACGAGCCCACGACCGGGCTCGACCCCCTCAACACAAGGCGCATCAGCGAACTCATCATGCGCACACGCGACCGCACAGGTGCCACGTCGATCGTCGTCACGCACGACATGGCCTCGGCCATGATGGTCGCTGACCGAATGGCAATGATTGACGAACGCAGGGTCGTTCGTGTTGATACAGCCGAGAACATGCGCGCGGCGGATGACCCTCGGGTCCACCTGTTCATTCATGCGATGGACCGCGAAACCGTCGTCGGGGTTGAGGAGACCTGACGCCATGGCACGCCCCAACAACAGCTTCCGCGTCGGACTCTTTCTGACCATTCTCATCGCCGCGCTCGCGACGACCGTCTTTCTGCTCGGTGAGCAGCACTCGATCTTTCGCCCTCGAGCCACGCTCTACGTCGAGTTCGATGACGTCGGCGGACTCATGATCGGCAACCCCGTGCGCCTCGCGGGCCTCGACATCGGCTCGGTCACCTCGATTCAGTTCAGCGAAAAGCCCGGCAAGCCCAAGCTGCGCGTCGCCATCTCGGTCGATAGCCGCTACCTCGCCCAGATACGCGAAGACTCCGCAGCGTTCGTCGGTTCAAAGGGTCTGCTTGGAGACAAACTCGTCGGCATCACCGTCGGCGACATGGCCAAACCCCAACTTGAAAACGGTGCCGAAATTCTCAACGTCAAACCCGGCGACTTCGAAAAATACCTCGAACAGTTCGCCGAGATTCTCGAAAGCGTCAAAAAGGTCGTCGCCAACATCGACGTCATCGTTGCCGATGTCGCAAGCGAGCAGGTCCGCGCCGACTTCAAACGCATCATGAACTCGACCGCCAACATCATCGAAGAAGTCGACAAGGGCGACGGCACGCTCCACTCGGTCATCTACGACAAAAAATACGGCGACAAACTCTACGCCATCATGCGCGAGCTTGAGCAGACCCTCGCTACCTACCGCGAAGCCGGCGCAAAGGTTCAAGAGCCCATCGACCGCGTCAACCGCATTCTCGCGCAGGTCGAAAAAGGCCCCGGCATGGCCCACTCACTCTTCTACGCCGAGTCGGGCGCCAAGATGGTCGACGAACTCTCCGGCGCCGCCACCGAAGTCCACCAACTGCTCACCGACATCCGCACCGGCGATGGACTCATCCACTCGCTCGTCTACGGCCAGAACGACACCAACTTTCTCGCCTCGCTCACCGACCTCTCCGACAAGCTCAACGGCGTCGTCGGTCGCATCGAACGCGGCGAAGGCACCATCGGCGCGCTCGTTCAAGACCCCACCCTCTTTGAAGACTTGAAAGCCCTCGTCGGCAATGTGCAGCGCTCATGGACGTTTCGCACCCTCACGCGCCTCGCGATTTCAAGCGGCGACCTGAAGAAGCCGCAGGTTGAACGCGAGGGCAAACCGGTCTACTACGCGCCCCGCCCGGCGACACCCGCCGCGCAGGCACAACCCAAACCGTAACCAACCCACACGACGAGGCGCTCTCACACGATGAACTGGCAGCTCGGTGGCATACTCATCTACGTTCTCGCTCAGGTCGCCATCGGCATCGCCGTCTCGCACAAGAGCCGCGACGAAGCCGACTTTCTTCTCGCCGGGCGCAGCCTTTGCCTTGGCGTCACCACCTTCTCGGTCT
>CAZXXB010000144.1:0-1479 GCA_964644185.1 uncultured Myxococcota bacterium
GTTCGAACTCACCGACAGCGAACGCAACGACGTCGTCGCGTTTCTCAAGTCACTGACCGACGAAGCGTTTCTGACCGACCCGCGCTTCTCAGACCCGTTCAAGGCCCCGCCATGACGTGCGCCACCCGTCGGGAACGTCAGCGCGGTGTGCGAATGAAATAAATGTGCCCTCAGTGCCCGACGCCGATTCGGTGCTTGAGTGCCTCGACGTATTTCTCGGCATCGATTGCCGCGGTCACCGCGTCGCCAACAGCGGTCGCCACCTGGCGGTAGCTATGCACGCGGTTGTCGCCCGCCGCGTAGACACCGGGACGGCTCGTGCGCATGCACTCGTCGGTGATGATCTGCTTCATTTCGGTCATGTTGACGTAGCCATCGACGACCCATGTGTTGGGCAACATGCCGATGAACACGAACACACCCTCGACGGGCAGCGTCGTCACGTCGCCCGTGACGCTGTTCTTCAGCTTGATCTGCTTCACGGTCTTGTCGCCTTCGACCGCTTCAACCGTCGAATTCCAGATGAATTCAACTTTTGGGTTCGCCATCGCCCGCTCCTGCGCAATCTTCGTCGCGCGCAACTTGTCACGGCGATGGATGATGTAGACCTTCGAGGCAAATCGCGTCAGGTAGGTGCCCTCTTCGACAGCGCTGTCGCCGCCGCCGATCACCGCGATAGGCACGTCTTTGAAAAACGGACCGTCGCACGTCGCGCAGTAGCTCACCCCCGCATTCAAAAACTCTTGTTCGCCGGGGCAGTCGAGCGTCTTGTGGTGCGTGCCCGTCGCGAGAATCACCGAGTACGCCTTGAAGATGCGCCCATCGTCGGCGCGCACGAGGTGCAGGTCGCCCTCGCCGTAAACTTTTTCAATCTGCGCGTACTCGATGATGGTGCCGAACATCTCGGCGTGTTCGCGAAACTTCTCCATCAACTCCGGGCCCTTGATGGGGTAGTTGAAACCCGGATAATTCTCGATGACGTCGGTGCGCGACGCTTCACCCCCGGTCGTCAAACCCTCGATGAGCAGCGTCGACATGCGCGCACGCCCACAGTAGACGCCAGCAGCAAGACCCGCAGCGCCGCCTCCGACGATGATGCAATCCCAGACCTTCTGCGTTGGGTCGGTGGTGGTGACGTCTGACATGATTTCCTCGTGATGTGCATAGACCGTGAAGCCGGTCTCAATGATGCGTGAAAGTAAAATCACAGCGGGCTCATTTGCAAGCCACTCTGCTCGTGCCGCATGTACCGCGCGCGGAGGCTAGACTCAACCCTCGGCGACGAGTCTCTCACACCATCGGGGCGGTACGCAGCAGCATCAGCGCGATCGCGCAGCAGTAGCAGGCAAAGCCCGTGACGAAGAGGCCCAGCGAGGTCGACAGGTACCGCGCCTTGCGGTCGCGAATCGCCAGCATACGCGCAATCGTCTCTTCGGCGTCGTCACTGATCTCCTGCGTTAGCCACTTCAGCTTCAGCAC
>CAZXXB010000144.1:1624-6600 GCA_964644185.1 uncultured Myxococcota bacterium
GACGAGAATCGACATCTGCGACTGCACGAGCTCAAACGCTTTGAGCCGGTCACCCCCGGTCATCGTCAGCATGTGCCGCACTTCATCGTGATTCGGATTCGTGCGCGCGCTCATGCCGATACCCGCGGTTGATTGTCGAGGCTTGCCGCGACCGATTCGAGTGTACGCGCATCTCGGTAGAATCGCTCGACGTGAACCTCGCGGGTGTAGCCGTACCCACCGAGAATCTGGATGCTCTCGTACGCCGCCGACGTGGCGACCTGCGCGGCGAAGAGCCGTGCGGCGCGTGCAATGCGCACCGCTTCGTCAGTTACCCCGGCCCGCGTGGTGATGGTGGGTTGGCAAGCTGTGGCGGCACGGGCGACCATCAGGGCGGCGGCATCGGTCTCAGTCGCGGCATCGACGAGCTTCCATTGAATCGCCTGATACTCGGCTATCGGTTTGCCAAAGGCGACGCGCTCTTGCGCGTACGCGAGCGCCAGGCGATGCGCAGCGCGGGCGAGCCCCACGCTGATGGCGGCGAACGCCACATCAAGCAACGGAAGCGCAAGGGCAGGGCTCGTCGCTTCCGCGCCAATTGCGAACCTTGCCGTGCCGGGAAGAATCAGGTTCCACTCTTCAAGCGCTGCATCGCGAAACGTGATGCGCGCAGGGGCAAACCCGCGCAAACCAAGCGGAGACGCGTGACGCTCGACGGTGACACCCGGGTTTGTCGCGGCGATGACGAAGCATGCCGGTCGCTCACCGGTGCGGGCCGTCACCACCAGCACGTGGGCGTCGGCGGCACCAAACACGTCAAGCGACCCCGTAAGGCGCCACCCACCCACATGTTTCGTCGCGCTTATTGGCGTCGCCGCGCTTGCGCCGTCAACAAGGGCGATGGTCGCTCTGCCGGTGATAAGGTCTTTGAGGTGGTCGGTTACGCTGCTGCTTGCGCTTGCGCGAGCGACGATATGGGCCAACAGCGCGTTGTGCGTCGCGACGCGAGCTGCGAGCGCGGCCGAGGTCTCTGCCAGCGTCTCGCATGCAAGCGCTAGCGCAGGCGCATCCATCCCTGCGCCACCGTCGATCTCACTGACCGTCACCGCAAAAAGACCCCGGTCGGCGACTTCGCTTGTTACCCGAGTCGGCACCGTCGCCGCGTGGTCAATTGAAAGCACCGACGGCGCCAGCGACTTCGTCGCAAGATCGCGCACGGCACTCGCGAGCAAATCATGCTCTGCGCTCGACGCGAGGGCCGAACGTGCGACCGACGAACCTGCCGCGAGCAGGTCACGCGCAATCACGATACGTTGCACCTCGCTTGTGCCCTCGTAAATCGTCGTGACGCGCAGATCGCGCAGTGCGCGCGAGAGGGTATCGTGGGTATCAATTGCAGCGTGTGGAGCCAGATCGTGGGCGAGGCGCGCGATGCGATTGGCCGATTCGGTGGCGAAGAGCTTCGCCATGCTCGCCTCTTTGGTCGCGCGCTGCCCCGCATCGACAAGTGCCGCCGCACGCATGATCAGAAGCCATGCCGCGTCGAGCTCACGCTCGAAACGGGAAATCTCGGCGCTGGCCCGCGAAGAAGGCTCCGGCCCCAGCAGCGCACGTAGCGCTTCGACGATACCCATCGCAATGCCGTTCGCCTGCGCCGCAACCCCGACTCTACCGCTGTCGAGGCCGCTCATCGCAACCTTGAAGCCATCGCCCTGAGCACCCAGCAGATTGGCGACCGGAACCCGACACTCTTCAAGCGTTACAGCAACGGTGTTGCTCGTGTGTTGACCCAGCTTCTCTTCTGGCTTGCCGGTCGAAAGTCCGCGGGTTCCGCGCTCGACAACGAAGGCACTGATGCCGCGGGCCCCCGCCTCGCGATGAGTGACCGCCATGACGACGAACACGCCCGCCTCGCTGCCGTTGGTAATCCACATCTTGCGGCCATTGAGCCCGTAGTGGTTGCCGTCGAGCGTGGCGGTCGTTGCCATGCGCGCGGCAGCTGATGCAGCAGAAGACTCCGACAGGCAGAAGCTGCCCATGCCGAGCGAAAGGTCGCACAGGCCCGGCAGGTATTTCTGTTTCTGCAGGTCGTTGCCAAAGCGGGTAATGCACGAAGCCGCAAGGTTGCTCACCATGATGCCAACCGTCGTGCCCGCATCAACGGCGGCAAGCTCGCGCACCGCCGTGGCGTACGCTGTGAGTGACTTGCCGCTTCCGCCAAAAGCGGCGGGAACCGTCATACCGGTAAGGCCGAGACGTGCTGCCGCGCGCATCGCATCAATCGGAAACCTCGCGCTGGCATCATCAGCCTTCACACGGGGGGCAAGGGTCTCGCGCGCAAAGGCGCGTACCGCGACGCGAAAAGCTTCGGTCGCGGGGTCGTCGGCGGTTATGGTCGTCAGCATCGTGGTCTCCGGTTACATTCGTGCGCGCGATGTAACACGCAAGCGTTGACCGCTAAAGGGCTAACCGCCTACGGTGCGCGCGGGGCGGTCGTCAAGTTGAAAGAGAAGTGCGATGAGCAGCATGAAAACACGAGTGCCGGTGATACGAGTTGCGTCGAGCGTTGCGCTGCTGGTGGCGTCGATGGCGGGTCTGCCCGCGTGTACCGGGGGTGACCCGGCACCTTCGAACGTGCAGCCGCCGACATCGACAGGTGAGAGAGCCGAAGCCCCCGGCAATACCGCCCCACAGCCCGCGCCCTCCGCCTCGGCGACGACGCAGGCGTTAAAGCCGTCGATCATGCAGGAAGTAAAACTGCATGGGTCGTGGGCTGCGACGCTCGACGCCCTCGGCTCGAAAAAACCGACCGACAAACTTGCCCTTGCGGGCCTCATGGGTCCGCAGTCGATGGGACTCGCATGGCTCTCAGATGGACGTGGTGCGGTGACAGTCGTGCTGGGTACCGCGTGGCTTGGGTTTCCACCACCCGCCGACGGGCCGAACGGTACACTCTCGGCGAAGAAATCGTTTGACCTCAAAGAAGACGTTGCGGTCGCCGTTTTCAGCGAGGCCCCGTCGTGGAAGTCGATTCTCGTCCGCGAGCCGGTTGAAGTGGGCGGCCTGTATGCCAAGGTCGCTGAACTTGCAAAAGCTGAGGGGGCCGATCTCTCAAAACCACTCATGTTCGTCGTCGAGGGGGGCCTCAAGAGCACGACGTGGGTGATGCCCGACCCGAAACGCGTCAAGGGTGCCGTCACCTACGAGAGCCTTTTCGCTTCGGCGCAGCGTGGTAGCTTCCCCAAAGAACGTGGAACGATCGTGGGTGTGATCGCACCAGAGGGGTCACCCGTGTTGCCTGCTGGGCAAAAGGGTTGGTCGCACCTCTTGCTCGGTGGATACAACGTCGCCGGCCCCATTGAGGCCGGTACCATCGAACCGGTCTGGACGCTCATGCTTCCGCAAGCCCAGTGAATAACTCAACAGCCCGGCTCACATGCTGGTCTGGTTTGGCCGGGCTCAACAGCCCGGCTCAAACAGCGCATCATCAAGCGCCATCATCATTTCGCCGCGGGCCGCAGTGTCGTCGCTGTAGAGTCGTGGAATGCGTGGCGATAGCCCGGTCAGTATTTCGTAGTGCACGGTGCCCGCCCACGTGGCGACCTCTTCGCACGAAATCGTCGCGCCAGCCTGCTCACCAATCAGCACCACCTCTTCACCGATCTCGATCGCGCGCCCACTCACCTGCTCGGCGTCGGTCACATCGATCATGCACGAATCCATGCAGATCGTCCCCACGAATGGAACTCGCTGACCGCGCACGAGCGCAAACGCCTGTCCAGTCAGGGGACGGGGCCAGCCATCGGCGTAACCGATGGGCAGGGTTGCGATACGGCTTGCCCGCGTTGTGCGAAACACGTGCCCGTAACTAATGCCGCTCCCCTCGGGTACCGTCTTCACGTGCACCGCCTCAGTCCGCAGTGAAAGCACGGGCATCAACGGTTGGCTCGGACCAGCATCACGCGACGGTGCAACGCCGTAGGCGGCAATGCCCACGCGCACCATCGTATATGCCGCGTCGGGCTGCGTGAGCGCACCGGCGCTGTTCGAAAAATGAATCAGCCGTGGCTTGTGACCGCGTGCCAGAACCGCCTCAGACATCCGCGCAAACAGGCGCTTCTGCTGCTCATTCGCCGGGTCGCTGGCCCCCAGGTCGGCGTTCGCGAAGTGCGACATCAGCCCCACGACGCGAACCGCTCGGTGCTGGTCAAGCGCCCCCAACAGCTCGGGCAATTCGTCTTCGCGGGCCCCAATGCGGCTCATGCCCGTGTCGAGCTTCACGTGCACGTCGATTGGACCACCCCACGCCAGCGCCGCGACCTGATCTGCGCGGTAGACAACCGGTGTCAACCGATAGTGCCGATACACCGAATCATCCGACCCGATCATCCCACCCAGCACAACGACAGGCTCGCGGACACCTGCCCGACGCAACGCGATGCCCTCTTCGGCGATGGCGACGCCAAACGCCAGTACGCCGTTGCGAGCCAACACCCGACAGCAGTGGGCGGCGCCGTGCCCGTAGGCGTCAGCCTTTACCACCGCCATGATACCTACCCGTGAAGGCAGCGACGCCCGAATTACCCGCAGGTTGTGCTCGAAGGCATCGAGATCAATCAGCGCGACCGTTGGCCTGTGCCATGCCCCACCACGCCGTGCGCGAAACGCGTTCATTGTCGCGGCTCCCGCGCATTGCCGTCGCCCGGTTCGCGGGTCTGGCTCCAGACTTCGCGAATGATCAACACCGCACCGATGCTGATCGCCACGTCGGCGATGTTAAACGTCGGCCAGTGCATTCCGGGACGGTTGTACCAGTGAAAGTCGATGAAATCGATGACGTAGCCGCGCAGCGCGCGGTCGGTCGCATTACCAAGTGCCCCACCAAGAATCAACGAAAGACTCCATGCGAGGTCGCGTGATCGCGACCCCACCAGCCGATAAAAGCGCAGAATGAACACTGCGGCAAAAATCGCGATGGTCAAGAAGAACGGTATCCG
>CAZXXB010000144.1:6714-9585 GCA_964644185.1 uncultured Myxococcota bacterium
TTTGCGGCTTACCGGGTGGGTGTCGTTGAGAAAAATGCGAAACTGCGTCAGCCACGGCACCCCGTCAATCGGCGGTATCGCCCACGTGAGGTGCTTCACCGCCAAAAACTTTGTCACCTGATCAAGCAGCCACGACAACCCGGCAACCCATACGATGAACGACCACGGAGCCGGAATCGCCACGAGTCGTGTGTTCACCACCGTTGGCACGTCGCGCGAACCGACCTCGGCGTCGGCTTCGGCGACAAGGTCGGCAAGCTCGCCCCGCAAATCACCGCCAGATGAACTGGTTTGGTCGTTGTGCTGTGATGCGGCGTCGGTCACGGGTGGTCGTCCAGATCGCTTCACGTGCTACTACACAAAGCGAGCGAGCGGACTTACATTGCTCAGCGAAGGGGCGTCAATCACGCCACAAAGCGGGTCGCCGCTGGCTGGGCGGCTCGCAATCAGCGGGGTGCGCCTCTAGGAAATTCGGCGATTCGGCGCTATAGGGGCCTGCGATCACCCCGGACAGGTGGTTTGGGGCCGGAAGTTCCGGGTCGCTGTGGGCGGCTGACTCAAAAACGAACATGTTGGGGCGCGTGCCCCCAAATAGCCAGGCAGGCGGTGCAAATGAGCGGTGCGTTGAAAGGTGGAGTCGACCCGGTGGGTGATGCCCATATCGCCCTGAAGCTGCGCCACGAGCTCGAACAGAAGGCAATGACGGCGCAGATTGAAGAGGCTAACGCCGAAGCAATCAAAGCCCTCGGCTTCGACCACGACACGGTCAAGATTCTCGACCTGATTCCACTGCTCGATGTGGCGTGGGCCGATGGGCAGGTTACGAACGAAGAGTGCGACATTATCCGCGCCGTGATGGAAAAACGCGGTCTGACGCCAAACGACAAAGCGTGGCAACTGATGGACTCGTACCTCGAATCGCCACCCAGCGATGTCTTCTTTGAGGCCGCGCTAAAGCTCATCGAAAAAATCTACAACGCCCTTCCCGGCGACCGAAAACTTCGCGCCAAGCAAGACCTCGTCTACTTCTGCCTCGAAGTGGCAGACGCCTCAGGCGGTATCTTCGGCATCGGTCGCATCTCAAAAGAAGAGCGCGACGAGCTTCGCAAGATCATCGACCGCCTCGGCATGCGTGCCGAGCGTCGCCTTTCGGAAGTGCTTGAGCGCCCCGCCGCACTGAGCGAAGCGACCGACGAGTAAGCACTGAGCGAAGCGACCGACGAGTAAGCACTCACCGAAGCGACCGACGAGTCAGCCGCGCAATCGCAGCTCTTTCAGCCTCGCGAATCACCGCCGCGATCGGTTTGCTCATGCCCCCTGCTCGACGCCGCCGTGCGGCAACCCGACCTCAGCGCATCTCGGCGTGGTCAGCATCCGCGACCGTGCGCAGCAATTCTTCGACGGACGCCAGCCCCACGAGGCGCAGCGCCAGTTGACCACCGCGCAGCACGTAGAGCGTCGGCGTCGAGTCGGCGGGGTATGCTGCGACCAACTCGCGCCGCGCCGGAAGCCGAACATAGGGCCCCCGAGGTATCTGGCGAACCACTGCGGCGCAGTTCTCGGCTTCGCTCGGCACGACGAACAATTCGTAGCCCCGCGCGCTCCATTGCTCACGGTTGGTCACCAGCTCTTGCAACTGCGTCTCGCATGCCCGGCAGTGCTCACTCACGCGAATGACGAGTGCGTTCGGTGAACCTCGACCATCGCCCACCGCTCCATCTGCTTCGCACCCCATTGCAGCACCGGGCAGAAGGCCCGGGGCGCCAGTGAGCGGCTCGAGAATTCTCTCCACCCGCGTGACCGGTGACGAAACTCCACGCGCGCACGCCGCCACAAGTGTCAGTACGAGGGCCATCGGTACGAGCGCAAGAGCGGTATAGGCTGCCCGAGGCAATTGCCAACGGCGGCCCATCACAAGCCCGATCATCGCCCGCCCCTTCCTCGCGAAAGTCATCTGAGTCAGCCCACGCAGGTTACCCCCTCACATCGCCCCCGAGATGCCAAGCAACACACTGCGCGGCTGAGGCGGTCCGTAGACATAGCCCGCATCGCGTGCCGCGCCCCGCGGCAGGTCGCGCTGAAACTGATTCAACACGTTGCGCAGCGCCGTGAAAACCTTCAACCGTGCCGTGTTTGTGATGGCGAACTCGTAGCTCGCGGCGAGCGACCAGTCGAAGAACCACGGCGATCTGTTCAGCGCAAACGGGTCGCCCGCAGCATCATATTGCGGCACCAGCATCGGACCCTGCACCACGAGGCCGCTCTGCAACTCAAGCGCATCAAGCGGGCGTACGACAACTTCGGCGCTACCGTAACCCTGCGGGGTGCGCAGCAGGCGGCGCTCGTCAAAGTCGCCCACCCCCGATGATGCGCGCGCGTCTTCGCCCGTCGCAGAGACCGACATTTCGACCCGCTCACGATACGCGACGCGCCACTCGATCTCTGCGCCACCGACCCGTACGTCTGGCCCGTTCACCCGGGTCACTTCAACCTCTGGCGTCGCCTCGAGGTCGGTCGTCATGAGCGCGAACGCCCCCGTGAGCACCGTCACGTAGCCGTTGACTGAAAGCGTTGACGTCCAGTCGGTCGCGAGATCGAACACCGCCTCAACCTGCTGCGCCGCGCTGTAAGAGCGCTCAGGGTTCAGCCCAGCGTCGTTGACGATGAGCCGGGGCAGGGTGCCCCCGACAAGCTGAATGTGCAGGTCTTCATCAAAAGCCTGTGGAGCGCGAAACCCCGTCGAGAGTGCCGTACGCAGCCGCAACCACGGTAGCGGAGCAAAGCGAAGCGCCAATCGCGGACTCACGATCGGCTCGTCGAGCGCGCTGTGCTTGTCAACGCGAACGCCGAGGAGAGAGCGCCCCCAGGTCG
>CAZXXB010000145.1:0-4508 GCA_964644185.1 uncultured Myxococcota bacterium
GTGCTTCCTGACCTCGACGAACGCTGGGGCCAGCAACTCAACCTCTACGCCTACGCGGCAAACAACCCGATACGGTTTATTGATCCGAACGGGCGCGCAATTATCACGCCTCCGGCACCAGACGATGCTGTCGATATCGTTAGCGCTGGTGTTGGTATTGTCTCTGGTGTCGGTAATTTATTAGCTGGGCGATATTAAGAAGCAGGAGGTGATTTTGTCGGTGCGGCTATAGACCTCGTATTGTCGGTGCTTCCCGGTCTGACCGATGGCGGGGTAAGCATTGCCCGCCAAGCCGCAAAAGGAATAGGAGGCGCATCGGATGTCGCACGCCGCGCAGACCAAGCGACCGATCTCAATCAGCTTGCGAAGCCGCTTGATGATGCAGCAGGTACGGCGGCAAAGCAGGCGGACGAGGTTGCGACACCCAGCACTGCACCAGGCGACACGGCCGCAGGCCCGGAACCAAACGACGGGGTCGCGCCAAAGCACGGTGGTGACGCGCACAATAAGGCGATTGATGATCGGATCGCGAAGGAGAGAGCGCTTGGTTCAACGAACATCCGGAAGAATCAGGCGCAGGTTAATGGTGGCGGACAAAAGGTGGGAAACAATCGACCCGACGTCCAATACGATGACAACAGCGGATGCCATAATTGCGTGGAATTTGATCATGATCCCAGACGAGCGGGCAGACATCGAGATCAAATTAACAATAATGAACCATCCACCAATATAGAACTTGTCCCTTTGCCGCCGAGAAATTAATCAGAATGTCAGAATCACTGGACTTCTTTGACCAAACCGAGCCGACACCTAGGAGCGAGTTTGATCTCGCTCAGCACCTCGCCAGCGAAGGTGCTAGTTTTTATGAAAAAGCAAGATCAGAGTTCGTTTCCGCTCGCTCATGGCGCCGACGTTACCGCATTATTTGCTACATCGCAGGCGACACTCGGCTTATAGATGAGGCATTTCACCTTTGCATGCACGCGATTCGGGACAGGTCAAGTCAAGTGCGGAGTATTGCCTGCTTCGGTTTGGCGTTCTCATTGCGAGAGCAGGCGATCAGCGCCCTGGAGCCCTTACTGCATGACGCCAACTTAGAGGTCGCTAAGTACGCCGCGCGCGCGATCGATGCGATAAAGCACTCAAACCATCATTACTTCATGGATCCAGAGCATGATGGTCGTACGAAATGGAACTGGGGGCCGTCTTTCTTTGCATTATTTGAGTCTGGTCAAATTGATGGCGAAGGGAATCGGATCGCCTGTGATAAATCGAAGTCTGATAGGCAATTGTAGCGTCGTATGATTTCACAATATAGAGTCGAGCTGCCCTTGACCCGATTTGGTGGACACCGGATGACGTACCCGCACACAGGAGGTTACCCGAATGTGCAGGGGCAAAATATTCGAAATCAGTTCGACAACGGACGCATGAGATGCAAATTTCGGATTCAAGCGCGTTCCATTGTGTCTCGCTAAGTGAAGAACTCCGTTGCCGTGGCGTGGATCGGCGTCTTTGGCTCACACGTACCGAATGGCGCGAGTTGATCGCACCTCAAGAAGCGTTGGCTCGCGACCGCTCACGCGGCCAACTTCTCTTCCGGCGGACCCGTGATTTGGTAGCGGTAGAGTAGGCCAGCGGTCCAACAGATACGTTTGTCCGGCGCGAAGCCGTGTACGACGCGTGGGGGGCGACTCTCGACCGCGAGGCTGCAGGCGAGCCTTTGTCCGCCCGGCGTGACCCGACCCACGCTTTCGTCGGACACGAACCCGACCCCGGCACCGAGACCACGCACAACGCGGTCACGTTGTGGTGCGGGAGGCGGTGCGGCGGCGGGTGAGCCAGTCGGTGACGGCGATGCCGGTGCCGAAGTTCCAGCCTTTGAGTTTGTCGATGTGGACGCGCTTTACCGCCGCAAGCTCTTCGTTGAGCGCCACTTCGCCTTCGGCGATGACGTGGTAGGCGATGATGAGCTGGTTCATCTCGAACATGGCGTAGTTGCCGACGAACTCGACGCGTGTCGCGGTGAGGGCGAGTTCTTCTTTGACTTCGCGGGCGACGGCGGCGTCGGGGGTTTCGTCGCGTTCGAGGAATCCGGTGATGAGGCCCCACCAGTTTTCGGGCCAGCCGGTGTGGCGGGCGAGCAGGATGTCGTCGCCGTGCTGGACGATGGCGGCGACGACGGGCGTGGGGTTATCCCAGAAGGTCCAGCCGCAGGCGGGGCTTGAGCAGGTCATGCGGGTGCGTGACTCGCTGACGCGGGGTGCGAGGGGCGAGCCACATTTGATGCAGAAGCGGGCGACGGTCACGGCTCGTCACCCGTGGGTTGTGTGCTGCCGGAGAAGTCTTCTTCGTAGAGGAGGACGTTGTCGTCGGCCTGCATGGCGGTGCGGAGGGCGTCGGCGCGTGAGGAGTCGCAGTGGAGGGTTTCTTCGAAGACGGCGGCGGTGGCCTCGTTGATGATTTTCCAGCCGAGTTCGGGGGCGAGGTCGTCGTCGGTGCAGCCGTCTGTGGCGAGTGAGGCGATGAGTTGGTTGACGTCGATGCCGTTGTCGATGGCGATTTGGAGGATTCCGCCGCGGTCGGCGCCGAGTGAGCAGAGTTCGGAGAAGGCGAGGTGTCCGGCTTTGACGAGGCCGACGAAGCGTTTGGGTGAGGGTGAGGCTTCGTAGCCTTTGAAGGAGTTGTCGTAGGCGACGATTCCGTCGGTTTCGCCGGCCATGACGAGGGTGCTTTCGAGGTCGCCTTTGGTGAGGTCGGCGGATTTTGCGATTCCGCCAGAGGAGAGGGGGGCGATGACGCGGACGTTGGGTTCATCGGCGAGTGCGCCGACTTCTCCGCCGCCGCGTGAGTGTCCGATGGCGGCGAGGCGTGAGGTGTCTGCGATGGTGGTGAGGAAGTCGAGGGGTGCGCCGTCGTTGTAGGAGGCGGGGTCTTTGATGGCGGCGAGGAGGTTGCGGATTTGGAGGGAGACGGTGGGGATGTCGCTGCCCGGGTCGGGGTTGAGTTTGAATTGGAGGGCGTCGGCGAGATAGAGCCAGCGGTGGTCGGCGGCGATGACGATGAATCCGCGAGAGGCCCAGTGGGTGGCCTGGTTGAGTTGCTGGGTGCGGAAGGCGGCGGTGCCGTGGACGTAGAGGATGACGGGGTAGGGTCCGCGGGCGGAGTCGGGGGGGAGGTCGCGGTAGCAGTCGCAGTTTTGCCAGGGGTTTTGGTCGTCGGGGATTTTGCTCTGGTCGCGTGGGGGGAGCGCTTCGCGGATGTCGTAGCGGGTTTTTTCGAGGCCGCGTTCTGCGCCGGGTTGGGCGGGGTACCAGACTTCGGTCGTGAGTCCGGCGAGTTCGATGGTGCGTGCGCCGACGGCCCAGGGTCCGGGGTCGGCGAGGGCGGCGGGTTTTTCGAAGAGTTTGGCGCCGTCGCAGCCTTCGATTTCGTTGGGGAGTTCGATCACGTCGTCGTCGTCTGTTGCGTCGTCATCGTCGCTGTCGTCGTCGTTGCTCGCGTCGTCGTCGTCCGTTGCGTCGTCATCGTCGTCCGTTGCGTCGTCGTCGTCGCCCGTTGCGTCGTCATCGTTGGCGTCACTGTCGTCGTCGTCAGTGGCGTCGCTGGTGTCGGTATCGGCGCTGGTGTTGTCGTCATCATCGTCGTCATCGTCGCCGCATGTGGAGAGGGCGAGAGAAGAAGCGATGACGAGCAGCATCGAGAGCGAGCGTGCGGAGAGAAAGCGAATGGGGAGAGAAGCGAGGGGGAGTGAGCGCGCGAGAAACGGCTTCGACATGGCAAAGGCTCCAACACAACGGCGGGTTTACGCGAGGGGGTGGGCCCGCTTCGGCCATGCGGGCGGCGCGACGCACGTTGCGGGAGAGACTATGCCAACGCGACGGGCACGGGAGCAAGGGTGTGGTGGAGGGCTTATGCGGCTCGGGGCGAAAACCGGTGTCGCGCTAGGCGAGGGTGGCGAGGACGCGGGTGAGGCGCGATTCGACTTCGGTGGCGATGGGGGCGACGTCGGCGCTGTTGACGAGTCCGAACATGACGGTGGGCTTGGGGGTCTGGACGTAGATCGAGCCGTCGTCGCCCTCGAAGACATCAACGTTGCAGGGGAGGAATACGCCGAGGGGTGCCTCGTGGGTGAGGGCGCGGTGGGCGAGTTGCGGGTTGCACGCGCCCAAAATGAGGTAGGGTTTGCGGTCGACGCCGATTTTGTTTTTGAGCGTCGCCTGGATGTCGATTTCGGTGAGGACGCCGAAGCCCTCGGCCTTGAGGGCGTCGCGGACACGGGCGACGACGTCGGTGAAGGTTCCGGTTGCTTTGGTGGTCAGTGCGTAATCGCGGTCGTACATCGTCTGCACCCTTTGCGCGGCGTAGCGCGCCCTGCCCTGCCCCGGTCTTTGACGAATGTCGGTCGCGATTGCGTGTGTGTCAATGCGCGGGTGCGGCGCATTACCACCCAACCCCCAGAGGGGGCTGGGCATTACCCCCTATCCCCCGGCCCCTTTCCCCCA
>CAZXXB010000145.1:4595-6733 GCA_964644185.1 uncultured Myxococcota bacterium
TGAGCGGCGGCGGGGGCCGGAGCAGCGGCGGCGTCGTGACCAGCAGCAGCAGGGGCAGCGGCGGCAGGGGCGGCAGCGGGGGCGGCGGCTTTGGCAGCATCCGCAGCGGCCTTTTTCGCGGCGACACGCTCGAGACCAGCCTTTTCGTCGCGGTAGGCGAAGTTGCCCTGCTCTTTGAGAATCAGGTCACGCGAGCTGAGGTCGAGGAAGGTGAATCCGAAAAAGATGAAGAGAAAGAGAATCGTGCTGCCGAAGGCGAAGGCGAGGAACTTGTCGTCGTAGCGCAGGTGCATGAAGTACATCGCCACCATCAGGGCTTTGGCGAGGGCGACGAGCATCGCGACCGGGAACGACGCTTCACCGAGCGGCAGGTACGAGACGAGCACGGTGACGACGGTGAGCACGAGCAGCGAGCCAAAGACGCCGTAGTAGACCGACATGGGTAGCACGTGGTGCTCGCGTCCATCGTGGGCGTGAGCAGCGTGGGCACCGTGGGCAGCCGAAGCGTGAAGTTTGGTGTTGTGAGCCATTTTTTGGTTTCCGTCACCGGGCGCGCAGGGCGCTGTGGTGGTGGTTTTGCGTCGTGTCGTCGTGAGGTCAGATGGTTCGAGCGGTTATTTCACGAGGTAGAGCAAGGGGAAGAGGAAGATCCAGATAAGGTCAACGAGGTGCCAGTAGAGGCCGACGTTTTCGACGGGCATGAAGTAGTCGGGGCCGAAGTCTCCGCGACGGGCGCGCAGGTAGATCCATGCGATGACGCCCATGCCGGCGATGACGTGGATGCCGTGAAGGCCGGTCATGACGAAGTAGATGCCGAAGAAGATGTGGGGCGCGCCGACGATGTGTTCGTGGGCGTGGTAGAACTTGCCGGGGAGCAGGCCGTGCTCGAATTTGGCTGAGTACTCGAAGTATTTGACGACGAGGAAGACGCCGGCAAAGAGGAAGGTGAGGATGAGGTGTTTTTGCAGTTTGGCCTGTTCGCCAAGCTGCGCGGCGCGGACGGCGAGGGCCATCGTGAGCGAGCTTGTGATGAGCACGACGGTGTTGAGACCACCCATGCGCTTATCGAGGTGCTCGTGGGCTTCGAGGAAGGTCTCTGGGTAGAGGTAGCGGAAGGCGAAGTAGGCCATGAAGAGGCCGCCGAAGAAGAGGATTTCCTGCGCGAGGAAGACCCACATGCCGAGCTTCGCCGACGAAGCCTGCTGCTCCATCGTGTAGAAGTGGTGCTGTTGAAAGGGGTGGTGGGCGTGGTCGTGGCCGTGATCGTGGCCGTCGCCGTGCCCGTGTTTTGCCTGAGCGGTGCTCATCACTTCGGTCGCCATCGTGGGTGCCTGTCTCCGTGAGAGTCGTTGGGTACCGTTGGGTATCGTTGGGTGTCGGTGCGTAATGCCGCGGTTGGTAAGCGGGGGTTAGTGGGCGCCCGCGGATGCCTTCTCTTGCACGTCGAACTCGTAGGGGCCTTCGTGAACGACGGGCTGGTCGTGGAAGTTGTGGACGGGTGGTGGCGACGAGGTCATCCACTCGAGTGATTTGGCGCCCCACGGGTTGGCGGGTGCGGGCTTACCGTAGAAGAGCGAGTGGACGAGGTAGAAGAGGGTGAGGAAGAGTCCGGCGGCGAGGATGACGGAGCCGACGGTCGAGATCTGGTGCCACACCATGTATTCGGCGAGGTAGCTATGGTAGCGGCGGGGCATACCACGCGAGCCCATGACGAACTGGCTGAAGAAGGTGACGTTGAAGCCGATGAAGACGAGGAAGCAGCCGATGGCGCCGAGGGTCTCGTTGTACATCTTGCCCCAGATTTTGGGCCACCAGTGGTGGAGTCCGCCAAGCATCGAGATCGCGGTGCCACCCATCATGACGTAGTGGAAGTGTGCGACGACGAAGTAGGTGTCGTGGAGGTGGACGTCGGTTGAGAGGGCGCCGAGGAAGATGCCCGTGAGTCCGCCGATGGAGAAGAGGAAGAGGAACGAGAGGGCGTAGAGCATGGGGGTGTTGAGGGCGATGGAGCCCTTGTAGAGGGTTGCGACCCACGAGAAGACCTTGATTGCGGTGGGGACGGCGACGGCGAAGGTGAGGAATGAGAAGACGGCGGAGGCGAGTTCGCTCTGGCCGGAGACGAACATGTGGTGTCCCCA
>CAZXXB010000145.1:6752-9575 GCA_964644185.1 uncultured Myxococcota bacterium
GCGCGATAGCCGAAGATGTGGCGTTTGGCGTGGACGGTGACGATCTCGCTGATGACGCCGAGGGCGGGGAGAATCATGATGTAGACGGCGGGGTGCGAGTAGAACCAGAAGAAGTGCTGGAAGAGGACGGGGTCGCCGCCGATGGCTGGGTCGAAGATGCCGATGCCCATGCTGCGCTCGACGATGAGGAGCAGAAGGGTGATGGCGAGGACGGGGGTTGCGAGAACCTGAATGACCGAGGTGGCGTAGAGCGCCCAGAGGAAGAGGGGCATACGATCCCACGCCATGCCGGGGGCGCGCATTTTGTGGATGGTGACGATGAAGTTGATGCCTGTGAAGATTGAGGAGAAGCCGAGGACGAAGACGCCCGCGGTGGCTGAGATGACGGAGGTCTGGGTGCTTGTGGAGTAGGGGGTGTAGAAGGTCCAGCCGGTATCCATGCCTCCGGCGAGGATGGAGTAGAGGAGGAAGGCGGCGCCGAACCAGTAGACCCAGAGGCTTGCGAGGTTGAGGCGTGGGAAGGCGACGTCTTTGGTGCCGAGCATCAGCGGCAGGAGGATGTTGCCGAGGGATGCCGGGATGGAGGGGACGATGAAGAGGAAGACCATGATCGCGCCGTGAAGCGTGAAGACTTTGTTGTAGGCGTCGGGGTCGAGAAGGTACGAGCCCTGCGAGCCGTCAACTGGCGTGATGGCGTTCCAGAGGTGGAGGCGCACGGCGAGGGCGAAGAGTCCGCCGACGAGAAAGAAGCCCATGACGGCAAAGAGGTACATGACGCCGATGCGCTTGTGATCGACGGTATAGACCCACGAGAGGATGCCTTTACCCGCGGTGAGGTAATTGTCGTCTGCGTGAGCGTGGCCGGGGGCGGCGACTGGATTGACAACGATGTCAGCCATGTTGGTGTGACCTCAATAAGTCTTTGGTGACTCAGTCTTTCTTGGCTTTGATAAATTCGATGAGGGCGGCGACCTGCTGGTCTTTGAGCCTGCCCTGGTACGACGGCATGACGGGGGCGTAGCCGTCGACGACTTTGGCCATGGGGGTCATGATCGACTCGCGGATGTAGTTGTCATCCATGACGGCGGAGGAACCGTCGGCGAGTTTGCGTTCGACGCCGTATGAGCCTTTGAAGGAGGGGCCGACGAGTTTGTTGCCGTCGAGGGTGTGGCACGCGGCGCAACCGAGTTTGTTGTAGACGATTTCGCCAAGCTGGGCGAGGGGCATGTCTTTGCCGCCCATGCCGCCGCCGGAGTCGATCCATTCTTTGTATTGGTCGTCGGGGAGGACTTTGACGCGGGCGAGCATTTTTGAGTGGGCGGTGCCGCAGTATTCGGTGCAGAGAATCTGGTGTTCGCCGGGTTGTTCGATGCGGAAGTGGAGGACGGTGTAGCGGTTGGGGATGACGTCGCGTTTGATGCGGGCGGTGGGGATGTAGAAGCTGTGGAGGTCGTCTTGCGAGACCATGGTGAGTTTGACGTCACGGCCTGCGGGGACGACGAGGTCGGGCGAGGAGATGCCGTCTTTGGGGTAGTCGAACGACCATGACCATTTGACGCCGGTGACGCGGATGTCGAGGGCGTTACCGGGGGGGACGTTGAGCGCCATCCAGTCTTTAAATCCCCAGCCGAAGACGATGACGAGAAGGATGGCGGGGATACCGCTCCAGACGAGTTCGACGGCGGTGTTGTGGGTGATGCGGGCGGTGGGGTGGTCGGTGTCGCCTTTGCGTCGGTATTGAATGACGAAGGCGACCATGGCGGCCATGGTGAGGATGAAGAAGACGGTGCATCCGATGAGGATGAAGTAGAAGAGGCCGTCGACGCGAGCGGCGTACTCGTTGGCCTGTGGCGGCATCCAGAAGCTGCCGCCGGGGTTGCTGAACCCAGAGCCGGGGTTGACCTGTGCGGTGACGGCACCCGAGAGGCCGTTGTGGACGAAATCAGCCAGCGTGTTCACGTGAGAACCTCCTCGCGTCGCCGCAGACGTTCGCGGCGCCAGAAAACCAGCAGAGTCATACCCAGGACGATGACGGTGGCCCCCGCCCCGAGCCGCATAATGCCCACCGCGAACGGCGTGTAATTACTCGATTCGGCGTCGTAACGGAAGCAGCTTAAGACGAGATGATCGACGGCGGTGCCAATTTTTCCATCGCCGGCTTCGGTGAGGGCGAGGCGCAGGTCGAGGGGGCGGTATTCGAGTCCGTAGAGGTAGCGGGTGATGACGCGCTGGGGGCTGATGAAGGCTGCCATGGCGGGGTGGGCGTATTCGCCTGAGGCCTGGTCGTAGCGGTATTTGAAGCCGGTGTTTTCGGCGATGGCGGTGATGGTGGCCTGATCGCTGGTGGTGAGGAATTCCCACTCGGCGTTCTCGATGCCTAAGAGGTTGAGGTAGGCGTCGCGTTTTTGCGAGGCGAGTTCGGCGGTTTCGGCGGGGTTGATGCTGACGGTGACGAGGCGGAACTTTTCGCCGGGTCGCCAGCCAAGCTCTTTCAGGCCCTTCACGAGTCCGTTGAGTTGCAGGGTGCAGAGCATGGGGCAGGCGAAGTAGTTGAGGGTGAGCAGCGCGGGGCCCGAGCCGAGAGCGTCTTTGAGGGTGATTTTTTCGCCGGTGTGGCGGGTGAAGGTGAGGTCGGTGGCGAGGGGTTTGCCGAGTTGCTCGACGATGTCGATGCCTTCGAGCTCGTTGGGGAGTTTGTCGGCGGGCTGCTCGGTGCGGGCGGCGATGAGCAGGGGCGCGAAGGTGGCGACGACGACGAGGGTTGCGAGGCGCAGCGGGAGGCGCGCGAGCGGTGAGCGCCGCGCGGTGGTGGGCCCATTTGAG
>CAZXXB010000146.1:0-9562 GCA_964644185.1 uncultured Myxococcota bacterium
ATGACCGTCTCGCCCACCCTCTGCGCGATGCTCAGCGACCCGCTGCTCATGCAACGCTACCGCGCACACCTCGCAAAACTGCTCGAACTCGCAGCCAAAGAAGAGTCGCGCACCTACGGTGACTGGCAGTTCCACTTCACCGCCAAAATGTACCACGACCGCCTGCGACACTTCCGCTGGCTCTTCGAAGACAACTACAACTCAGACCTCATCGCCGCCCTGCGCCGCCTGCAAAACATCGGCGTCCTCGAAATCATCACCTGCGCCGCCACCCACGCCTTTTTGCCCCACTACGAGAGCATGCCGCAGGCGATTCGCGCACAGCTCGCCACCGCCGTCGAAGACTACCGCCGCCACTTTCACCGCGACCCGCGCGGAATCTGGCTGCCCGAGTGCGGTTACTTCCCCGGCCTCGACGAACTCCTGCGTGAATTCAACCTCCGCTACTTCTTCACCGACTCACACGGCGTCGTGAACGCCACCCCCCGCCCCCGCTACGGCGTATACGCCCCCATCTACTGCCCAACCGGCGTCGCCACCTTCGCCCGCGATCAAGAAACAAGCCGTCAGGTCTGGTCTTCCGAAGCCGGATACCCCGGCGACCCCGACTACCGCGAATTCTACCGCGACATCGGCTACGATCTCCCCATCGACATCGTCGGCGACTACGTCCAATCCAACGGACTGCGCAAATTCACCGGCCTCAAATACCACCGCATCACCGGCAAAGTTGACCTCGCCGACAAACAACCCTACGTCCGCGAACAGGCCCTCTCCCGCGCCGGGCTCCACTCCGGCGACTTCGTCTGGAACAGAGGCCGCCAGATTCGACACCTCGCCGACGTCATGGGCCGCCCACCCATCATCGTCGCACCCTACGACGCCGAACTCTTCGGACACTGGTGGTTCGAAGGCCCCGAATTTCTCGACTACGTCATCCGCAAAGCCACCTACGACCAAAAGGTCTTCGCCCTCACCACCCCCGGCGAATACCTTGAACACCACCCCGAGCAGCAGGTCGCCGTACCCGCCTACTCGTCATGGGGACGCAACGGCTACGCAGAAATGTGGCTCGACGGCATCAATGACTGGATATACCCCCACATCTTCGGCATCACCCGCCGCATGATCGCCCTCGCCCGGCGCTTCGACGCCCCCACCGACAACGAGCGCCGCGCCCTCAACCAGGCCGCCCGCGAAGTCATGCTCGCCCAGTCGAGCGACTGGCCCTTCATCATCAAGACCGGCACCATGGTCCCCTACGCCGAGCGCCGCCTGCGCGAACACGTCGCCCGCTTCAACGAGTTGCACGACATGCTCAATCGGGGCACGATAGACATGTCACTCGTCGAGGCCGCCGAAACGCAAAACAACCTCTTCGCCCACGCCGACTACCGCACCTATCGCTAATCACGCTCATTCCGCCAATCGCAGCCCGATCAAACCTCCCCAAAGCATCATGGTTGTCGATTACTACCGCATCCTGCAGGTTGACCGTGACGCTTCCGATCACGAGATCAAGCGCAGCTACCGTCGCCTCGCCATCGAGTTTCACCCCGACCGCAACCCCGACGACTTCGAAGCCCTCGAACAATTCAAGCGCATCTGCGAAGCCTACGACGTCCTCTCCGACCCCGGAAAACGCCGCCTCTACGACCGCCTCGGCCGCAACCCCAAACTCGCCGAAGCCGTCGGCGGCATGCCCGAAATCTCGTCGTTCGGTGCCGTCGTCGCCGACACCCTCGGCGCCGTCTACGAAAACCTCTTCGGCACCGACGACGGCGACACCTTCCATCGCGGACGCGATCAACGCTACGTCCTCGAAATCGACCTCGCCGAAGCCGCCTTCGGCTGCCAGAAAGTCGTCGAAGTCCCCCGCAAAAAACGCTGCGACCGCTGCGCCGGTACTGGCGGCGAGCCCGGCACCGGCTTTGCCACCTGCAAAATCTGCAACGGCGATGGTCGCATCCTCACCCAGCGCGGCCCCCTCAAACTCTCGCGACCCTGCCCCCGCTGCGAAGCGCGCGGCGAAATCCCACGCAAACCCTGCACCCGCTGCGATGGACGCGGCGAAATCCGCGGCAGAGCACGCCTCATCGTCAAAGTCCCCGCCGGCGTTGACGACGAGACCCATCTCAAACTGCGCGGCGAAGGTGAGCCCGGTCGCGGCGGCGCACCCGCGGGCGACCTGCTCGTCGACATCGCCATCGCCCCCCACCCCGTCTTCGAGCGGGTCGGTGCCGACCTCACCTGCCGCGTCCCCGTCTCGCTCACCCGCGCAGCACTCGGCGGCAACATCGACGCCCCAACCCTCGCCGGCAGCACCGTGCTCAAACTGCCCCCCGGCACCGACTCACACACCGTCTTTCGCGTCGCCGGTGAGGGCATGCCCGTCGTCGGGTCTGCTCGCGGCGACCTGCTCGTCACCATCGTCATCGAGACCCCCAAACACCTCACCGCCGAGCAGACCCGACTCTTGCAACGCCTCGACGAGCTCACAACAGCCGAAACGCTCCCCGCTCAGGCCACCTTCACCCGACGTGTCGCCGACTGGGTCGACAAGCGTCTACGCGGCTCAAACGATGCAGGTCCCACCCCATGAGTCACACCCCGCGTGAAACTTCCGGCGTGCGCGCTGCCGTCACCACCGTCGCCGCAAACGCCGACCAGTGCACCCTCGAACCCGACGAGCAAACCCTCGCCGCCGCCCGCCGCGCTGGCGATGGACTCCTCTGGTTTCACGTCGATGCAGCGGCACAAGACGAACGCGACGAACTCTTCGCATGGCTCGGCGTACCCCCATCACTCGCCGCCGAAGCTGGCGCCCTGCCCCGCTTCGACGACGCCACAGGCTGGCTCTACCTCGCCCTGCCCATCTTCGTCGCCGGTGCCGACACCTCACCCACCCTGCGCCTCTTCGTCAGCGCCCACGCCGTCATCACCACCGCCCCGCAAAGCCTTCTACCCGTCGCTACCCTCCTCTCCGCGACCGGAATCACACCACAAACCGACTCGACCGCCGGTGAACCCCTTCACCTCATTCGCGCCGAAACCGCCCTTCAGTCGCCCGCTCAGCTCGTCGCCGTCCTCGCCAATGTGCTCGTCACCCGCTTCGAGCACGCCACCACCACAACAGACGCCGAAGCCCGCGCCGCCATCGATCTGCACACCGCCTGCATCGAGGCCCTCCACCGCCTCGGCTACCCCGACGACCCAGCCGGAACTGCCCGCCTCACCGAGCTTTCGCACCGCGCAGCCCGCATCCGCGACCTCGCCATGCTCGCGCGCATCACCGCTTCACGCCGCGCACAACCCGCCCCCGCCGCCCCATCGCACACACCGGCACACCACGCCGACCCGTCGTTCGAGTCGAGCCCACGCGACACGAGCGCTCGCACGCTCTTGATTCTCTTCTCGATTTACGCGCCGCTCTCGCTCGCGCTACTCGCTTACGCCGCCTTCACCCTCGCCGCAAAGTAACCCCCTGGCGACACAACCACGTAGCCTCGCAGCCCCGTCACACGTACCGCGAAAGCATGTTCGCAAGCCCCGGAAGCGCATCTTCGACCGCCCCCTTCGCCATCGGGCGCAGCTTGTCATAGATGCTCTTCAACTGCTTCGCGTTCTCTTTCATCGACCGCCTGTCGGTCACGCTCAGCAGCGCATCCGCCACTTCCGACGGACGATGGGTGAGATACCCCGCAAAATTCGGCGCCCCGCCAAACTGCTTGAAGTGCGCGTAAAACGGCTCCAGCGCCTCCACAAACTCCGGCAACAACCCCATCAGCGCCTTCTCGGTAAACCCCGGAGCAAACGTCTTCACCGTCGCATACCCCGTCTTGATCGCCATCCCCGACAACCCTTTGCGCTTCGACACCTCTTCATCGACCAGCGCCACCCCATCGCGAATCAGCGAACGAAATTTTTCCGGGTCTGCCACCACGTCTGCCAGCTTTTCAATCGTCATGTTCCTGCTCCTTGCGGTTGCGCACGCTTCTAGCCACCCCGCGCCACAAGAGTCAACGCACGCCGCCCCATCTCACCCGGCCCTCTCTCAACCGGCCCCATCGCAACCCGCCTCACTTCTCCGCGAACCCCCGACATCCGCTTGAGACTGCGCCACGACACGTGTATGACGCACCCCGGTAACCAACGCGGGCCATACGCCACCACGCTTCAGCCCGCCCAGTCTCGAAAGGCCCGAAAACCATGAGCGGTTCGGTCGTTGAGCACAAGGTCGGCATCGCCGCCACCATCGTCGTCGTGCTTGCCATTCTCGTCACCATCGCCGCGATGATCTTCGTCCCCTTCCTCGTCCCCGAAGCGCGCGCCGCCGAAATTCTCAAAGACGGACTCGCATGGGCCAAACAGGGCGACTACCCCCGCGCCGAAGCCCTCTTCGCCCACGCCATCCGCGAAAACCCACGCAACGCCGACGCCCACTTCAACCACGGCATGGTGCTGCTCGGCATGTCGCGCACCGCCGAAGCCTGCCAGCGCATGTACAACGCCATTCAACTCGAAGCCGCAAACGCCGAGTTTCGCCTCGAATACGGACGTTGCCTCATCATCGACGGCAAAGTCGAAGACGGCGCACGCTCAGTAAAACAGGCCGCCGAACTCGGCTTCTGCGACATGACCCGCATCGAGAGCGACCCCTCGTACACCCCCGCGCGCGGAAACCCCTCCTTCGACGACGCCCTCAAGATCATGACCGGACGCTGCCGCTAACCCCACGCCGCTGACACCCTGCCGCACCCGTGACACCGCACCCGCCGTTCGCGCTCGCATCGCTCGTCTCGTCGCCAGCGCCGGTCTCGGCACTCTTGCGCCGTCTCGACCCCTCACGGCCCGACGACGACGCAGCCTCCCCGCAGACGACCCTCACCCTCGCCGCGCGCCTGCCCGCATGGCTCGTCGTTCTCGCTCACGGCGACACACAGGCCGACGAAACCACCTCACCCCGCACCCTCGAAACCCTCGACGCCACCACGCAGGCCCACCTCGCCGCCCTCACCGTCGCCACAACAAACCTCGACGACGCCACCGTGCCGCCCCCCCAGCGTGGTCTCGGCGCCAGAGGCCGCGTCTCGTTGCTCGTCGGCAGCGCCACTGAGTTCGACACCCTCGCGACCGCCCTCCGCCGCCCCGACGCCGACCCTCGCACCCAATCGCTCGGCCACGCCATCCACCGCGCCATCACCGCCCAACTCGTCGGCGCGCCCCCACTGCAACTCACGAGCCCAAACGCCACCACCACCCTCACCCTCACCCACGGCCAAACCCCCGCCGTCATGGGCATCGTCAACGTCACCCCCGACTCATTCAGCGACGGCGGACTCGCCTACGACCACCGCGACGCCATCGCCCACGCAGAGTCACTCCACGCCGCCCACGCCACCATCCTCGACATCGGCGGAGAATCAACCCGCCCCGGAGCCGCCGCCGTCTCGCTCGACGAAGAACTCCGCCGCGTCATCCCCGTTGTCAAAGCCATCGCCGCAAAAGGCCACATCGTCTCGATCGACACCCGCAACGCCGTCGTCGCCGAGGCCGCCCTCGACGCGGGTGCAGCCCTCGTCAACGACGTCTCTGGCCTGCGCCACGACCCCGCCATGGCCCCCCTCATCGCCCGTCGCGGATGCCCCGTCTGCATCATGCACTCGCGCGCCACCCCCGCCGACATGCAGGCCGCCCCGTGGTACCGCGACCCCCTGCTCGACGTCGCCGCCGACCTCATGCGCTCCGTCACCATCGCCCGCAACGCCGGCATCAACGACGCCAACATCATCCTCGACCCCGGCATCGGCTTCGCCAAACGTCTCGAAGACAACCTCGCCCTCTTGCACCACGGCGCCACCCTCACCTCACTCGGCTTCGCCCTGCTCGTCGGCGCCTCACGCAAGAGCTTCATCCACGCCCTCACAGGCGCACCCGTCAACGCCCGCCTGCCCGGAAGCCTCGCCGCCGCCACCCTCGCGGCCCCCTATGCCCGCATTCTCCGCGTTCACGACGTCGCCGAAACTCGTCAGGCCCTTGCCGTAGCGCGCGGCGAAAAAGCGCGGTAAACGGGCCTCTTGTATCATCGCACTTTTCATCGCACTTTCTCTTGTCAGCCACGCACAGCAACCACACGTCAGCCACTCGTCAACCACACGCGCAAGACAGACCGACCCGCCCACTCCGACCCTGAAATAAGAAACACGCCACAGGCGATTCATGAGAGCAGACAAGCATGCCTTCTGAAGCAAGAAAATACTTCGGCACCGACGGTATCCGCGGTGAAGCCAACGTCCACCCCATGACCCCCGAGCTCGCCATGCGTCTCGGTCAGGCCGTCGCCGTCCACTTTCGCCGCCATGGACACCGGGCGCGCATCGTCATCGGCAAAGACACCCGCCTCTCCGGCTACATGTTCGAGCAGGCCATCGCGAGCGGCATCTGCTCGATGGGCGGCGAAGTGCTGCTCGTCGGCCCCCTGCCCACACCCGGCATCGCCTTCATCACCCACTCGATTCGCGCCGACGCCGGCGTCGTCATCTCGGCCTCGCACAACCCATACGAAGACAACGGCATCAAACTCTTCGCCGCCGACGGCTTCAAACTCCCCGACGAAGCCGAGCTCAAAATCGAACAACTCATGGATAGCGAAGACCTCTCGCGCAAACGCCCCGGTGCCGCCGGCATTGGCCGCGCTGCCCGCATCGACGACGCACGAGGCCGCTACATCGTCCACCTCAAAGCCGCCTTTGAAGACGAGCTTTCGCTCGAAGGCGTCCGCGTCGTCATCGACTGCGCCCACGGCGCCGCCTACGGCGTCGCACCCCTCGTCTTCGAAGAACTCGGCGCACGCGTCGTCGCCATGGGCATCGCCCCCAACGGAAAAAACATCAACCACGAGCACGGCGCCCTCTACCCCGAGAGCATGTGCCGCTCCGTCGTCCGCAACCACGCAGACATCGGCATCGCCCTCGACGGCGACGCCGACCGCGTCATCATCAGCGACGAAAAAGGCCAAATCGTCGACGGCGACAAAATTCTCGCCATGTGCGGACTCGACATGCACCGCACCGGCACGCTCAAAAAAGCCACCGTCGTCGCCACCGTCATGAGCAACCTCGGCCTCGAAATGGTCTTGCGCGACAACGGCATCACCCTCAAACGCACCGCCGTCGGCGACCGCTACGTCGTCGAAGCCATGCGCGAACACGGCTACAACGTCGGCGGAGAACAGTCGGGTCACACGGTCTTCACCGACCACGCCACCACGGGTGACGGCGCCCTCGCCGCCCTGCGCGTCCTGAGCCTCATGCGCCGCGCCGGCAAACCCTTGAGCGAACTCTCTACCGTCATGACCGCCTTCCCACAGGTGCTCAAAACCTTCCCCGTCCCCCGCAAACCACCCATCGCCTCGCTACCCGGCTACGCCGACATCGTCGCCGAAGCCGAACGCGAACTCGCCGGACGTGGTCGCGTCCTCGTCCGCTACTCCGGCACCGAACCCAAAGCCCGCGTCATGGTCGAGGGCGAACACGACGACCAAATCAACAAGATCGCCGACCGCCTTCAGGCCGCTCTCGTCGAAGCCATTCAGACCGCCCCCAACGGCACCGCACCCACCACCGGCAACTTCGACGCACGCCCCGCCACCATGGGCTGACCCGCCATGACCACCAGCACCACCAGCACCACCACACCCGCGACTCTCGCCCCCGCCCATCCCCTCGCCACCGATGGACGTCGTGGCCTCTTGCTCGGCGTCAACATCGACCACGTCGCCACCATCCGTCAGGCCCGCCGCGCCCGCTACCCCGAGCCCGTCGCCGCCGCCATGCTCGCCGAACGTGGGGGCGCAGACCAAATCACCGTCCACCTGCGCGAAGACCGCCGCCACATCATCGACCGCGACATCTTCGTCCTCAAAGAACTCCTCTTCGTCCCGATGAACCTCGAAATGGCCGTCACCGACGAGATGCTCGCCATCGCAACCCACGTCAAACCAACGATGGTCACCCTCGTCCCCGAAAAGCGTGAAGAGGTCACCACCGAAGGCGGACTCGACGTCGCGGGCCAGCTTCAGCGCGTCGCCAGCGTCACCCGTCGCCTGCAAGACGCAGGCATCGTCGTCTCGCACTTCATCGACCCCGACATCACGCAGGTCGAAGCCGCAAAAAACGCCGGAGCCAACGCCATCGAGCTTCACACCGGCGCTTACGCCGACGCACCCCGCGCCAACGCCCGCAACGAACTCGACCGCCTCGCCACCGCCGCACAATTCGCCACCAATCTCTCCCTCCATGTCGCTTGTGGGCACGGATTGCACTACAACAACGTCGAGCCCCTCGCGCGCATCGACTCGATTCGCGAATACAACATCGGCCACGCCATCGTCGCACGCGCCGTCCTCGTCGGCATCGAAGAGGCCGTCCGCACGATGAAACAGCTCTTAGTCGGAACAGCGTGACCCAAATGCCTACCAAAACGCCCACAAAATCGCCCACGAAATCGCCTCGCAAACCGCCCACGAAGTCGCCCGCAAAGCGCGCACCCAAACCGCCCAGCACCGCCCGCAGCACCGCAGGCGACGACAACACGTGGGGCCGCGAAGACCCGCTCGCGGGCCACGACCGCTACAACGCCGACAAGGCACCCTCGGCGACCGCCAACACCCGCAACGACGCCGCAAAGCGTTCGTTCGACCCGCTCGCCCGCGGCGCATTCTTCTCTTCCGCCGCCGATGACGACCACGACGACGACGACCTCGCGCGCGCTGGCGGCCACGACACCGGCGACGACACAGAGCCCACCCGCGAGCGCATCCACAAACTCATCGCCCGCGCCGGAGTCTGCTCGCTCCGTCAGGCCGAACGCCACATCCGCCAGGGCAAAGTCACCCTCAACGGCGCTGTCGTCACCGAACTCGGCACCCTCGCCGACCCCCGCCGCGACGTCATCGCCGTCGAAGGCATCCTCCTCCCCGAGCCCGAACACCTCCAGACCTGGCTCGTCCACAAACCCCGTGGCGTCGTCTGCACCCTCCACGACCCCGAAGGCCGCAAAAGCCTCAAAGACATCCTCCCCGAAGGCGCACGCCTCGTCCCCGCCGGACGCCTCGACTACGAATCTGAAGGACTCCTCATCGTCTCCAACGACGGCGAACTCATCCACGCCCTCACCCACCCCAGCACCAAAATCGAAAAGGTCTACGAGGTCAAAGTCTCGGGCAACGTCACCGACGACCACCTCAAACGCCTCCGCGACGGCGTCTACCTCGACGATGGATACAGCGGCACCGCCGACGTCCGCTTCCTCTCCAGCGCCCGCACCAACGTCTGGCTTCGCATCGCCCTCACCTCTGGCAAAAACCGTATCATCCGCCGCATGTGCGAAGCCGTCGGCATCCGCGTCCAGCGTCTCAAGCGCGTCACCGTCGCCGGCATCGATCTCGCCGATCTCCCCAACGGTGCCTCACGCCGCCTCAAACCCAAAGAAATCGGACGTCTCTGGGCCCTCATCCACGCCGGCGGCAAACTCCCCGAAATCGAAGGCGAGCGCGACCTCT
>CAZXXB010000147.1:0-4673 GCA_964644185.1 uncultured Myxococcota bacterium
AAAACCACCGACGTCGTCATCGTCCTCGGTGCCAACGATGTCGTGAACCCCGCCGCCCTCGACGACAAGCAGAGCCCCCTTTACGGAATGCCGATTCTCAACGTCCACGAGGCCCGCACCGTGATGGTCGTCAAACGCAGCCTCAGCCCCGGCTTCGCGGGCGTCAAAAACCCACTCTTCGAAGCCGACAACGCCCTCATGATTTTTGCCGACGCCAAAAAGGCGCTCGAACGGATGACCGCCGAACTCAAACGCGCCTGACACCGACCCCCGCGCGCCCAACACTCACACCGCTCGCGCGACACGCGCACCGCCCGCGCCCGCGCAAGTGGCCTCGCAACCGCGATGAGCGCTCGCGCGAAGAGCCTTCAACCGCGTCGAGCGCTCGCGCGAAGAGCCACAGATTCAGCGCGCAAGCTCAGTCTTGATCAACTCTTCCGCAATCTGCACCGCATTCCACGCCGCACCCTTCATCAGATTGTCCGACACAATCCACATATTCAGACCGTGCTCCACCGTCTCATCCGCGCGTATCCGCCCCACAAACGTCTCCAGCTTATCCCCGCAATCAATCTGCAACGGATACCCACCCGCCGCCGGGTCATCCACCACCACCACGCCCGGCGCCGCAGCCAGCAACCCGCGCGCCTCCTGCGCCGACAGCGGCCTCTCAAACTCCAGATTCACCGACTCCGCATGCCCATGAAACACCGGCACACGCACCGCCGTCGCCGAGACCTTGATCGTGGCATCATCCATGATCTTCTTCGTCTCGTTCACCATCTTCATCTCTTCTTTCGTGTACCCATTCTCCAGAAACACATCGATTTGCGGAATACAGTTAAACGCGATCCGATGCGGAAACTTCGACGGCTTCACATCGCGCATGTTGAACAAATCCCGCACCTGCGACTCAAGCTCGTCAATCCCCTTCTGCCCCGCACCCGACACCGCCTGATACGTCGACACCACGACCCGCCTGATTCGCGCCGCATCGTGCAACGGCTTCAACGCCACCACCATCTGTATCGTCGAACAATTCGGGTTCGCGATAATCCCCTTCGCCTTGTACCGCCCAATGTGATGCGCGTTCACCTCTGGCACCACCAGCGGAACCTCAGGGTCCATCCGCCACGCCGACGAATTATCAATCACCACCGCACCCGCCTTCGCCGCCGCCGGCGCAATCTCAAGCGATACCGAACCACCCGCCGAAAACAGCGCGATATCCACCCCCTTGAACGACTCCGCCGTCAACTCCTCAACCGTCACCTCTTCACCGCGAAACTCGAGCGTCTCACCCTTCGATCGCGCGCTCGCAAGCGCCACGAGACGCGTGACCGGAAAGTCACGGCGCTCAAGCGTCTCGATCATCTTACGGCCGACGGCCCCGGTGGCCCCGGCGACGGCAACGGTGTAACCCATCGTGATGCTCCTGATGGCGCGCTACATCATCCGCGCGCGTTGACCCTGCGCGGCGGTCGCGCCACGCAAACGGCGGCGGAATCTAGCGACACCGCGCGTCGTTGTCACGCTCGCGCGTCACCTGCCCGCATCACCCATCCCGCTCGTCGCGGGGCACTTCGCATCTTCACTGGCAGACCCGCACCAGAAACCCACCTTGCGGCACCAGCACGCATTGTCCACCACCACAATTCTCGACCTCGGTCACCACCCCACTCGAACACTGAATGATCGACTTGTTGTCGGTGCTGCACAGCACCCCACCCGCCGAAAAACTGCACATATCGCCAATCGTGTAGCCGCAATTTCCACACCAGTGCCCGTAACACTCTCCCGGGCCCGGCGTGCTGTTACCCGGGTTCGGCTTGTTTTCGCACGACGAAGGCGGACAATTTATCGCCGTCACCCACTCACCCTGCACACACCGCTGCACCGTTGACCGATCAAAGCTACACGCCTGCACCCCCTCATCCGTGCAATAGCTCCCCGCCTCCGCAACAAGTGTCCCACCACACTGAATCGCCCCACTCGGACGGCGCTCACAACTCGCCCCCCCAGGGCACTTGCCGATGTTCACGAGCTTGCCATCCACACATTTCAAAATATCGTTCGAGTCTTCCGCGCACCGCATGAACTGCTCATCGTCGCACGAGTCACCCTCGTCCCCAACAAGTTCATCCGACGCGTCGTCATCGTTATCGTCATCATCATCGTCGTCGTCGTCGTCGTCGCCCTCCGCCGCGTCATCGCAGCCAATCGACGGCAGCGTCACGCCAACCACCCCCACCCCGACCGCACCAATCAGAAGCCACAACCGCAAACCCGCCGCGAGTGATGTCGTCCCCATGGTCCAATTCCTTTCTTTCCTCGTTACGACGTGGCACGGATATCCCCGCGCATGGCATCTCGCCGCGACAACGACCGCTCGACAAAGTGCGGTACGTTGGGTCTTGTGGCACGTCTCGCGTGACACGTCGGGGTTGTGATTCGTTGCCAATCTACCCCAGGGTACTTGGCGTGTCACGCATCGCGATCAAAAATGGCGAAACCCGCACCACTCAAAAAGCCCGTACCCCTCAGCGCATCCATCGTCGTGCGCCTCGCCCTCGTCGTCTCGCTCTTCACCGCCGCCGTCGTCGGCATCGCCGCCTACCTCATGTACACCGCCGCACAGCAAAAACTCGACGGTGAGCTAGGCGACCGACTCAAAGACATCGCCGCCGTCGTCGCCACGCGCATCGACCCCGAGCGACTCGAATACATCACCCCCGAAGAGGGCGAAAACACCAACGCCTACGTCAGCCTCAAACGCGACCTGACCGCCGTCGCCACCGTCACCGGGTTGGCACGCCTGCTCGTTCTCGACGCCAACGAACGCGCCTTCGCCGACACCCGACCCACCACACGCATCGGCGACGAAATCCCCTCACTCGGCCGCGACCGCGTCGAGATGCTCGAAGCATGGACCTCTGGACGCGCCGCAAGCACCCTCTTTCGCGACGAGCAGGGCAACTGGTGGAAGCGCGGCTACGCCCGCGTCACGCCGCGCGACGCCTCAACCCCCGACGCCCGCGTCGCCCTCGTCATGGTCGAGGGCTCGCCCGCATATTTCGACGCACTCAACAACCTCCGCCGTCTCCTCGCCGCCATCCTCCTCTTCTCCATGCTCGCAACAGGCATCGGCGTCGGCGTCGCCGCCGCCCGCATCGCAAAACCCGTCCGCGACCTCGCCGAAGTCGCTCGCAAAATCGGCGCCGGCGATCTCGCCGTTCCCATCACCACGCGCGGACGCAGCGAAGTCGCCATGCTCGCCAACACCATGAACGACATGCGCGACAACCTCGCCGCCCGCGACCGCGAAATGCAGATGATGCTCAGCGGCATCGCACACGAGGTCCGCAACCCCCTGGGTGGCATCGAACTCTTCGCCGGACTCTTGATGGACGACGTCGCCGGAGACCCCGTCAAAGAGGGCCACGTCCGCCGCATCCAGACCGAACTCCAATCCCTCAGCACCGTCGTCAACGACTTCCTCGACTACTCGCGCCACCGCCAACCCGCCCTCGCAGCCTGCCTCGTCGAACCCCTCGCCCACGAGGTGCGCGAACTTTGCGGAACCCAGCTCGCCGCAGACCTCACCTGCGCCTTCGACGTCGATCTCGCCCCCACCCTCTGCGTCACGGCCGACCGCGAGATGCTACGCCGCGCCCTGCTCAACGTCGCCCGCAACGCACAACAGGCGCTCTTGCGCCGCACCCGCGACCCACACACGCAAGCCCGCCTCGTCATCCACGCCCAAACCCTCGGCCACCGCGTCGCCATCCACATCGACGACAACGGCGACGGCGTACCGCTCGAACTACGCGAGCGCATCTTCGAAGCCTTCTTCACCACCCGCGAAAAAGGCAGCGGACTCGGACTCGCCCTCGCCCGCGCCAACCTCCGCGCAATGGGTGGCGACGTGACGGTGAGCGACAGCCCCCTGGGCGGCGCACGCTTCACCTTCACCCTCGCCGCCGCCGACCCCGCCACCGCCCTCAGCGAACCCGTCTTCGGCTGATTCTCGCCCCACAACCTCGCCCCCCCATTGAACGGGCGGCGAGAGGTCGGTAAGGTCTCTCGTCGAAATCATTCGCACACGTCGCGCGTCACTCAACGCGTCGCGCCACGCCCCAACGAGTCGGAGCCTCCCGATGCCAGCATTCCACGCACGCCGCGCCGCCCTTCGCACCCTCTCGCTCGCGCTCGCCATCGCGGCACTCACACTCACATCCGCCTGCGCCACAAAACGACCCAGACTCCCGCAAATCGACAGCGAACAACGCACCATCCTCATCAACACCGAACTCGAAGGCGCAACAGAACTCGCCCTCATGACCGACGGACTCGTCCGCCAGAAAATCTCAAAACTCTACTTCCTCGACCCCCTCGCCGAACCGCGCGTCCGACCCACAACTGAAGACAAACTCACCGCCAAACCCTTCTTCCAGCTCGCAAGCGAAGGCATCGACGACCTCATCTCCATCACCGGCTCCGTCGCTCTCTCAGGCGAAAACAAAGTCGTCCTCTCAGGACAACTCGAACTCTGGAACGTCATGCTCGGCAAGCGCGTCTTCGTCGAACCTCTCCAAATCATCGCCCCAAACGACGGCACCGCATACCCCGAAGAACTCCAGTGGGAAATCAACCGCATCATGGCCACCCGCTGG
>CAZXXB010000147.1:4690-6576 GCA_964644185.1 uncultured Myxococcota bacterium
TTCCCACGCGTCAACATGCGCCGCGCCGCCGACGCACTCTACGACAGCGGTGAATTCGTCTACGCTCAACTCCTCTACATCAAAGCCTTCGAAAAACATCAGTCCAACACCGTCTTCGACCGCAACCTCCGCGCCGACCTCGTCGGCCGTATCCGCGACTGCGACACCGAAATTCGCAAACGCGGCATCGAACAGGCCGCCATCGGCGAAACCTACAAAGAAACCCTCACCTTCAGTAACGTCAAACCCGAATACGAAGCCCTCATCGCAAAAGCCTTCGCCGAATCACCCCTGAGCGGAGAACTGCGCAAACTCACCTTCAACCCCGTCGAAATCTACGTTCAAAACCGCAGCGCAGAAATTCCCGGACGCATGCCCACCTTCCCCGGAATGTCCATCCACATCCTCGTCAACTTCAGCGAGAGCTACTACAAACGCACCTCCGGCGAAGAATTCCGCTCCCTCATGGGCTACCGCTCACTCACCCTCAACCCCTACGCGCAAACCATGGCCGCCCTCCTCGCCATGCGCGAACGTATCCTCGCCGCCGCAACCGTCGACGACCTCGAAAAATGGAAAGACGTCACCTTCTTCCTCCACCTCACCCGCCTCACCGGCGACCAGGTCGTCATACCCGTCAAACCCGCCACACAACCCACCCGCCCACTCGCTCCCAAAGAACTCATCCTCTGGCTCAGAGAATACGAAGGCGTCACCCTCATGACCTCTGACGCCGAAGGCACCTCCCGCGCCGGATACTTCTTCGTCCCAGCCGAAGTCGAATCCTGCTCCACACTCCAAAAATACCTCCTCGAATTCTTCGGCGTCATCACCATCACCGATCAGGGACGCGCCGACTTCTAGCCCAACCACGTGACCGCAAAACAACGCATCAAAGACCGCGCACGCGAACTCGGCTTCGACCTCATCGGCTTTGCCCGCATCGCCGACGACCATCCCATCGACCCACAAAACCACCTCACCGCGTGGCTCAAAAACGGCTACCACGGCGAAATGGCCTACATGGCCGACGCCGTCGCCGAACGCCAAAACCCCACCCGCGTCCTCCAACATGCCCGCACCGCCATCGTCCTCGCACGCCGCTACCTCACCGAAGCCGCATGGCAACGCGCACAACAGCAAACCCCCCACGGCTACGGACGCGTCGCCCTCTACGCCGCCGGACGCGACTACCACCGCATCATGACCCGCGCCCAGCGCAAACTCGCCAAATTCATCCGCGACAACTTCACCACAAGCGAAGGCACCCGCGCGCAAACCTACGCCGAGGTCGACACCGGCCCCGTACTCGAGCGTGCATGGGCCGCCCGCGCCGGTTTGGGCTTCATCGGAAAAAACACACTTCTCATCGCAAAAGGGCAGGGCAGCTACCTCGCCCTCGCCGTCATCTTCACCACCCTCGCCCTCGAACCCGACGAACCCGTCACCCGCAACCCCTACGACGCCTGCGGATCATGCCGCCTCTGCCTCGACGCCTGCCCCACCAGCGCCTTCCCCGAGCCCTTCATCCTCGACGCCTCAAAATGCATCGCCTACCTCACGATTGAAAAACGCTCGGCCCTCACCGACGCCGAAGCCGCCGCGCTCGGTGACCACCTTTTCGGCTGTGACGAGTGCCAGACCGTCTGCCCCTACAACGCCAAACCCCGCTTCGACCCCACCCAGCAATTCGCCCCCCGTTTTGAACTACCGCTGATGCGACTAGAGCCCATTCTCGAACTCGACGATGAAGCCTTCGACATCATCTTCGAGGGCAGCGCGATGCGCCGTGCCCGCCGCGATGGACTCCAGCGCACCGCCCGCCTCCTCCTCACCCGCCCCCGCTGAAGTGCCGCAGCCCCCCCACCCCCCAATCGTTCGCCCAC
>CAZXXB010000147.1:6634-9537 GCA_964644185.1 uncultured Myxococcota bacterium
CCGTCCCATCGGTCTTAAGGCCACACGCAAAGTAGCCTCCCGCGCTCACCTGCGTAAACGTCCCCGTCGGCGCAGTGCGTTGACCCTGTGTGTCATCGCCCCAGCACGCGATCGTAGCGTCGGTCCTGATGCCGCACGTAGCGTTGTAGCCCACGCTCACCTGACGAAACGTCCCCGTCGGCGGTGTGCCTTCACCAAAGTAGCTCTCGCCCCAACACACCACCGTGTCGTCGCTCTTGATACCGCACGTGAGATAGATACCCGCACTCACCGCCTTGAACTGCCCCGGCGGCGGCTTGCTCTGATTCGCCGTCTTTTTGTTTATGCCGAGGTTGCTGCCCCAGCACGCCACCGTCCCGTCAGTCTTCACGCCGCACGTGTGGTCGGTACCCGCGCTCACGCTGCGAAACGTCCCCGACGGTGGATTGCTTTGACCATGGTTATTGTACCCCCAGCACGCCACCGTCCCATCGGGCTTGATGCCGCACGCATGGTGCCCCCCCACATCCACCCCACTCAGCCTCACCGACGGCGAGTCCCATAAACCATAAAAACTCTGCCCCCAGCACGCCACGGTGCCCAGATACGTGATGCCGCACGTGTCGTCGCGGCCCGCGCTCACCTCAGAAAACTGCACCGATGGCGGCGTGCATTGACGATAGTCATTGCTCCCCCAGCACGTCACCGTCCCATCCGACCTGACCCCGCACGCGTGGGAAGCACCTGCAGAGACGCTCGGAACAATCTGCGTCGCGCAATCGAGACCCATATACCCCGCATTGCACGAACACGCCCCCGTGGCGGTGTTGCACGTCCCCTTGCTCGAGCACCTGTTCGGGCAAATCTTCGTCGCGCAATCCGCCCCCTCAAACCCCTCGTTGCACGCACACGCGCCCGTCGCGGGGTTGCACGTCCCGCTACCAGAGCACCCATTCGGGCAACCCTTCTTCGAGCAATCCGCACCCTCAAACCCCGCCTCGCACGTACACACGTTCGACAGCACGTCGCACGTCCCGTTACCCGAGCAATTGTTCGCGCACGACGTCCCCTTCGGTGGATTGCTCTCGCCGTCGTGGCCACCACCCCAGCACGCGAGTGTCCCGCCCGTCGTGATGCCGCACGTGAACTCACCACCCACGCTCACCTCGCTAAACTTCCCCGGCGGCGGACTGCATCGACCGTCCACGTTGTCACCCCAGCACACAACCGACCCATCACTCTTCACGTTGCAGCCGTGGCCAATACCCACACTCACATCACGAAACGTCCCCTTTGGCGGTATCCCTTCATCATCGGCGAACCGCTGGCCCCAGCACACCATCGTATCGTCTGCCTTGAGACCGCATGTGCTGTAATAGCCTGCGCTCACCGCCTTAAACTGCCCCGGCGGCGGCTTGCTCTGATTCACCGTCTCGCCACCCAGACCCGCGTTGCTGCCCCAGCACGCCACCGTCCCATCGCTCTTGACGCCACACGTGTGATACGCGCCCGCGCTCACTTGCATAAACTGCCCCGCTGGCGGCGTGCTCTGTCCCACATCGTTCGCCCCCCAGCACGCCACCGTCTTGTCGGCCTTCACCCCACATGTGTGAAACCCCCCCGCGCTCACCTCACCAAACGTCCCCGACGGCGGCGTGCTCTGACCTTTGTAATTATCGTCGCGATCAACGTTGCTGCCCCAGCATGCCACCGTCTCGTCAGCCCTGATGCCGCATGTGTGAAGCATGCCTGCACTCACCTCGCCAAACACCCCACGCGGCGGAGTGCTTTGACCGTGGCCGTTTTTGCCCCAGCACACGACCGCCCCACCCGTCGTGATGCCGCACGCGTGGTCATTACCCGCCGACACACTCGGAACAATCTTCTTCGAGCAATCCCCACCCCATGCGCCCGCGTTGCACACACACACATTCGACAGCACGTCGCACGTCCCGCTGCCCGAGCAGTTCTTCGCGCACGACGTCCCCGAACCTGGACTGCTCTGATTGTCGCGGTTCGCGCCCCAGCACAACACCGTCCCCGCGGTCGTGATACCGCACGCATGCGCATCACCCGCGCGGACCGCGCTGAGCTCGGCCAGCGGCGGCGTGCCCGGGCCCGCCTGATTGTTACTCGCGTCGAGGTTGCTCCCCCAGCACGCAAGCCTCCCATCACTCTTGACACCGCACGTGAAGTTGCGCCCCGCCGCCAACGCCCCAAACGTCCCCGACGGCGGAACGCTTTGCTTGTCGCCGTTGGCACCCCAACACGCCACCGTCCCGTCGGTCTTGATACCGCACGTGTGCACGCCACCCGCGCTCACCTCACGAAACGTCCCCGCCGCTACCGTGATTTGCCCAAATTGATTGTTCCCCCAGCAACCCACCGTGCCATCACTCTTCACCCCGCACGCATGCGAGTCACCCGCGCTCACCGAACCAAACGATCCCGCTGGTGGACTCGTTTGACCAAACGTACCCATCCCCCAACACACAACCGTCCCATCCGTCTTCACCCCACACGTGAAGAAGTCGTTCGCGCTCACCGCACCAAACGTTCCCGAAGGCGGACTACTTTGACTGAAGGCGTTGTTGCCCCAGCACACGACCGTCCCATCGGTCTTGATCCCGCATGTGTGATTACCACCCGCAGCGACGCTCGGGCGCGCGCAATCAGCCCCCCACGCCCCCGCGTTGCACGTACACGCCCCCGTCGCGGGGTTGCACGTCCCGTTACCCGAGCAGTTCTTCGGGCACGACAGATTCTTCGTCGCGCAATCCGCCCCCTCAAACCCCGCGTTGCACGTACATGCCCCCGTCGCGGCGTTGCACGTCCCGTTGCCCGAGCACCTGTTCGGGCAAATCTTCGCCGCGCAATCCGCCCCCTCAAACCCCGCGTTGCACGTACATGCCCCCGTGAGGCCG
>CAZXXB010000148.1:0-9533 GCA_964644185.1 uncultured Myxococcota bacterium
TCGTTGCACGGTGGGCGAGGGCAATTGCCGCAAGGGCGAGTGTGCGGCTGGGCTGACGTGCGTGCGCGACGCGGGCGCGCGGTATGCGCTCTCGCCGACGGTCGATGTCTGCATGCCGACCCATTGCCAGAACCAGACCCTCGATGCCGGGGCCGGTGAAACCGATGTCGATTGTGGCGGCGATTGTGGAAGCTGCGAACGTCCCGCTACCTGGAAGAACGGCAGCACGATTTTTTGTTCGGCGGCGTTTCCATGCGAGTCGGGTGAAGGCAGTTGCGGGGGCGCTTCGCGTCCATGCGCGGCGGGCCTCGTGTGCGCCGTGGGTAACGGACCCCGCTTTGGCATCTCGCGCCCCGAGTGCAACGTGTGCGTGCCGCCCCACTGCGTCAATGGGTTGCGCGATGATGCCGAAGGTGAAGCCGGCGTTGACTGCGGTGGGGCGTGCGGAAGTTGCGCGCGTCCATCGTCGTTAGAAAACGGGGCGACCGGCTATTGCAGCGCGCTGTTTTTGTGTGGCGATGGCGAGGGCAACTGTCGTGGCGACGCCGAGTGTCTTGAGGGGCACACGTGCGAGGCAGACCGTGGGGCCGAGTTTGGGTTGCGGGCGAGCGTTGACGTGTGCGTGGGTGACACGCCGCAGTGCACGGCCCCCGCGCGTCCGGCGTCGGCGGCGACGGTGCAAATTCAGCTCACGCAGGTTTTCGCCGGGGCCACGGTGCCCATCACGCTCGCGATGATTCAGCACCCCACCGTGGATACGCGGTGGTACACGTTGCAAAAGCGCGGCACGATTTCGACGTTTGACAGTGCGGCAAGTCCGGTAACGGTGACGACCGCGCTCGACTACCGGTCGAAGGTCACGTCAACGAGTGAGATGGGGCTTCTGGGGCTCGCGTTTCACCCGAATTTCGCAAGCAACGGCAAGGTCTACGTCTCTTATAACGACCTGACGCGGCGGTCGGTGATCTCTGAGTTTCTGATCGCCTCAGATGGCGTGCGACTCGACGCCGCGACCGAGCGGATGCTGCTCACGTGGCAGCAACCGGCGACGAATCACAACGGCGGCACCATCGCGTTTGGGCGCGACGGCTACCTCTACATCGGCTTTGGTGATGGCGGTGGTTCTTCGGATGTGTACGGCAACGGTCAGCGGCTTGAGACCGTGTTGGGCAAGTTCATCCGCATCGACGTGAATCGCACCGACCCCGTACGCGGGTTTGAGTACGGCATACCCGAAGACAATCCATTTGCGGCGGGCGGCGGAAGACCAGAGATCTTCGCCATCGGCTTTCGGAATCCATGGAAGTGGTCGTTCGACATGCTGACGGGCGATCTGTGGGCGGGCGATGTGGGGCAGGGGGCGATTGAAGAGGTCGATGTGGTGCGCAAGGGGGGCAACTACGGCTGGTCGGTGAAAGAGGGTACGCGCTGTTTCAATCCGCCGGGGGCGTGCTCGTCGGTGGGTCTCATCAACCCGGTCGTCGAGTACGGTCGCACAGATGGTCGTTCGATCACGGGTGGCTACGTCTATCACGGTAGCGCGATACCGGCATTGCGCGGCACGTACATCTACGCCGACTTCGTGAGCGGCAACATTTTTGCGGCGTTGCCAGACGGGGTGTCGGGCAAGCTGAAGCACACGAAATTGTTGGCAGGTAGCGGACAGCCGTTTGCTGCGTTTGGGCAAGACCGCGCTGGCGAGATGTATGTCATCGCGATCGAAGCTGGCACGATCTACCGCATTGACCCGGCACCGTCGTCGCCGAGCGGCGGTGAGTTTCCGGCCACGTTGAGCGCGAGTCACTGCGCGTTACCGGCGGCGGGCAAGACGCCACGCAATGGCATCGTGCCCTACGCGATGCGGTGGCCGTTCTGGTCGGATGGGGCGGTGAAAACGCGCGGATTCGCGCTGCCTGAGGGTGAGAAGATCGCGATTGAGGCAGATGGGGACCTGACGTTCCCGAAGGGGTCGGTGATCGTCAAGCAGTTCGCGCTGGGCGGTAAGCCGGTCGAGACGCGGCTGCTCGTGCGCCACGATGACGGCGGCTGGGCCGGGTACAGTTACGAGTGGCGTGCGGATGGCAGCGATGCCGACCTGCTCGATGCGGGCAAAACGAAGCAGATTGGTGACGTGACGTGGGTCTATCCGAGTCGCACGCAATGTATGGAGTGTCACACGGCGGCGGCGGGGCATACGCTGGGGCTCGAGCTCGCGCAGCTTGAGATGCCGGTCACGGTGGGCACGACGCAAATCGCAAACCAGCTCACCCACTGGCAGTCGCTCGGGTATTTCGAGCGTGCATTCACCGCGAGCGACGATGCGGTGGCGCGTCTGCCCGTGATTGGGTCGGCTGGCACAGGTGTCGAAGAGGCGGCGCGTGCGCAACTGCACGTGAACTGCGCGATGTGCCACCGCGCGGGTGGCCCGACCCAGAGCGCGATGGACCTGCGGTTTGCGACGCCGGTCGCGACGATGAAGGTGTGTGACGTTGCCCCGACGCAGGGCTCGCTTGGCATTACCGACGCGCGATTGCTCGCGCCCGGCTCTGCCGAACGCTCGATGCTGGTCGAGCGGATGTCGCGGCGCGATTTCGCGATGATGCCGCCGCTCGGCTCGACGGTCGTCGACGACGATGGGGTGGGGCGCGTCGCCGCATGGGCCGAGCAACTCACCGCGTGTCCATCGCCGTAAATTGGTTGCAATGATAACAAAATGCGGTCGTGCCGGTTTCGTAAGGTTAGATTCGAGCAATCGTTTGACTCGGTGCGTGGGTGTGTGTAATGTTCGGCGCATGTTGAGCTTTGCGCTCAGGGTCTTGCTGGTGCTTGGGGCGTGTCTGCCGGTGACTGCGGCGGGCACGCTTGCGTTTGCCGGCACGACGACGTTTCGCGCGGCTCACGGTGCGAGTGGCGAAGTAGGCGGCGAGGGCGGTGCGGCGCGCGGCGCGGGTGTGCGCGTGCGAGGCGCTACCATGTCGAGCCGGGCGACCCGCGCATCGACGGGGTGCATCTGACACTCGACGACGAGGCCATCTCGTTTGTCGAAGTCATTGAAAGTGAAAACAAATCAGAGTCTGGCGAAGACGCGGGCTCTGGTGCTTCGGGGGCGCACGGCGCGCTTCTGGCGTCGGCGCACCAACTCGCGCTGCCGACGTTCGAGGGCAATTTCATCAGTGGCGCGGCCCACGCCAGTGCTTCTGAGGCGCGGCTCTTTCTCGAACGCGCTTGCGGCCCGCCCGGCGTCTGATACCTTCCGTACGGTTTCTTTTCATCCGTTCGATTTCGTTGATCTAAACGGTGTCGATCTGTGCACGTCTCGATAGCGGCGTTGTGCGCAGCAGTGGCTGTAAAGCGGTCATGCGGGCTGTGCTCACACGTATGGCTATCGTTGCCACGCGAGGTGCGTCTATGGACCCCCGTTTCGTGTTGCTTATGGCGGCGATCATCTTGCCGTTTTTAGCGGGAATCGCGTCACTGGTTCCGCGTTCGGCGGCGGTGCGGGCGCGCATCGGTCTTGCGGGGGCCGCGGCACTGTGTGCGAGCGCGTTGCCGCTCGCCGTGATGGCGCTCACCGAGACGTGGGGCAGCACGGGGGCGCCGCTCATCGAGGTCGCGCTGACGTTGCCGGGGGTCACGCTCGCGCTCGATGTCGATGCCCTCTCGGCGGTGTTTCTCGTGTCGGTCGCGGTGCTGCCTCCCTTCTCGGTGTGGTCGGGGCAGGCCGCCGTCGCAAACGGTACACGGCTCGCCGAGAGTCGCACGCTCTGGCTCTACGTGAACTGGATGCTCGCAAGCCTTGTGCTCGTGCTGACCGCACGCAACGGCCTCGTCTTTCTCGTGGCGTGGGAATTCATGGCGGTGACGAGCGCAATGCTGGTGATGCGCGACCACGAGCGGGTCAACCCGGGCGAGGCCGCGTGGGGCTACCTCATCTCGACGCAGGTGAGCGCGCTGTTTCTCATTTTGCACACGCTGCTCATGGCACGCGCCGCGGGCTCGCTCGAGTTTTCTGCTTGGGGTGCTCTTGCGAACGCGGGGCTCGATGAGACGACGCGCTCGGTGTTGTTTTTTACCGCGCTCGTCGCGTTTGGCGTCAAGGCTGGCGCGGTGCCGTTTCACGTCTGGATGCCCGACGCCTACGCGGTCGCGCCAAGCTTCGTCTCGGCAATGCTTTCAGGCACCGTCGCGAAGCTCGGCGTCTACGGGCTCTTGCGCACGCTCACGCACCTCGGCCCCGACAACAGCGCATGGGGCTGGACATTGATCGCAATCGGCGTTGCGTCGGGTGTTTACGGCGTCTTGCAGTCGCTCGTGCAGCGCGATGTGAAGCGCACGCTCGCATTCTCGAGCGTCGAGAACATGGGTGTCATCTTTACCGGGCTTGGGTTCGGCGTGCTCGGCATGGCGTTGAAACATCCCGCACTGGCGGCGGCGGGGTTTGTGGGCGCGGTGCTGCATGTGTGGAATCACGGACTCATGAAGACGCTGCTGTTTCTCGGTGCGGGTACGGTCGAGCGCGCGACCGGCACGCTCAACTTTGACCATCTCGGTGGCCTCAACAGGCGCATGCCGGTGACGGGGGCGGCGATGCTGGCGGCGTGCCTTGCGATTGCCGCGCTGCCACCTTTCAACGGTTTCGCGAGCGAGTTCGTGTTGCTCTCGGGTGTGATTGACGGGCTGATGGCGTTTGAGTTTCCAGCCGACTTGCCGATGCTCATCGCGGCGGGCTCGTTCGCGCTGGTGGGAGGGCTCGCGGTCGCATCGTTCGCGCGGTTTTACGGCATCACGTTTCTCGGTGCGGCGCGCACGAAAGAGGCGGGTGAAGCGGTTGAGGTGGCGCGCCTTGTGTGGACCCCGCTCGTCGTGCTTGCGGGAGCGTGTTTCGTGTTCGGGTTTGCGACGCCGGTGATTGCGCCGCTCTTGTTGCGGGCACTTGCCGCATTGCCGGGGTTCACCGCGATGACCGGACCGACGACCGCCGAGTCGCTTGTGGGTCCGCTGGGGGCCGTGGTGGGCTCGCTGGGGTTGTTCGTCGTGCTCACCGCGTCACTCGCCCTGCTGCGCGCGCGGTTGCTGAGCCAGCGTGAGGTGCGCGAGGCCCCCACGTGGGATTGCGGGTACGCCGCGCCCAACGTGCGCATGCAGTACACGGCGGCGTCGTTCAGCGAACCGTTGTCGCGGGTGTTTAGCAGCGTGCTGCCGATGCAGCGCACGCCGCAGCATCCACTGCCGCTCTTTCCGACGGCTGCGGCGGTGCGGGTGGCGTTTGCCGATGCGGTGCGCGAGTTCGTCCGGCGTCCGGTCTTTGCGGGTGTCGCGGCGGGGCTTGAGCCGTTGCGCAAACTGCAGGGCGGGCGCGTGCGGTTTTACGTGCTCTACGTCATCGCGACGCTCATCGCGCTGTTGACGTGGCAGTTGTGAGCGAAGGGGAGAGACGACGAGATGAACTTCGCTTTGTCGCTGCTACCGTTCGTGTTGATGCTGCTGTGCGCGCCCTTGCTGCGCAACCTCATCGACAAGACCAAGGCGTATGTGGGTGGACGCGAGGGACCGAGCTGGTTTCAGCCCTACCGTGACATTCGCAAGTTTCTGTCGAAGGGGGCTGTCTACAGCACGACGACGTCGTGGGTGTTTCGCGCGGCACCCGTGGTGTCGCTCGCGGCGACGTTGACGGCGTCGGCGCTGGTGCCGTTTGCGACGTTGCCCGCGGCGCTTCACTTTCACGGTGACCTTTTGCTGTTCATCGCGCTCCTGGCGGTGGCGAAAATGTTTGTCGTGCTGGCGGCGCTCGATACCGGGTCTCCATTTGAAGGAATGGGCGCGAGCCGCGAGGTGACGTTTGGTGCGCTCGCAGAGCCGGTGATGCTGCTGGCGCTGGCGGGGCTTTGTCGAGAAACGGGCGTCTACTCGCTGACCGACATTTATCGCGCGATGGGCGGTGTCGAGTGGGTGCGCGACGCGCATGTGCTGCTGCTCGTGGCGGCAGCATTGTTTGTCGTATCGCTCGTCGAGAACGCGCGCATACCGGTCGATGACCCGACGACGCACCTCGAGTTGACGATGATTCACGAGGTGATGGTGCTTGATTACAGCGGTCCAGACTTTGCGTTTCTCGAGATGGCGGCGACGTTTCGGCTCTGGTTTCTCTCGGCGCTCGTTGTCGGGCTGATGGTGCCGGTCGAGGGGTTGCCGGTGTGGGTCGCGTTGCCGGTGACGCTCGTTGGCATGGGCTTGATGGGCGTGCTGCTGGGGGCGGTCGAGTCGGGCATGGCGCGCCTGCGCATGGACCGCGTGCCCGATCTCATCTTCGGCGGGGCGGCATTTGCGGTGCTCTCGATCATTCTCGATCTCGCGGAGGGATTCACACCTTGAACACGATCGTTGAACTGGTGCTCGTCACGGTCGTGATGACCAACCTCGTGCTGCTCGGCACGACGCGCGTCGGGGCGTGTATTCGCCTCGTCGCGGTGCAGGGGTTGATACTCGGCGTGTTGCCGCTTGTCGTGCATCATGGTGCGCCCGACCTGCATCTCGCGGTGACGTCGGTGGTTACGCTGGTGCTGCGCGCGGCGGTGTTTCCATGGTTGTTGCATCGCGCGATGGTACTGGCGGGCACGCGTGATTCGCGCGACCCGGGGGTCTCGACCTCGACCTCGGTGCTGCTCGGCGTGCTCTTTCTCGGCTACGCGATCTGGCTCGGCACGCGGCTTCCGCTCGCGGTCGCACCCGACTCTCCATTGATTGTGCCGGTTGCGCTCGCGACGATTCTCTCGGGGCTGTTTCTCATCGTCGCGCGGCGGATGGCGCTGATGCAGGTAGCGGGCTACCTCGTGCTCGAAAACGGCATGTTCACGTTTGCCGTGGGGGCGATGCTCGAAGAAGACATGCTGATGCAGTTGGGTGTTTTGCTCGACGTGTTCGTGCTGCTCTTCGTCATGGGCATCATTTTCAACCACATCTCGTCTGAGTTCGAGCACCTTGGTGGCGATGTCGACCGCATGGCCGAGCTGCGTGAGGGGCACGAGTAATGCTGTTCGCGCTGCTGCTCTTGCCACTTGCCTGTGCGCCGCTGCTGCTCTGGCTGAGGCCGACGATGCGCCGTCAGCTCGTCGTCGCGACGGGGCTCGTACACTTTGCCCTGACGGCCATCTGCTGGGTGGTTCCAGCTTCAGATGTTTTGGGTGGGCGCATCGGCCTCGACGCCCTGGGGCTTTTGTTTCTCACCGTGTCGAGCGCGCTGTTCGTGCTGATCGCGATCTACGCGGCGGGCTATCTGGCAAGCGAAGACAACTCGCCGCGTCGCGATTTCGAGCAGAACCTGAGGTTCGTCAACGCGCCCGATGTGGTGTTTCAGGCGTGCATGCTCGCGTTTCTGTTCGCGGTCACGCTCGTTACCACGTCGCGGCACCTGGGCATTCTGTGGGTCGCGCTCGAAGCGACGACGCTGGCGACCGCGCCGATGATCTACTTTCACCGACATCAGCGTTCGCTCGAAGCGACGTGGAAGTACCTGCTCGTCTGCTCGGTCGGCATCGCGATGGCGCTGCTCGGCACGTTTTTTCTCTCGGTGGCGACGAAGACCGGAACCGACGCGCATGTCTCGCTCAATCTGCCCGATCTCGTGCGCCACGCGGGCGGGTTTCAGGTGCCGTGGCTCAAGGCCGCGTTCATCTGCATGCTCGTCGGTTACGGCACGAAGATGGGTCTCGCGCCGCTGCACACATGGGCGCCCGATGCGTATGGTGAGGCACCATCGGTGTTTTCGGCGCTGAGTAGTGGCGTGCTGTTGAATGGGGCGTTTCTCGGCATCTTGCGCGCGATGCAGGTCTGCGTCGCGGCAGGGCAGCCGACATTCGCGCAAGACACCCTCGTCGCCCTTGGGCTTACGTCGCTCGTCGTCTCGGCTGCGTTGATTCTGCGCCAGACCCAGTACAAGCGCATGCTCGCCTACTCGTCGGTTGAGCACGCGGGGTTGATGGCGCTGGGTGTGGGCCTCGGTGGCACGGCGGTCACCGGGGCGCTGTTGCACGCGCTCAATCACGGCGTGACGCCGCGCCAGGTGCGCAACACGCCGCATCGTCTCGCGGCGGGCAACCTCACGCGCATTTACGCGAGCAAGCAGACCGCCGAAGTGCGCGGTGCGTTTCGCGTCACGCCGACCACGTCATCGCTCTTCATGGCAGGTGCGCTCGCAATCACCGGCGCACCGCCATTCAGCATTTTTACCAGCAAATTTCTCATTCTCGCGGGGGCGTTTGGGCCGACAGCGACGGTCGGGGCGATGGCGGTGGGTGTCGCGACGCTTACGCTGCTGCTGATCGTCTTTGCGGGGTTCATGCGCCACGTGACCGCGATGATGCTGGGGCCCGCTGAACCTCCGCGCGCCGGAGCCGACCGCACCGAATACGCATGGGCGGTGATTCCGCTCGTCGTGCTGTGTGCGATGGCACTCGGCGCGGGTATCTGGCTGCCGCCCGGACTCGTCGATGTGTTGCGCGAAATCGCCCCCTCGCTTGGAGGCACCTCGTCATGACGGCCACGATGTTGAAGCCCCTCGTGATTCGTAGCGGACTTACCGTGCCCGTTGCGTCGGTGCCGGTGGTGCCGTTCGCCGCGTTTCGCGAAACGGTGATCGCGACGTGCCAGTCACGCGGGCGCGTCGTCGCGATGTTTGGTGACCCCGATGTACCCGATGGCGCGCCTGCACCGCCTGATGCCGCGTTGCGCATCTATGCGGTGCTCGAAGACGCCGCGCCCTACAAGGGTTTGTCGGTGCTTGCGACGACCGTTGATAAGCGCTTTCGCTCGCTCACCAACGATTGTCCTGAGGTGCACCTGTTTGAGCGCGAGCTCGCCGAACAGTGGGGTGTCACGCCCGATGGACACCCGTGGTTAAAGCCGGTGCGCTATGTGCATCGCAACGGTGAGGGGCGCGATGCATGGGGGCGCGACGCGCAAGAGCCGATTGCGCCCGGTGTGTTCGACTTCTTTCGCGTCGAGGGGCCCGACATTCACGAAGTGGCGGTGGGTCCGGTACATGCGGGGGTGATTGAGCCGGGGCACTTTCGCTTTCAGTGCCGTGGTGAAGAGGTGCTGCACCTCGAGATTCATCTGGGCTACCAGCATCGCGGCATCGAGAACCGGCTCGTCGGCGGACCACACAGGGCCTCGCATTTTCAGATCGAAGCCATCGCTGGAGACACCAGCATCGGTCACACGATGGCCTGGGTTCGCATTCTCGAAAGCATGAGCGGCATCTGGGCACCGCCGCGCGCCGACGCGATTCGCACGATTGCGCTCGAACTCGAGCGGCTCGCCAATCACACCGGCGACCTCGGCGCACTTGCAGGTGACGTCGGCTTTTTGCCCACCGCCCAGTATTGCGGACGTATCCGCGGCGAGTTTCTCAACCTCAGCGCCGCAATCGGGGGCAGCCGCTTTGGTCGCGGCATCGTGAAACCGGGTGGCGTCGCGTTCGACATCGACGCCGCGCTTGCTTCAAAGATGCTCGCGCAGTTCGAGCTTGCGGTGCG
>CAZXXB010000149.1:0-1746 GCA_964644185.1 uncultured Myxococcota bacterium
CGGCCGCCTCGGCCACGCGCTCCTGCAGCGCGCGGGAAAGATCGTGGTTCATGACTGGTCGTGCGGATGCTTGTGCGGCAGGGTGCGATATTGCGACGCCGGGTATTCAGGTGGGTGACGTGGCGGGTGGAAGTTTTAATGCGGTGATGGCGATGCTGGCGGCGTTGTTTGCGCGCGAGCGGAGCGGTGAGGGTGCGTGGCTCGATGTGTCGATGACCGAGGGGGTGTTGGCGTTTCAGACGATGTTTCTGGCCGAGCGGGCGGGGCAGGCGGCACCGATTGGGCGCGGGTTGGCGACGCTGACGGGGGCGTTTCCATGTTACCAGGTTTATCGGTGCGGCGACGGAAAGTATCTGGCGGTGGGGGCGCTCGAGCCGAAGTTCTGGGCGAAGTTTTGCGCGGCGATTGGGCTTCACGAGTTGGCGCACGATGGGTTGTCGCAGGGTGAGCGGGGGGCGCAGGTGCAGGCGAAGGTGGCGGCGCGGTTGCTGGAGAAGAGTCGCGATGAGTGGGCGGCGCAGACGGCGCCGTTTGATGCGTGCATCGAGCCGATTTACGAGGGGGATGAGGTATTTGGCGACGCGCAGCATGTGGCGCGGGGGATGTTTGTCGAGGTGCCGGTGACGGGTGAGGCGGGCGTTGCGAAGGTGCGGACGGCGGGGTTTCCATTTCGGGGGGAGACGGCGAGTGGGGCGGCGTTTGTGAGCGTTGAGCCGCAGCCCCCGCCACGGCTTGGTGAGCACACCGAGGCTGTGCTCAAAGAGTTTGGGGTGGCGTAGGTCGGGTCTCTTCTCGTGACCGCGCGGTGCGTGAGCAGGCGGGGCTAAAAATCGAGGCCGGTGCCGAGGTGGAAGGCCACCTCGTGAAAGACGACGTCGCGGGTCGAGGTGAGGTCGTCGCTTGCGGTGGTGATGCCGGTGATGAGGGCGTTGAAGGGGTTTTGCACGGTGCCCGCCTCGCCGAAGCCGACGGCGTAACGGATGGCGGCGCAGATGCGAAAGCGGATGTCGTTGGCCGACTCGCGCAGGCTGAGTCCGTGAATGGCGTCGTAGCTGCCGCCGAAGGTCGCGCCGTAGTAGTCGACGCGAAATTGACCGAATTGTGGGGTGGGGTCGGGGCTGCGGTCGGTGAAGATTCCACCGCCGAGTTTGAGGCGTTTGGTGGCGTCGAAGAGGGCACCGGCGCGAAGGTTGTAGACGGGCTCTGAGACGACGCTGCCGGTGGGTGAGTCGAAGCGGTTGTTGAGTGCGTAGTCGCCCTCGATGCTGACCCAGCCGTTTGAGAGGGCGTAGGCGAGCGAGGCGGTGAAGCGGAAGGGGGCGAGTGTCGAGAGGGCGCTTGCCGACTGGGCTTTGGCGCTCTCGGTGATGGCGTCGTTGGGGCCGTCGCCGGTGGTGTCGCGGCTCTCGCCCGAGGAGATGACGGTGCTGGTGTCGTTGGATTGGTAGACGAGGAGTGTGGGGAAGCGGATGGAGAGTCCGACGTGGAAGTTTTTGAAGGGGCCAGCCTGCATGCTGAGGACGGGTTGCATGCCGAAGGAGATGTCGGCGTTGGTGGCGGTGACGTTGCCGAAGAGGCTGCGGGCGTCGTCGCCCGAGCCTGTGCTGCCCTGTGTGGCGACGATGGTGGTGGTGCTTGAGGTTGAGTAGACGACGTAGAGGGCGGCACCGACGCGCCAGAGTGGGTGTGGCTGCCAGCCGACGGCGGGGCCGATGTGGTAGCGTTGCAGGGTTTCGGTGTGGTTGA
>CAZXXB010000149.1:1808-7192 GCA_964644185.1 uncultured Myxococcota bacterium
CGGTCGTTAAAACGCCATGCTTCGAGGGAGGTGACGAAGATGCCGAGGGCGAGGGTCCCGTTGTCGGCGACGTTGTGGGCGGCGACGATGGCGGTGGGTACGGGGGCGAATTCGAGGGAAGAGAGGTCTTGGGGGTAGGTCGCGCCTGAGGGGCCGACGGTGGTGACGAGGGCATCGACTGAGCGGATGCGGAGGGTGAAGGCGTTGGCGGTGACTTCGACCCTGCCGCGTGTGTTGGCTCCGAGTCCGGCGGGGTTGTACCAGACGGCGTCCGTGGCGCGTGCCATGGCGGTGATGGCCCCGGCGGTGATTGCGGCTTCGTTGCCGTGAAAGTAGCTGTCGCGGTTGCCGGCGTGGGCGCCGTGTGGTGCGGCGGCGAGCAGGATGAGTGCGAGCTGCGCGAGGGGGAATGTGTGGCGCGAGAAGGGCTGCGGTGTGGTGCGACGGTGCATGAGGCTGCGTGTGCCTGGCGGTGTATGTGGCGGTGAATGTGGCGGTGTATGTGGTGGTGAGCGTCAGGGTGATTTGCAGTAGTTGACGCGGGGGCCGGTGCCGTTCTGGAGTTTGGTCTTGAGGGCGTCGTTGGCGGGTTCGGGGGTGGCGTTGTAGTGGTCGGCGCGATTGAAGACTTTGTTTGGGCTTGCGCTGACGGCGGTTGCTCCGTTGAGTAAGAGGTCGTTGACCGATTTGACGTAGCCGTTGGTTTTGTCGGGTGCCCAGTCGTTGACGAGGGCTTTTTTGGAGGCGGTGAGGTCGTTGCCGCCGCCGTGGGGGCTGGGGTCGGGGCAAGCGGGGAGGCAGAAGGTTCCGGGGCGGGCTTCGTAGATGTTGGCTTCGCTGAGAAACTGGGCTTCGTCGATGCTGTTGGCACCGTACTCGTAGAAATGGAATTGCCAGTTGTTGAAGAAGTCTGCGAGTCCGTAGGCGAAGTGGGGTCCGCGGCGGGTGGTCGTGTCGAACCAGTTGTGGTGGTAGGTGATGCGCTGGTGGGTGGCCTCGATGTTGTCGGTGTCTTTGGTGTGGAGCATGACCTTGGTGTGGTCGTGGATGTGGAGCCACGAGATGGTGATGTTGGTGGCGCCGCGGTTGTCGAGGGCTCCATCGCCGCCGTGGTGAAGGTCGAGGTGGTGGAACCAGCAGTTGCGGGTGTCGGCGGTGTCGGGGTCGTTGCTGACGTTGCCGCGCATGCTGATGAGGTCGCCCTGATTGTCGACGGGGTTTTCGATGAAGATTTCGATGTCGCTGAAGATGACGTTTTTGACGCCGGGGACGATGTCGAACTGGACGTTGGCGACTTTGATGTCGCGTCCTCTGCCGTCGATGGTTTTGTTGGATTTGACGCGGATGCGGGTGGGTTCGCCGTTGCTGCCACGGGAGAGTTTGATGGTGCCTTCGACGTCGAAGACTATCCAGTAGTCTTCGTCGCTTTCGAGGGCGTCTTTGAGTGAGCCGGCGCCTGAGGCGGCGAGGGTGGTGACGCGGTAGAGGTTGTTGGGGTCGCCGCCGGTGGTGTTTCTGCCGAAGCCGACGCGTTCGGCGAGGAGGGTCGAGGCTTTGAAGGGGTAGGTGGTGCAGTCTTCGTCGGCGGGTGCGTTGGTGAGTTTGCAGGTTCCGTCGATGCAGGCTTCGCTGTCGGCGCAGGTTCCGCAAAGTTGACCGCAGCCGTTGGGGCCGCAGGTTTTTGCGGTGCAGTTGGGTTGGCACTCGTTGGGGCGTTTGCAGACGCAGTAGTCGCTGGCGTGGTTGGAGTCTGGGGTGCAGGTGAGTTCGGCGCGGGTGGTGTCGGGTGCGCAGGCGTCGTCGATGTTTTCGAAGACACCGGCGCAGGTGAGGTTGGCGGCGGCGCAGAGGGCGTTGCAGCCGGCTTTGTCGGTGAAGACGGCGCGGCACTCGTCGTCGGTTGAAGAGCAGAGTTGCCAGTCGGTGTTGGCCGCGATGGGTGAGCAATCGACGGGTTCGGGTGGGGTGGTGTCGTCGTCGTCGTTGCTAGCTGAGGTGTCGCTGGTGTCGGTGTTGGTGTCGGAGTCGGTGGTGTCGCCGCTGGTGTCAGACGTGTCGCCGTCTGTGTCGGTGTCGGAGGTGTCGCCGAAGTCATCGTCGTCGTTATCATCATCGTCGAGCGAATCGGTGTCGCCGTTCGAGTCTGTATTGGCGTCTGTATCGGCGCTGGAGGAGGTGTCGGTGTTGGTGTCGTCGGCGGTATCGGAGGAGGTATCGGTGTCGGCGACGCAGGTTCCGCCGATGCAGCGGTGGGCCTCGGGGCAGTCAAACGCGGTGCAGCCAGCGGTGAGCGTGCATTCGCCGGTGTTACCGCTGTTGCCGCTGTTGGCGGTGTCGCCTGGATTGGCGGCGGTGTCGGCGGTGTCGCTTGCGGTGTCGAACGGTTCGTCGTCGTCGCACGCGGTGGCGAGCAGCAGAAGCGAGGCGAGGGCGACGCAGAGGCTGATCTCGTTTCGGCGCATGGGAGACCTCGTTGGGTGGGGTGGGTTCGGGTCGCGTTACTCTTCGCAGGGGGGCGGAATGTTGGGGTCGAGATCGGTGAGGGTGGTGGGGTTGGCGAGTTCGCCCCACGCGTCTTTGCCGATCGCTATCCAGAGTTTTGCGGTGGGGTTCGACTCGACGCCGAGCGTGCCGCCGGAATCACCCTCACCGAACGTGACGGCGACGCTCTCTTCGACGAGGACGATGAAGCGTCCATCGGGGTCGACGCAGCTTGCGTCGGGCAGGGGGACGTCGAGGGTTACGGTGTCGTCGCATTCGGGGATAGCGGTGCCGTCGTTGTCGCGTCGTGGGTTGGCGAAGGGGGCGGTGGCGCTGAAATCGAGGCCGATGGCGGTGAGGGTCGGGAAGGGGTTGGAGTCGCCGGTCGCGACGGGGCCAGCGTTGAGCGAGGTTTCGGCGTCGCCGTCGGCGGTGGGGTAGAGGGCGATGCGGTACTCACCCTTTACGTCGTCGAGGGTGGTGACGCCGGCTTCGGTGGCGAGCGGGTAGAAGGTGTCGGGTGCGCGGTGAAGCGGGGGGAGGGCCGTGCCCGCACGAACGAAGACGGGTAGCTCGGTTGGGGCGGCGTTGGTGTCGAACGTGTCGGCGTCTGCGGTGGCGGCGGCGGTTGCCGCGAGCGGGGCGTCGCCGAAGAGGGGCCACCACGTTGAGGTGACGGTTTCGCCGGTTTGCGAGCGCGCGGTGAGGGGCAGGGTGACGGTGCGTGTTGTCGCGCCCTCTTCGAGGACGGGGGCGACGAGAACATTGTCACCGAGAAAATACTGGTAGTCGGTGCCTTTCCAGAGTGGGGCGGTGGGTTGTGGCTCGACGATGAAGGGGTGGCGCATGATGGGTAGGCCTTTGGCGCGCGACTCTGCGTGGAGGGCTTGCCAGATGGGGAGCATGAGGGTGTGGATGCGGGCGTAGCGGGCGTAGTGGAGGAGGGTTTCGGGGTCGCGGTCGAAGCTCCAGTTGCCGCATTCGTCGCTGCCATGGTGGGTGCGCATGAGGGGTGTGAAGGCGCCTTGCGCGGCCCAGCGGTAGAAGAGTTCTTTGTTGGTGTTGGGGACGGAGATCGAGGTGTAGCCGGCGATGTCGCTGCCATAGATGCTGATGCCGGAGAGTCCGGCGTGGAGTCCGATGGGGATGACGGTGGGGAAGCCGTCGCCGTAGCCCCAGTCGGTCTCTTGATCACCGGCCCAGAGGGTGGGGATGACGCCGGGGGTTCCGCCGTTGATGGAGGCCCAGCCCGAGCGTGCGAAGTAGGTGTAGCCTTCGGGTGTGGTTTCGTTCGCGGCGGCGAGGACCTCGGTGTTGACCTTTTGCCAGCGCAGTGGGTAGCGGTTGTGTTCGAGCCATGCGCTTTCGCCGTTTTTGGGGGCGACGGTGATCTGCATCCACTCGGCGAAGTCGACCATCCAGCCGTCGTGGTTTTGCGTGACGGCGGCTTCTTCGAGGTAGCCTTTGAGCCACGCGATGGCGTCGTCGTTGGTGAGGTCTACCTGTGAGGCGTTGCGGAAGGCGGGGTCGGTGAGGGTGACGAGGTTGCCGTCTTTGTCGGTGTGGAGGTAGCCGTTTTCGATGCCTTCGAGCCAGACGGGTGATTTTTCGTTGCCGTTGATGCCGGGTTCGGGGACGAAAGGGTTGAAGTAGCCGAGAAAGGCGAAGCCGTTTTTGTGGAGGTTGTTGATGAGGCCGGGGAGGTCTGGGTAGCGGACGGGGTCCCATTGCCAGATGTACGAGAGGCGGAAGCCTGTGGCGCTTTGTGAGCCGCCCATCCAGTCTTCGGACCAGATGGCGGAGGAGGGGATGTTGTTGTCGCGCAGGCGCGTCGCGACTTCATCCATGCGGGGGGGGCCGCCGACGGCGTCGTTCCATGGGGCGAAGACCCAGTCGGGTACGGTGGGTGGGCGGCCGACGTAATCTGCGATGCGGTTCATGCGGGCGCGGGGGGTGTCGCCGCGGACGATGACGAATGAGGGTGGTGCGCCGTATGAGCGGACGACGGTGTGGTCTTTGTTGGCTTGCGAGCAGAAGTCGATTTCGGTGTAGCCGTCGTGGCCGATGATGGCGCTGTAATTGGCGGAAGAGTGCCAGACGCCCATGGGGGCGTAGGCGGCTTCAAGGGGGCCTTCGAGGGGGAAGAGGGGGTTGTCTTTTTTGCCGTTGCCCTGTTCCTGAGTCCAGAGGGGGTATTTGCGTCCGCGAAGGTCGAGGCCGGTGACTTGTGTGCCGAGACCGAAGAAGGCGTCGTCGGGATTGCAGTTGAAGCGTAGCTCGCCGCCGATGATGTTGGGGTCGTCGCTTGCGAGGGTGACGAGCAGGTCGAAGCGGGTGGGGTTTGGGGTTTCGTCGGCGCGGAAATAGGGGGCGATGCGCAGGGTGATGGGGGCTTTTTGTGGTTCGCGGTCGGGGGTGACGCGGCCAGCGGTGTCGCCTGCCTGCCATGTGAGGTTGACGGCGCCGTCGGGGTCGGTGGTGACGGAGGGTGGGGCGCACGTAGGCGAGGTCCAGCGCATGAGGCGGCGGGTGCGGTTGCTTTCGAGTTCGATGATGAAGCTGCCGAATTCGTTCTGGACGAAGGGTTCACCTTCGGCGGCGCGAAGGGGGGGCGTGTCGCCGTCGCAGTCGAGTGGGCCTGAGAGGACGGGTTCGGCGATGCCTGCGGCGGTGACTTTCCAGATGCCGGCGCCGGGTTCGACGGTCACGGCAAACGAGGGGGTGGTGGTGCCCGTGTCGTCGTCGTCGTTGCCAGAGGTGTCGGTGCTGTCGTCGTCGTCACTTACCGTGTCGTCGTCATCGCTATCGTCGTCGTCATCGTCGCTTGAGTCAGATGTGTCCGAGGTTGAGTCGGTGTCGTCGGTTGTACCGTCTGTCGTGTCGTCAGTATTGGCGTCGTTGTC
>CAZXXB010000149.1:7250-9496 GCA_964644185.1 uncultured Myxococcota bacterium
GGGCGAGCGTGAGGCGTGGGCGAAGGTGCGAGCGAACGTGCGGCATGTGAGACTCCAATGGCGCGCTGCCCGTGACGCTTGTGCATCGTCGAATGGTCGTGACGGCGCACGATGCGAAGCGGGAGGCGGATTGGAATCACTTAGAAGGCATTGGTCGAAAGCACAAGACCAAACGAGGTGAGCGAGGGGTTGAAGTCGAGTGCGGTGCGGCTTGAGTTGCGCGAGACGGTGACGGCCATGAGGGGGTCTTCGGCGAAGCGCAGGCGGGTGGCTTCGCGCGCTGCGGCGGTGCCGTAGAGTTTGTCGTAGTCGCGTCGCAGATCGGTGGCGACTTTGGGGAGAGTCCAGATGCGGAGTTCGCCGATGGCGGTGACGGCGACGAGCTGGATGACGGCTTGAACGGGTAGGTCGTAGGCGGCCCAGAGGATGGCTGCGGAGCCGAGTGCGAGGACGGCGGTGAGCGTGTGGGCGACCCAGCTTGTGTTGAGCCACTCGGTCTGTTCGGCGCGGCGCAAGAGGTCTTCGGCGACGGCGAGGCGTTCGGCTTCGGGGGCGCCGGATGCTTTGAGGTCAGTGAGGGTGTCGCCAGCGTAGATGGTAGGCAGGGGGATGACGACAAGGGTAAGTACGCCGATGAGGGCGGTGCCCGCGCCAACGAGCGCCGGAACGCGGACGTCGGTGGTGGTGACGACTGCTCCGACGACGCCTTGTCCGACGGCGAGCGCGGCGGTGCCGCCGGTGAACCCCCAGAACCAGAGTTGGGCGTTGCGCTGACCTTCGGAGAAACGCTGTTGGAGAAAGTCTGCGCGCTCGCCGACGTCGGTGACGGGGGCGGTTGCTGGGGCGGGGCTTGCCTCGTCGGCGTATGCTGTGCTTGCGGGGGCGACGGTTGCGAGGGTCGCGAGGGTCGCGAGGGTCGTGAACAGCGCGGTGAAGAGCGTGGTGGAGAACGTGGTGAAGAGGGCAGTGAGGGTGGGTGCGAGGGTCGGTGCGAGGGTCGGTGTTGTGTGAGCCATGTGCGCGAGCCCTCGGTGGTTGGGTGAGTTATCTGTTGTGCTGCGTGTTGAGCGGTGTCGTGCGTCGCACCTGATCAGTGCCACAGAAATTGGCCAAAGAGAATTCGGTGTCTGCGCAAATTCAGTCTCAGCCGTTAGTGCCAGAGAAAGCCGTGTTCGAAGAGGGTACGCAAGACCTGGCCGGTTGGTCCGTTGATGCCGCCTTCGATGAGAAACATGGTTGAGAAGAAGCCGATGCCAGAGGCCCACTGGATGGGGCCGACGAGCAGCGCGATGATGATGCCGCGTTTGAGTCCGCTCATGTGGGGGCGGTGGTGCTCGATGAAGAAGTAGACGAGGGCGAATGACGAGACGGCCCAGAACCATGCGAAGAAGTTGAGGATGGGGACGCCGAAGAGAAAGATGGTGGAGGGGGTGGCGTAGTAGGCTTCATGCCAGACCCAGAGTCCGATGCCGGTGGCCATGGCGTCGAGGTGCAGGTCGAATGAGGCGGCCATGAGGGCGACGGTTGCGGCGGAGGCGACGACGCCGAAGCGTGCGACGGCGGGGAAGGCGCGGCGGTACATCTCGAAGATGGCGATGACGGGGTAGTAGACGGTGGACCAACCGAAGGCGGTGGTGACTGGGGCGGCGATGAAGGGGAGGTAGAGGTGGTATCCGCTTTCGGCGAAGTAGCCGAGCATGACGCCGCCGGTTTCTTGGGCGATGCCGTAGATGAGGGCGGCGACGTAGAAGATGGTGAAGGTTTGTGCGCCTTTGTTCCAGAAGCAGTGGGCGGCGATGAGGGGTATCCAGAGCAGGGTGACGAATTCGTGGCGCAGTTTGAGCAGGTCGTAGTGGTCGTCGAGGTTGTCGGCGAGGGGGATGGTGGGGGTGAGGGCGATGAGCAGGGCGACGAAGGCGAGTGAGGCGGTGACGACGAGGCCGAAGTAGCGTCGTGCGTTGTCACGCGAGGCGCTTGAGAGTTTGAGGCGGGCGTAGAAGTAGGCGAGCCCCATCACGAGGGGGAAGATGAGGCCGGGGACGAGGTTCCAGGGTTTTTGGGGGAAGAAGGCGAGTTCAGCGAAGAGAAAGTCGAAGGTGCAGAAGAGGTAGTAGTAGCCGGGCAGGTGCTTCCAGAACTCGGTGGCACCCGCGGCGATGACGCCGACATCGGCGCGGCGGGTGACGGTGAGCCCGGCGGGGCTGATGTGGCGCGACGGGGGCACGCCGATTGCGTTGTCGGCGAGG
>CAZXXB010000150.1:0-9448 GCA_964644185.1 uncultured Myxococcota bacterium
CCTATCCCCCGCCGACGGCAGGCGTCGGCCCCGTTTTCCCCAGTGAGGACTGTTTTTATTTTGAGGGGGGACGCGCGCGAGGGAGGGCGCGAGTGGGTGGTGAGACTTCCATCGGGTCGCGAGGGGGCGTATCGTGAGCGGACTACACGTGATTGACCAACGACGTTGACCAACGACGGATCGAACGCTGATGGAGCCGCGCATGACAGAGCCTGTTTCAGCCGCCGCGAAGGGGCAAGCGAAGACGACGGGGCGTATTACATCGTTGCAGGAAGAGGGGGCGCGGTATGAGCCATCGGCTGCGTTTCGCGAGAAGGCGCGGACGAAGTCGGCGGAGGAGTATCTTGCGCGGTATCGGCGTTCGCTTGACGAGCCTGAGGCGTTCTGGCGTGAGGCGGCGGAGCGACTGACGTGGTTTGAGCCGTTTGAGAAGGTGATGGAGTGGGAGCTTCCGCATGCGAAGTGGTTCGTGGGTGGGAAGATCAACCTTTGTTACAACGCGGTGGATCGGCATCTTGCGACGTGGCGGCGCAACAAGGCGGCGATTATTTTTGAGGGTGAGCCGGGCGACCAGCGGGTGCTGACGTATGGGGCGCTGCATCGCGAGGTGTGCATCGCGGCGAACGTGTTGAAGTCGCTTGGTGTGCGCACGGGTGACCGGGTGGCGATTTATCTTCCGCATATTCCGGAGGCGGTGATTGCGATGCTGGCGTGCGCGCGGATTGGGGCGACGCACTCGGTGGTGTTTGGTGGGTTTAGCGCGACGGCGCTGGCGGAGCGGATCAACGATGCGGGTGCGGTGTGCGTGGTGACGGCGGATGGTGGTCATCGCAAGGGTGCGGTGTTGCCGTTGAAGCCTGCTGTGGATGCGGCGCTCGAGAGCTGCCCGACGGTGCGCAATGTGCTGGTGGTGCGGCGGACGTGGCAGCCGGATTTGGCGATGCGGGCGGGGCGCGACCATTTTTGGCATGAATTGGCGGAGACGGTGGGGACGCAGTGCGAGGCTGTGGCGCTGGATGCGGAGCATCCGCTGTTTGTGCTGTACACGTCGGGTTCGACGGGTAAGCCGAAGGGGATTTTGCACACGACGGGTGGGTATGGTGTGGCGGTGGCGTTGACGGCGGGTGAGGTGTTTGATCTGCGCGATGATGATGTTTACTGGTGCACGGCGGATGTGGGCTGGGTGACGGGGCACTCGTATGTGGTTTACGGGCCGTTGATGAATGGTGCGACGGTGATGATGTACGAGGGGGTGCCGAGTTATCCGGAGCCGGATCGGTTCTGGCGGATTGTGGAGAAGCATCGGGTGACGGTGCTTTACACGGCGCCGACGGCGATACGAGCGTTTATGCAGTGGGGCGAGGCGTGGCCGCGCAAGCATGACCTGTCGTCGTTGCGGCTATTGGGGAGCGTGGGCGAGCCGATCAATCCGGAAGCGTGGCGGTGGTATTACGAGGTGATTGGCGGTGGGCGGTGTCCGGTGGTGGATACGTGGTGGCAGACGGAGACGGGGGCGATCATGATAACGACGTTGCCGGGGGCGCATGCGACGAAGCCGGGTAGCGCGGGGGTGCCGATGTTTGGTGTGGATGCGGCGGTGATTGACCATGAGGGGCGTGAGGTTGAGGCGGGTTCGGGTGGGTATCTGGCGGTGCGGCGTCCATGGCCGTCGATGTTGCGGACGATTTGGGGGAATGATGAGCGGTATCGCGCGGCGTATTGGGCGGAGGTGCCGGGGGTGTATTTTACGGGGGATGGTGCGCGCAAAGATGCGGATGGGTATTTTTGGGTGATGGGGCGTGTGGATGACGTGTTGAATGTGTCGGGGCATCGGCTGGGGACGGCGGAGATTGAGTCGGCGCTGGTGGCGCACCCGCAGGTGGCGGAGGCGGCTGTGGTGGGTCGCAATGATGCGTTGACGGGTCAGGCGGTGGTGGCGTTTGTGACGTTGCGGCAGGGTTTTGCGGGGAGTGCGGAGCTTGCGGGTGAGTTGAAGCGGTTTGTGGCGGATGCGATCAGCGCGATTGCGCGTCCGGCGGAGATACGGTTTGCGCCGTCGTTGCCGCGGACGGGGTCACGGACCCCAGTCCCCGCGTACCGTTCCCGCCCGCGATTCTCTCCGCGGACGCGGTCGGGGAAGATTATGCGGCGGTTGTTGCGGTCGGTTGCGGCGGGTGAGGTGGCGTCGGGTGACACGACGACGCTTGAAGATGCGGGTGTGCTGGATGCGCTGCGGCTTTCGGGTCCGATTGGTAAGCCGCATGACGACGAAGGGTGAGGGAAGCGGGTTGAGGTGGTGGAAGGCATGAAACGCGTTGCCGCGTGGTGGCGTTCGTGGTAGTTCGGCGCCCGCGCTTGGGAGGCGCTTTCCACCATGTGCGGAGTATTCGGGGTCTTTGGTCACGCGGAAGCGTCGCACATCACGCACCTGGGCCTGCACGCCCTGCAGCACCGGGGTCAGGAAAGCGCGGGCATCGTCACCGAGCACGATGGCAGACTGTTCACCCATCGCGGCATGGGGCACGTGCAAGACGTGTTCGATGAGGCGACGCTGGCGAAACTTCCGGGAAAAAACGCGATTGGTCACGTGCGCTACTCGACGACGGGTGAGTCGCAGATCGTCAACGCGCAGCCGCTGAGCGTGACGGCGCGGTGGGGTCTGTTGTCGGTCGCGCACAACGGCAACCTCGTGAACACGGCGGTACTGCACGACCAGCTCGAGAACGAAGGGGCGCTGTTTCAAAGCACGATGGATACCGAGGTGTTTGTGCACCTCGTTGCGCGGTCGCGGGCGCACACGATTGAAGAGCGGATTGCCGAGGCGTTGCGGGCGACGAAGGGCGCGTACAGCGTGCTGTTTTTGACCGAGGGTAAGTTGATTGCGGCGCGTGACCCGCAGGGGTTTCGTCCGCTGGTGCTGGGGCGGCTGCATCACAGCTACATCGTGGCGAGCGAGACGACGGCGCTGGATTTGCTTGACGCGGCGTATATGCGCGAGATCGAGCCGGGTGAGATGGTGGTGATTGACGCGCATGGGACGCGGAGCCTGAGGTTTGGCGAGCGCGCGGCGACGGCGAAGTGCATTTTTGAGTACGTGTATTTTGCACGTCCGGATACGAACCTGTTTGGTATCGGGGTGATTGGTGCGCGGCGGCGGATGGGTCAGGAGCTGGCGCGTGAGAAGCCGGCGGAAGCGGATATTGTGATTCCGGTGCCCGACAGCGGGGTGCACGCGGCGATGGGGTATGCGGAGGCGTCGGGGTTGCGGTTTGAGCTTGGGCTCGTGCGCAGTCACTATGTGGGGCGCACGTTCATCGAGCCGTCGCAGTTGATTCGCAATCTGGGGGTGAAGCGCAAACTTTCTCCGGTGCGGGATATTTTGCGGGGGCAACGGGTGGTGGTGATTGACGACTCGATTGTGCGGGGTACGACGTCGCGCAAGATCGTGCAGATGATTCGCGATGCGGGGGCGCGTGAGGTGCACATGCGCATTTCGTCGCCGCCGACGACGCACTCGTGTTTTTACGGGATTGATACGCCGAACCGTGGCGAGTTGATTGCGGCGCAGCATACGGTGGATGAGATTGCCGAGTATCTGGGTGCCGACTCGCTGGCGTATCTGTCGCTCGATGGGTTGCACCGCGCGGTGGCGGGTGAGGTGTCGAAGGGTTACTGCTCGGCGTGTTTTACGGGTGAGTATCCGGTCGCGGTTGAGACGCCGGCGCCGCCTGCGCAGTTGCGGTTGAATGGTGTGTGAGGGTTGAATGGTGTGTGACGGCTGAATGGTGTGTGAGGGCGGGCTTCATCTTTCTCAACATCGGTGCAGTTGACCGGTAGCAGAGCGGTCTTAGGTTGACGTGCGGTTTTAACGCGCACGGGTTCTTCGTGCGCGTAACGTCGTGCGCGTGATGTGACGCGCCTGCACTGACGAGAGGTGTTTTGATGACGAAGTTTCGCGTGATGGCTCGTGAATTGTTGCTCGTGGTGTCGGTGGTGATGTTGGTGGTGGTGCCGGTGGCGCTGACGGGTTGCGACGATGGGGCGATGGGGGTTGGCGACCCCGCGGCGGGTGCGATGGGGGTGTCGGCGTCGCCGATGCAGCTTGTCGAGCCGACGCCAGCGCAGGCGCAGGTGCCGGGTCTTACGGGCGGTGGGGCGAGCCTTGCTGATATTGCCGAGCGGTCGGTGCCGGGGGTGGTGAACATTTTTACGTCGCGGGTGGTGTCGGCACGCGAGCAGATGGGGCCGCTGTTTGGGAATCCATTTTTCGAGCATTTTTTGGGGCAACGTCCGGAGGGGCAAAAGCTGCCAGAGCGGCGCGAGCAGAGTCTGGGTTCGGGGGTGATTGTGCGGGCGGATGGGATCGTGCTGACGAACAATCACGTGGTTGAGCGGGCGACCGACATTCGGGTGGGGTTTAGCGACGGCAGGCAGATTGAGGCGACGATTGTGGGCACCGACCCGGCGAGCGATTTGGCGGTGCTGCGGCTGAAAGAGGTTCCGCAAGGGTTGAAGCCGCTGGCATTGGGCGACTCGTCGAAGATGCGGCTGGGTGAGGTGGTGCTGGCGATTGGGAATCCGTTTGGGCTTGGGCACACGGTGACGATGGGCATCGTGTCGGCGACGGGGCGGGCGAACATTGGGATTACCGATTACGAAGATTTCATTCAGACCGATGCGGCGATCAACCCGGGTAATTCGGGTGGTGCGCTGATCAATATGCGGGGTGAGCTTGTGGGGGTGAACACGGCGATTGCGAGTCGCAGCGGGGGGTATCAGGGAATTGGGTTTGCGATACCGGCGAACATGGCGGAAGGGATCATGCAGTCGCTGTTGAAAGATGGGCGTGTGGTGCGCGGGTGGCTCGGCATCATGATTCAGGATGTGACGGGCGATTTGGCGAAGACGCTTGAGCTTCCGGTTGAGAAGGGGGTGCTGGTGTCGGATGTGGTTGCGGAGGGGCCGGCGGCGAAGGCGGGTATCGAGCGGGGTGATGTGATTGTGGCGATTGATGGGAAGGCGGTGGAAGAGCCGTCGCAGTTGCGCAACACGGTGGCGATGAAGGGGGCGGCGAAGTCGGTGACGGTGTCGCTTTATCGGGGCAAGTCGCGGCGCGATGTGCAGGTGATGCTGGGTGAGTTGCCGGCAGAGTTGACGCGTGCGGGGCAGAATGGGCCGGGTGCGAAAGATGAGGCGGCGCCGGCGGGGCTGTCGTTGAGCGAGTTGACGCCGCAGTTGCGCAACGAGTTGAAGGTGCCGAAGAGCGTGAAGGGGGGCGTGGTGGTGATGAATGTTGAGGCGGGGAGCAAGGCGGCAGGGGCGGGGCTGTCGCGCGGTGACGTGGTGGTCGAGGTGAACCGCGCGAGCGTGAAGAGCGTTGGAGAGTTTAAGGCGGCGTATGAGAAGTCGGCAGAGCGGGTGCTGTTGCTCGTGTTGCGTGAAGAGCGGACGCGGTTTGTGGTGCTGCCGAAGTAGCGAGCGGGCGAGCGGGCGATCAAGCGAGCGGGCGGCACGGGTTCGCGCGATGAGACGCGACGAGACTAGAGTTCGAAGCCGGTGGAGAGGGTGCCGTAGGGGACGCCGAAGCCGGGGGTGGCGAGGTCTGAGTCGGCGGAGATGAAGTTGAGGTAGCCTGTGATTCCGCCTTCGATGATCCATGCGGCGGTGGGGGTCATTTTGATGGCGACGCCGAGGCCGAACTCGTACATGACGGTGAAGCCGAACTGGGCCTCGATGGTGCCGTTGGGGAGTTGGACTTCGCCGAAGAGGAGTCCGGGTGAGGCGGGTGAGAAGTAGAGGAGAAAGGCGGCGTTGGGGCCGTAGAAGCGTTTGGTGAGTCCGAGTCCGAGTGACCATGCGCCGTTGAAGGTGGGGGTGCCGCCCTGAAAGTTGGGGGAGAGTTTTGACGAGCGGGTGTATTGCGAGAGTGCGCCGATGGTGAGGTGTCCGGGTGTGAAGCGAAAAGCGAGACCGTCTTTGTCGGCGAGGTTTGCGCCTAAGCGAACGAGGGCGGCGTTGCCCCAGTCACGGGGGGCGCGGTTGGGGTAGTCGGCGCCGAAGATGGCGAGAAGGTTGAACTGGGGTTGCTGGACGGGCATGAGTCCGCCGAGCCAGCCGACTGTGAGGAAGAAGGTGTTGTCGTTGAGGCGAAACGAGGGGGATTCGTCGGTGTCGGGGTTTTCTTTCTGGTCGGTGTCGTCGTCGCGTGGGGCGGGCTTTTTTGTTTTGGTGGCGGCTTTGGTGGTGCCGTTTTTGGTGGTGCCGTTTTTTGTGGTGGTGGTTTTGGTGGTGGCAGACTTTGTGGTGGCAGACTTTGTGGTGGCAGGCTGGCCTGGGGATTGGGCTGTGCGGGCGCGAGGTGTTTTTGTCGCGGTTTGTGCGCTGGTTGCCTGCGCGTGGGCGAGATGTCCGGGCGCGAGGGCGACGGTCAGGGCGAGCGGGAGGGTGAAGGCGAACGGGAGGGTGAAGGCGAACGGGAGGGTGAAGGCGAGGGTGAGCGCGAGGGTGCGTGCAGCGGTGAAGATGGTGGGGGCGGTAGCGGGTTTTTGAGACACTGTTGTTTCACACACACCCTTTGGGGTGCCATCGGTCGCCATGGGTATCGTTGTGGTGAGGGGGGCGTGCTGTCAACAGGGGGGGCTTTGCGAGCGTATTCTTTGAGAATACGGGGATTGTGGGGTGGGTGATGGCGGTGTGAAGGTGGTGTGTAAGGTGGGGTGAAGGTGGGGTGTTGGCGGGGTCGCGTATTGCGTCGGCCCCGCGCGTGCGGTAGGTTCCGCGCCCCGTCGCACCACGACCGTTAACTTTCGTGTGTGAGATCAACGGGTTGCACCCGAAATTGGGGTATCAGTTCGGCCCGCCGTGAGAGGCGCGCAGGGGCGTATGGCATGTTGAGTTTTCTTCGTGATCGCAAGACCGGCATCGTCTCGTGGATGATCGTTGGTGGGTTGTCACTGTTTTTCGTGATCAGCTTTGGTCCGGGTTCATTTGGCAATTCGGGTTGCGGGGCCGACGTCACGTACGCGGCGAAGGTGAACGGGCGTGAGATTCCGGTTGCGGATTTCGAGTTTGCGTACAACGAGGCGTTGCAGCGCGAAGAGTCGCAGCGGCAGGGTCGGTTTGGTCTCGAAGAGGCGCGGACGATGGGGTTGAAGAACACGGTGATGGATACCGTGATTGAGACGGAGTTGCTGGCGCAGGAGGCGGAGAAGCTGAAGCTTCTCGTGAGCGACGATGCGCTGCACGACTTCATTCTGACGCAGGAAGTGTTTTTTAAAGAGGGGAAGTTTGACTACGAGTACTACACGAAGCTGGTGCGGTACTATTACCGGTCGAGTCCGGGGCGGTTTGAAGAGCGGCAGCGTCGGCGGTTGATGGCGGAGAATCTGCGGCTGTTGATTCAGGAGCCGGTGGGCGTGGCGGAGTCGGAGTTGAAGGAAGCGTTCATCGAGAAGAACGACAAGGTGAGCCTGAAGCTCGTGAAGATTGACCCGGCGAATTTTGCGACCGAGTTGAACCTCGAAGGCGATGCGCTTGCGAAGTATATCGCCGACAATGAGAAGCGGCTGAAAGAGGCGTTTGAAGAGCGCAAGGGCGAGTACAACAAGGCCGAAGAGGTGTCGGCGTCGCATGTGTTGATCAAGGTGGCGGATACGGCGCCGGAAGCGGAGAAAGAGGCGGCGAAGAAGAAGGCGGAAGAGATTGCGGCGCGGGCGAAGAAGGGTGACGATTTTGCCGCGCTGGCGAAAGAGTTTTCGCAAGACACGGGCAGCGCGGTGAACGGGGGCGACCTCGGGTTTTTTGCGCGGGGGCGGATGGTGAAGCCGTTTGAAGAGGCGGCGTTCAAGTTGAAAGATGGCGAGGTGAGCGAGCCGGTGAAGTCGGTGTTTGGTTGGCACGTGATCAAGCGGACGGGGTTCAACCCCGCGGGGAACAAGTCGTTTGATGACGTGAAGAGCGATTTGGCGTTGAAGGTGATGCGCGAAGAGGCGGCGCTTGCGGCGGCGAAGGCGCGTGCGCGTGAGATTGTGGCGCAGTTGAAGGCGGGGGCGAAGCCTGAGGAGCTTTTTCCGAAAGAGACGGCGGTGAAGCCGGGTGCGGGCGCGGATGCGGCGGAGGGACCGAAGCCGGACCCGAACAAGATTACGTGGGTGTCGGCGCCGGCGTTTACGCGGACGCAGCGGTACATTTCGGGGGTGGGGCTTGCGGATGGGGTGATTGAGGCGGCGTTCAAGCTGACGCCGGAGGCTCCGATTGCGGAAGAGCCGGTGGAGAATCAGAAGAAGCTGTATGTGATGGTGCTTGAGTCGCGTGAGACGCCCGACATGGCGAAGTTTGCTGAGGCGAAGGCGAGCCTTGCGCAGCAGGCCGAGTATGCGAAGCGCGAGCGGATTGTGAAGGAGTGGCTGTCGCGGGCGCGTGACGGGGCCGAGGTGTTTATCAATCCGGCGATTCTTGAGTATCCGGAGCTGGATGCGGTGGCGGCGAGCGAGGAGTGAGGGCAGCGGGCGTGAGGGCAGCGGGCGTGACGTTTGCGGGGGTGACGGGCATGAGGACGTTGATGCCGCTGACGGGCCAGTTGACGTAGGCGAAGAGCCGCTGGATGTAGTTGGCGAGACGTTCTTCGACGACCATTTCGGGTCCGGTGCGGGTGGCGTGGCGCAGGAAGCGTTCTCCGCCGCGGACGATGACGATGCCGGTGTGGGTGACGCGGTAGGGGATGTGCCATGCGTCGATGCGGACGACGTTGAGGATGGCGCCGTGGGGGAAGCGGTCGATGAGGTCTGGGACGAGGGGGAGGGGGATTTCGTCGAGGGCGTAGGTGCCGGGGGGGACGTCGGCGAGGTCGAGTGCGAGGGTGGCGCGGTCGCTCTGGCGCATGGCACCCCATGAGGCGGCGTCGATTTTTTTGAGGGCGGTGCGGACTGTCGCGCCGCCGACCGCGCGGGTCACGTCGCGGAAGAATTCACGAGCGATGTTGTTGGGTATCCACTGGGCCATCATGAGGTGGTTGCGGTTGCGCCATGCCGGGGAGCCGTTTTTGTAGCGGATGGTGTTGAGGGTTTGGGTGACGGCGGCGAGGGTGGGTGCGGGTGCGCGGGCCATGGCGAGCGCGGTTTCGATGAGGCTGAGGCAGTCGGCTTCGTCGAAGCGCAAGAGGGGGTCGGGGTCGTGGTGGGGCGAGTCGGTGTCGGGGTCGGTGTAGGGGCCTTCTCCGAGTGGGGAGAAGCGGTAGGGGGCGCGGAGAAAGGGTTCGGTGAGGGCGACGATGCGGGCGGCGGTGTCGGGTGTTTCGGCGTGGATGCGGGCGATGGTGGCTTCGATTTCGGCGGGGGTCATGGTGCGCCACGTGGGGGCGCGTGGTGCGGTTTTGGGGGCCGGTGTGGCGGGCGGTTCGGCGAGTGTGGGCTCTGCGTCTGTGGGCTCTGCGTCTGTGGGCTCTGCGTCT
>CAZXXB010000151.1:0-875 GCA_964644185.1 uncultured Myxococcota bacterium
GCCGGGGTGTGCGGGGGCGTCGGCAGTTGTGGCTTGCCAAGCGGGGCGTGAACGCGGAGAATTTGCGGCATGGGTAATGTGATGGGTAATGCGGCGCGAGTAGCAAGGGGCGAAGCGACGTACGCCGATTTGGCGGCGGTGCCGGAGCATTTTCGCGCGGAGCTTGTCGGCGGCGAGCTGTATGCGCATCCGCGTCCGGCGGCGATTCATGCGCGGGCGGCGACGAAGCTCGCGGGTAAGCTCGATGGGGCGTTTGATCGCGACCCGTCGGACCCGTTGGGGTGGATCATTTTGTTCGAGCCGGAGTTGCGGCTGCGGGAGAATGTGGTGGTGCCCGACGTGGCGGGTTGGCGTCGCGAGCGGATGCCGGTGTTGCCTGATGCGGCGTTTTTTACGCTGGCGCCAGATTGGGTGTGTGAGGTGCTTTCGCCGGCGAACAGCAGCCTCAATCGGACGAAGAAGATGAATCTGTATGCGCGCGAAGGGGTGGCGCACGTGTGGTTGATTGACCCTGTGGCGGAGGTGCTGGAGGTGTATCGGCTGGAGGGTGATCTTTACATGCGGGTGCTTGCGGCGGCGGCGGGCGAGGTGGTGCGTGCCGAGCCGTTTGCGGGGTACGAGTTGCCGCTTGCCCATTTGTGGATGCGGTGGGTTTGGGGGCGGGTGATGAAGGGGTGTTGTGGGGGAGGGTGTGCGTGTGCGGGTGTGCGGACGCTTGCCGAGGAAAGACGGGCGGGGTAGTTGCCTCGCCACCATGACGAACACGACAGCAGCAGGCAGCACGACAGGTCACACGTCAGTCAGCGCGGGCGCGAACGAGGGGGCGGGTACGGCGGCGAAACGTCCGTTGGGCGTCACGACGCCGATCGACTACG
>CAZXXB010000151.1:914-9446 GCA_964644185.1 uncultured Myxococcota bacterium
CACGACCATCGCGGCGGATGTGCTGGCGCGGTACCACCGCGCGTGCGGGCGTGAGGTGTTTTTTCTCACCGGGGTCGATGAGCACGGGCAGAAGGTGCAGCAGGCGGCGGCGAAACGCGGGGTCGAGCCACAGGCGCACTGCGACGAGCTGCATGTGCGCTTCATCGAGCTCTGGCAGCGGCTCGGCATCGGCTACGACAGGTTTATCCGCACCACCGAGGCGGGCCACAAGCGGGCGGTGCAGAACGTGCTCGCGTTGATGTGGAAGCACGGCTACATCGAAAAGCGGACGTATGAAGGGTGGTACTCGACGGCGAGCGAGCGGTTTTTTACCGAGAAAGACCTCGTTGATGGCAAAGACCCCGACACGGGGTTGCCGGTCGAGTGGATCAGCGAGACGAACTATTTTTTTCGGATGTCGCGGTTCGCAAAGCCGCTGCATGATCTCGTGCAGACTGGCGAGGCGACATGGGTCGCGAAGGTGGGCGGGCACGAGCAGACGTTTTCGGTGCGGCGCGAGGGGTTCATTCGCCCCGAATATCGGGGGCGGGAGATACTGGGGTTTCTCGACAGGCAGGAGCTGCTCGATCTGTCGATCTCGCGCCCCAAAACGCGGCTCAACTGGGGTATCGAACTGCCGCCGTTTGAGGGCGACCCCGACAGCGTGAACCATGTGACGTATGTGTGGTTCGACGCGCTTTTGAACTACGCGACGGGCGTGGGCTACACCGGTTCTACTAGCACCCCTCAGGGGTCGCCGCCCGAAACTCGCCCGCACATGCACTGGTGGCCGGCGACGGCGCATCTGATTGGCAAAGACATTTTGACGACGCACGCGGTCTATTGGACGACGATGCAGTTTGCGTTGATGGAGATTGCGGCGAAAGAGGGTGACGCGGGGCTTGCGATTGAGCCGGCGAAGCATCTCGTGGCGCACGGGTGGTGGATGGTCGAGGGGCGCAAGATGTCGAAGTCGCTGCGCAACGTGGTTGATCCGCAACGGTTGATTGATACGTACGGTGCCGACGCGCTGCGGTACTTTTTGCTACGTGAGATGCCGTTTGGTGAAGACGGGAATTTTTCGCACGGGGCGATCATCAATCGCATCAACGCTGACCTGGGTAACGATCTTGGCAATGCGCTGAATCGCGCGATCTCGATGTGCGAGAAGTATTGCGGCGGTGTGGTTCCGGTGCCCGTGGGTGCGGCACGACTTGCGCCGGTTGATCTTGCGGCGCAGCACGACGACTACCGCGCGGTGAATTTTTTGGGGGTGCTCGACCGGGTGTGGGCGTTCGTGCGCGGCATCAACAAGTTCATTGATGAGGCGGCGCCGTGGACGTTGCACAAAGAGGGGCGGGTCGACGAGCTGAATCGGGTTGTCTACGACATGCTTGAGGCGCTGCGACACGCGGCGGTGCTGGTGGCTCCATTCATGCCGCAGAAGGCGGGCGAGATGCTGGCCCAGCTTGGTGTGGGGCTTGATGCCGACCCGGTGACGGGGGTTCCATCGGCGTTTCGACGGGCGACGATTGAGGCGTGGGGTGATGTGGCAAAGGGGGGGCTGAGGCCGGGGGTGAAGGTGGCGAAGGGGGCGGTGATTTTTCCGCGGATCGAGGCGGAAGCGGTGGAAGAGATTTTGCGTGAGGTGCTGGCGCATGAGCCGTCACGCGAGGCGGCGCTGGTCGCGTTGCAGAAGATGTTTGGCAAGCTGAAGCCTGAGGCGGCGGGTAAGCTGATTGACAGGGTTTATGCGGCGCCGGTGACGGTCGCGGCGGGTGCGGCAGGTGGCGGGGCAAGTGGCGGTGCAGCCGGGGCAAGTGGTGGGGCAGACGGTGGGGGCGAGAAGAAGGCGAAAAAGAAGATTCCGGAGCCGGATGGGGAGTTGGACATTGCGACGTTTTTTCGCGTGGCGCTCGTGGTCGGTGAGATTGTGGGGGCTGAGCGGGTGGCGAAGAGCGACAAGCTGTTGAAGCTGCGGGTGAACCTGGCGGAGGCGACGGGTCCGCGGCAGATATTGTCGGGGATTGGGAAGAGTTATGAGCCTGCGGCGCTGATTGGGAAGAAGGTGGCGGTGCTGGCGAATCTGGCGACGGCGAAGATCATGGGGCACGAGTCGCAGGGGATGGTGTTGGCGTCGGGTGAAGATGAGACGGCGTTGCAGGTTGCGATTTTGCCGGAGGGTTCGGTGCCGGGTGCGCGGATACGGTGAGGCGGGGTGTCTGGTGGGTGCGCGGGGCTCTTCGGGGGAAGAAAAAAACGCAGAAAAAGGCGCCGAAACGGGAAAAAAAGTGAAGAAAGGGTGAGAAAGGGTGGGTTCGTGTGACGGGCGTCACATGACGACGAAAACGATGTGTTAGGTTTGAATTGTCCCGAGAGGGATGCGAGCCAAGCCGGGTGGGGCCGAGCGTCCCCTGCGAAAAAAGGCAGCACCCGGCGACGCGGCAAGGCACCCCACGCCGAACCCGCGTCAGGCTCGCATTGTTGTTTCTTGGGGTTGGAGTTGGGGGTGGAGTTGGCGCAGATGGGGCGGGCGGTAGGTGATGGGCGTGGGGACGCGCGAGAATTTTAAGAAAAAATGGCCTCGAGAAGCACGAAGCGGATGGGGGGGTCAACCTGTCCTGCGTCGCAAAAGCCTTCCCGAAGCCAGAGTTGAGGATAGGGCTTTTGTGTGAGTGACGCAAGCGTCTTGTTAGCGTCTGCGTTGCGGTTGGGTGAGTTTTTTTGCACTTTTGCCGCGCGGCGCGTCAACGGAGGCTGAATTCGCATTCGTTTTTTTGGCGGCGGCGTGTGTGGTGACTGTGGTGATGTGGGCGGCGGCGTGTGTGGCGTGTGTGGTGTGGCGGGCGGCGTGGCGGGCGGCGTGGCGTGCGAAGAGGGCCATGACGAGGCCGGTAGCGGCGGTGGCGAGGCAGAGCAGTTGTCCCATCGTGAGGGGGCCTGCGACGAAGCCCAGATGGGCGTCGGGCTCACGGACGAATTCGATGAAGAAGCGGATGATTCCGTAGCCGATGAGAAAGGCTGCGCCGATGACGCCGTGAGTGCGTTCAACGTGGGTGTGTTGGCCGGTGTTGCGTTCGCCGGTGTTACGTTTGCCGGTGTTGAGGGTGTGGCGGTGCCATGCGTAGAGGGCGAGGCCGAGCAGCAGACCTTCGCCGAGTGCTTCGTAGAGTTGTGAGGGGTGTCGCGGGGTGGTCATGCCGCCGTCTTTGGTGGGGAAGACCATGGCGAAGGGGAGTGAGGATTCGCGACCGTAGAGTTCGCCGTTGAGGAAGTTGCCGAGGCGTCCGAGAAAGAGCGCCCATGGGCCGACGATGCCGCCGGCGTCGTAGAAGGGGTAGGGCGAGAGGTTTTTGGCGCGGGCGAAGAGTGTGAAGCCGATGAAGACGCCGATGAGTCCGCCGTGGAAGGAGTTTCCGCCGTGCCAGAGTTGGAGGATGCGGATGGGGTCGTTGAGGTAGCGGTCGAGGTTGTAGAAGAGGACGTAGCCGAGTCTGCCGCCGACGATGACGCCGATGGTGGTGTAGGCGGTGAGGGCGAAGACGTCGCGTCGTGTGAGGGGTAGCCAGCCTTCGCGGACGAAGCGTGGGTAGAAGAAGAGGGGGAGAGCGCAGCCTAAGAGGAGGAGGAGGGTGTAGAGGCGCAGTTCGAGGTTGAGGCCGAAGAGGTTGAAGGTGAAGAGTGAGCGGGGCAGGCCGTGGTAGGGCAGCACGGCGATGAGGTGGTGTGCGAGGTTGTTGAGGTGCGCGAGGGAATCCATGGCGGGAAATCGCTACACGCGGGGCGGGTGGTGCGCAAGCGGGGGCGAAGGGTGACAGCGGGCGAGGCATGCGCTACATGGCGCACGGTTTTTTGGGGCGACGGGGTTTCGTTTTGGGGGCGGATAGCTCAGTTGGTAGAGCGCCTGCCTTACAAGCAGGTGGTCGTCGGTTCGAGTCCGGCTCCGCCCACCACGGATTGTGAGTTGAACGATGGGTCACGCAGAGCAGTTGAGTGATGCGACGTTGCGCGCTGTTGAGGCGTTGCGTGGGCTCGATGACGCGGCGGCGCTTTTCGCGTTGCGTGAGGCCGAGGGTGCGGGTGAGGGTGAGGTGGTGTTTGCGGCGACGTTGCCCGAGAGCGGGTTGTCGAAGGTGGTGGTGAAGGGGGCGCGCGCGGCGCTGCACCGGTTGAAGACGCGGGGGTATGTTGCTCCGATGCTGGGTCGGGTGGGTACGCTGTATGGTGCGGCGACGGCGGGGGGCGTTGTGGATGAGGGGCAGGACCCGTTGACGGCGCAGGGGTTTATTACGGGGTATGATGGCGAGGGTAAGCGGGTGTTTGGGTTTGTGTTGCGGCGGCCACGGGGGGCCGAGGTTGCGGGTGATGCGGGTGGGTATGAGGCGTTTTCGTGGGTTGGTAGCGACTTGCTGTTTGGTGCGCCGCCGTATGTCGATGAGGTGAATGCGGTGACGGCGCGGGTGCTGGTCGAGCGGATGCGGTCGCGCAAGGGTGAGCTGCTTTTACAGGCTCCATCGGCGCTTGTCGCGACCGAGATGATGACGCTTGTGGGTCGGTTTGAGGCGGCGGGGGTTGCGCTTCCGGTGGGGTTGTCGCCGTTTTTGCCGCGGATACGGGCGTTGGCTGAGCGGGCGTTTGAGCCGTGGGGGTTGCCGGGGCCGAGCGACGAGGTGGCGTTGCAGCCGTCGCGGCTTAGTGCGCGCAGTGATGAGTTGATGGGGCACAAGGCGTTTTCGACGTGGGCGATTTATCCGGGTGAGGGTGAGTTGGCGCGGTATGTCGAGCGGCTGCGCGAGGTGGTCTCGTCGGTGGTGACGGTGAGTGAGCAGCAGCGGCGGGTGGCGCTTTCGGGTGCGATGGAGCGGGTGACGCGGGAGTATTTTTCGGATGATGCGGCGGGGCGTGAGGGGCGCGAGGTAGATCGTGTGGAACGGATTGCGGGGCGGCTTATTGAGATGGGGCGGATGTTTTTTGCGGCGGGTGAAGAGCGTTTGAGTCGGATGTGCGTGGCGACGGCGGCGGCGTTGAGCGACCCCACGAGCGACAAGGCTGAGATTGGGTTGTGTCGTGCGATGACCGAGCGGCTGTTTTTTGGTGGGCCGATGGCGGAGGTTCCGATGGGGATGGGGGTCGCGGCGTCGGCGGAAGGCGGGGCAGGCGCGGCTCATGCGGGTGCGGGTGCTGGTGTGGGTGCGATGGGCGAGGGGGGGCGTGAGGGGGGGCGTGAGGGGGCAAAGCCGGAGGGGCCGCTGCTGGTCGATGCGAGCGGGCGCGCAGTGTCTTCGAGCGCAGTGTCTTCGAGCGCAGTGTCGTCGGGTGCAGTTGGTGCGGCGGGCGCGTCGGGGTCTCCGTTGATTATCGCGGGGCGATGAAAGAGGCGACGAGAATTGCGATGAGCGGGGCGCTTGCGTGCGTGGTGAAGGGCGCGGCATAGTTTTGCCATGAGTGGAGCGGCAGAAAAGCCCGCGGGCAAGATGACGGTGGCCGAGTTTCTCGTGTGGGATGACGGCACCGATACGCGCTATGAGCTGATTGATGGGGTTCCGGTGCCGAAGCATGGTGCGTGGCGCGAGGGGACGTTTGCGATGTCGCCGCCGTCGCCGCGTCATTCGAGCATTGAGTATCGGGTGATTCGCGCGCTGGCGCGGCAGTTGCGTGCGACGTGCGAGGCGTTGCCGAATGCGGGGGTGGCGCGTGACGTGGGTGAGGCGACGTATCGCGAGCCCGATGTGCTGGTGCGGTGTGGTCAGCCCGTGGCTGGTGAGTTTGTGGTGGATGCGCGCGTCGTGATTGAGGTGTTGTCGCGGACGACGAAGTCGAGCGACCTTTTTGACAAGCTGTTTTTTTATCAGTCGCTGCCGACGGTGAGTGACATCGTGTACCTGTGGCAAGAGCGGCGGCGGGCGATGCACTATCGGCGTGGGGTCGATGGGGCGTGGTTCGTGAGCAACGTGATTGGTGATGGGGCGGTGGTGCTGAGTGCCGACGTGGGTGAGGCGGGTGCGTCGGTGACGCTTTCGCTGAACGAGTTGTACGAGGGGCTGTTTGACGAAGAGGCGGTGGAATAGGCGATGGAGACGACACATTACGCACGGCTGCACGATTATCACATGCACACGCGGCTGTGTGGGCACGCGGTGGGTGAGTTGAATGAGTACGTCGAGCGGGCGATTGCGCTGGGGCTTCCGGAGATTGGGTTTTCGGATCACATGCCGATGACGGTGTGGGGGGCCGAGCGTGACCCGACGCTGTCGATGACCGAGGCCGACATGGCGACGTATGTGGCGTGGGTCGAAGAGGCGCGGGCGCGGTATGCGGGGAAGATCACGATACGGTTTGGGGTTGAGGCCGACTACACGAAGGGGCGGCATCGCGAGCTGCGCGACTACTTTGATGCGTATCCGTTTGATTATGTGATTGGGTCGGTGCACTTCATCGAGGGGTGGAGTTTTGATCATCCGGATCATGTGGAGATGTGGGAGACACGGGATGTGGATGAGGTGTACCGGGCGTATTTTGATCTTGTGGTTGAGGCGGCGCGCAGTGGGATGTTTCAGATGCTGGCGCATCTCGATCTGGTGAAGAAGTTTGGGCATCGTCCATCGGCGGCGCTCGATATGGCGGGGTTGGGTGAGGGGGTGGCGGATGCGGTTGCGGCGTCGGGTGCGGCGACGGAGATCAACACGGCGGGTTGGTATAAGCCTGTCGGCGAGCAGTATCCGGCGGGGGAGTTTGTGCGGGCGTGCGTTGCGCGGGGTGTGCCGATTTTGCTGTCGTCGGATGCACACGACCCTGGGCATGTGGGGCGTGATTTTGACCGGGCGCTTGTGCTTGCGACGTCGCTTGGTGCGACGCGTGCGCCGGTGTTTGAAAAGCGTGCGGTGATTGGGTATCGCACGTATGCGTGACGGCGCGAGAGACGCGCGTGAGACAGACGTGCGAGAGAGACGCGCGCGCGAGAGAGACGAGAGGGAAGTTCATGTCGCTTTGCATTGTGGGGACGGTGGCGATCGATTCGCTCGAATCGCCGTATGGTCAGGCTCCGGAGATATTGGGAGGGTCGGGTACGTTCTCGGCGCTTGCGGCGAGTTACTTTGGGCCGGTGCGGTTGATCTCGGTCGTGGGGGCGGATTTTCCGATGGAGCATCTGGAGTATCTGCGGGCGCGTGGGATCAATACGGACGGGGTGTATGTGGACCCGGATGGTGCGACGTTTCGGTGGAAGGGGCGGTATGGGGATGATTTGAATGTGGCGGAGACGCTGGAGACGAAGCTGGGTGTGCTGGCGAATTTTCAGCCCCGTGCACCGGAGTTGTTTGCGGACAGTCGGCTTGTGTTTTTGGCGAATTGCGACCCGGGGGCGCAGCGGCGGGTGTTGGCGCAGATGACGAAGCCGGAGTTTGTGGCCGCCGACACGATGAATTTCTGGATTGGGCACACGCGCGAGAGTTTGCTTGAGACGCTGGGCAAGGTGACGCTGTTGTCGTTGAATGAGGGTGAGGCGCGGATGTTGACGGGTGAGCGGGCGTTGAAGAGTTGTGCGCAGAAGATTTTTTCGCTGGGGCCGAAGGTGGTGGTGATCAAGGGTGGTGAGTTTGGGGCGATGATGTTTACAGAGGGCGAGACGTTTTGCGCGCCGGCGATTCCGAAAAGTGATGTGGTTGACCCGACGGGTGCGGGTGACAGTTTTGCGGGGGGTATGCTGGGGTATCTCGCGGCGGTGGGGCGGTATGACCTTGCGACGCTGCGGACGGCGATCATTGTGGGCAGCGCGTGCGCGTCGTTTGCGATTGAGAACTTTGGTACCGAGCGTTATCGGACGCTGACGCACGACGAGATTTTGACGCGGTTCTGGCAGTTTCGCGACATCACGCGGTACGGCGATTTTCAGTTGCGCTGGTGAGGGGGCTGAGTTGTTACGGGCGGCGTGAGGCGGGGCGGCCTCCGGATTTTGGGGCGGGTTTGGAGCCGGGTTTGGAGCCGGATTTCGAGGAAGATTTTGCGGTGGGTTTGGGGCCTGGTTTGGCGATGGCCTTTCGGTGTTTGCCGGCCTTCATCGCCTGTGCGCGTTGCTGTGCGGCGAGGGCTTTTGTGGCCCATGCGGCCATGAGGTCGGGGTCTTCGAGGGCGTCGATGGGTGCGCTCCAATAGCTCATCTGCATGGCCTTGCCTTTGTCTTCGTAGATGAAGGGCTTTGAGCCTGCGGCGATGAATTCGGGTTCGAGGTCGGCGTCGGCTTTGAGGTAGAGGACGCCGTAGGCGACGAGGCCGATCATGAGGTCGTGGGCGTAGATGCCGTACCCTCCGAACATGGCGCGGGCGCGGACGTCGGCCCATGGGGCGAGGAGGTCTAGGAGGTGGGCGACGAAGGGGTCGTCGGGGTTTTTGCGCGCGCCGGGGGCGAGGTCGGTTGCGGGCGCGGGGGCGGGTTTTTGGGGGGCGGAGGGCTTTGCGGTGATTTTGCCGACCGATTGCGGTGATGGTTTGACTGCCATATCGTCTCTACCTTCTTGCGACGCCGTGTTGCGCTGC
>CAZXXB010000152.1:0-5632 GCA_964644185.1 uncultured Myxococcota bacterium
TTCGCCTGGCGGCTCATCGCGTGTGGACGAAGACGTCCACGAGGCGCGCCGGAGGGGGAGGATCGGGGGGGCGTTCTGGGCCGGTGGGACCGGTGGGAGCAGTGAGACCGGTGGGACCGGTGGGACGCATTAGGGCGCGATGAATCGCGCCCCTACGCGGGTCGTGGCAGACATCGGCCCCTTCTTTCAATGACCCCCTAACCCCCTGTCCCCCTTACGCCGTAACGCCGTAACCCCCTAACCCCCTGTCCCCCTTACGCCGTAACGCCGTAACCCCCTAACCCCCTGTCCCCCTTTTCCCCAGTGAGGAAAAGGGGGGACGCGCACGAGGAGCGAGGGGGTCGTGTGGGGCGAATGGGACCAGTGGGACCGGTGGGACGTATGCAGGCGCATGAGGGTGGGGTTGCATCGCGGTGGGTAGCGTTTAGTATCCGCAGGGAAAGCAGGCATGCGTGCGATGGGTAGCGCTGGGTTCGCAGCGCGTGAGTCGGCGGTGTTTTTTCCGCTGGAGGGGAACCGATGGAAAAGTTCGTGGAGCGAGTGGTGTGCGAACGGGTGGCGCGCAGACGGGTGGCGGTGTTGACGTGCGCAATGATTGCGGCGCTCGTGGGTTTTGCGTCGTCGTGCGGAGATGACGACGACGACGACGAGACGGGAGACGAGACGGGAGACGAGACCGGCGACGAGACCGGCGACGAGACCGGCGACGAGACGGGAGACGAGACGGGCGACGAGACCGGCGACGAGACCGGCGACGAGACGGGAGACGAGACGGGGGATGAGACGGGCGACGAGACGGGCGACGAGACGGGGGAGGAGCCTCCGCAGGAGAATCCGGCGGCGGCGGAGGTGGTGCCGGGGGCGAGCGACGGCGAGGTGGTGGTTGATCTCTCGGGCTTCGAACCGGCGGCGTTTGATGGGGGGGCGGCGACTCCGCAGCATCCATTTTTGGCGGCGAATGGGCGGAGCGGGATTCACAATGATGGGTGGATGACGGATGCGTATGCGACGAGGGGGCCCGCGGCGGAGAGGATGAGGGCGGTGTCGAACAAGCTGGCGGCGTTGTGTGCGTCGCTGACGTTTGACCGGTTTGGGCGGATTGAGACGGTGTGCATCGATTTTGCGAGCGCGAAGCTGCGGTTGTTTGACCCGGAGACGTTGGGGGTGATTGCGACGCTAGAGCTTCCGGCGCGGAGCTTTGAGGGTGGGTTCGATGATTTTACGGGGGGTGGGTATTTTGTGCTGGATCGGTTTGACCGGGCGATTGTTGCGACGGCGGAGAAGAGCATCTGGGTGGTGGGGCAGAAGCGGGGCGAGCGGGGGACGCGGTTTGAGGTGGAGCAGGTGATAGAGCTTGCGGCGTTTGTTCCGGAAGGGGATGGGGTGACGTCGGCGTTGCCCGATTGGGAGGGGAACATCTGGTTTGTGACGGGAAAGACGGGTGTGGTGGGGCGCATTGATGGGGCGACGGGTGAGGTAGAGGCGGTCGAGCTGGGTGAGGCGATTGCGAACTCGTTTGCGGTGGATGAGACGGGCGGGGTGTATGTGGTGACGACGGTGGCGATGTATCGGCTCGATGTGAAGGGGGGGCGTCCGGCGGTGTCGTGGCGGCATGAGTATGAGAACACGGGTGAGCAGAAGCCGGGTCAGGTGAGCGCGGGTTCGGGGACGACTCCGACGGTGATGAACGGTGGGTTGGTGGCGATAACGGATAACGCGGACCCGATGAATGTGGTGGTGTTGCGGCGGGATGTGGAGCTGATGGGGGGCGAGCGTGAGGTGTGCGCGGTGCCGGTGTTCAGGGCGGGTGCGAGTGCGACGGATAACTCGCTGATTGTGGCGAATCGGTCGCTTTTTGTGGAGAACAATTATGGATACAGGGCGGGGCTGAATGCGGCGGGGACGGTGACGGAGCCGGGGTTTGCGCGGGTCGATGTACGTGAAGATTTGTCGGGTTGTGAGGTGGTGTGGGAGACGCGGGCGGTGATGGCTCCATCGGTGGTGCCGAAGATGTCGCTTGCGAATGGGTTGATTTACACGTTTACGCATCCGTTGACGGAGGGGGATGGGGGAGAGACGTGGAACTGGACGGCGGTGGATGCGCGGGATGGGAGGGTGGTGTTTGAGGCGCAGGCGGGTACGGGGATTGGGTTGAACAACAATTATGCGGGGCTCGCGCTGGGGCCGGATGGGGCGGCGTATCTGGGTGTGTTGGGGGGATTGATCAAGCTAACTGAGTGAGAGGTGGCAGAGGGTGAGAGGGGGGGGCGAGGCGGCGGCGCAAGGCGACCACGGCGGCGAGACTGCATGTAGCTGCAAGTATTTGACTTGGTTGAAGAATCGGGAGGTGCGGGCGCTGATTTCGGTTGACACGCCGCACGAGCCGATGCGACAAATATTTCATCATCAGATGATTATGGGGTTCTTACCCTCCCCCCCCCGCTGCGAAAGGAATTCGCCATGCTATGTCTGGGTCGAGGCCGCGCGGCGGTCGTGTGTTCGTTTTTGTTGGGCTTGATGCTCGCTGGTCTCGGTGGTTGCGACGACGATGACGACGAGGGCGCCGATACGTCGGATGCGGATACGGATGCCGATACGGCGTCTGACGACGCGGACGAGGAGAGTGTGATCGAGTCGGGTCTGCGCAAGGGAACGTTGGGGGCAAAGAACGGTCACTCGGATTATTGCCGTAACCCCGCCAACAAGTGCGTATCGGGTGAGGGGAATTGCTCGCGCGACAGCGAGTGCGAGACGGGTCTCGTGTGCGTGAGGGGTGCGGGGCCGCGGTATGGGCTGAAGGCGGGCATCAACGTGTGCGCGCCGGCGCATTGTCGCAACACGGTGCAGGATGCGGAAGATGGGGAAGAGGCGATTGATTGCGGTGGGGTGTGTGGATCGTGCGCGCGTCCGAGTACGGTGACGAATGGCTCGTCGCTGTTTTGCTCTCCGGCGTTTCCGTGTCAGTTGGGGCAAGGCTTTTGTTCTGGGACGCGTCAGCCGTGCGCTGGTGGTCTTGTGTGCACGCCGAACGGTGGCGCGAAGTATGGGTTGAAGGCGACGGTCGCGGTGTGCGAGGTGGGTTGTCCGGCGAATTGCTCGGGCAACGGGAGGTGCGACGGGGTGACGGGGGTTTGTACGTGCAATGAGGGGTATCAGGGTGCGGATTGCGCGACGGCGATTTTGTCGTGCCCGGGTGACTGCTCTGGCAACGGGACGTGCAACACGGTGACGGGGGCCTGCGCCTGTGATGCGGGGTATCAGGGTGACGACTGCGCGACGCCGAGCGTGTCGTGTCCGGGCGATTGTTCGGGCAACGGTGCGTGCGACACGGTGACGGGGCTTTGTACGTGCGATGCGGGTTTTCAGGGTAGCGACTGCGGGGCGGAGGTTCTGACATGCCCGGGAGACTGCTCTGGCAACGGTACGTGTAATACGCTCACGGGGATTTGTGCGTGTGATGAAGGGTTTCAGGGTAGCGACTGCGGGGCGGAGGTTTTGTCGTGCCCGGGGGACTGCTCTGGCAACGGGACGTGCAACACGTTCAGCGGTGCCTGCGTGTGCAATGCCGGGTTTCAGGGTGCGGGTTGTGAGTCAGCGATTCTGTCGTGCCCGGGCAACTGCTCTGGCAACGGGACGTGCAATACGCTGACGGGGGTGTGTGCGTGCAATGACTGGTATGAGGGTAGCGACTGCGGGACGGCGGAGACGATTACTCCGGGGCTGGATTCTGACGAAAACCGGTCGTGCGCTCTCAAGACGGATGGGAGCATCAGGTGTTGGGGCAACGTGGGGGCGACCCCGGTGTCGGGTAAGTTTGGGAAAATGGGCGTGGGGCGCAGCGCGGTGTGCGGAATCGCGTACAACGGTACGCTCGCGTGCGATAGTTCGGCACTGAATACGCCTTCGGGGACGTTCACGCAGGTGGGCGGTGGTCAACGCCATTTCTGCGGCCTTCGGACCGACGGAACGATCACGTGCTGGGGTTACACTTCGAGCGGCACTTCGCTTAACAATTTTGGACAGTTTGATTCGCCTTCGGGTACGTTTACGGCGTCGAGCGCGGGCTACCAACATAACTGCGGCATCATGACCGATGGTACGGTCGCGTGCTGGGGTAAGAACACTTCGGGTCAGAGCAGCCCGCCGCCAGGGACGTTTAGTCAGGTGAGTGCGGGCAACTTCCACTCGTGCGGCGTCAAGACCGACGGGAGCATCGCGTGCTGGGGTAGCAATGCCGCTGGTCAAAGCAGCCCGCCGTCGGGGACATTTACGCAGGTGACCACGGGGTTTGCACACTCGTGCGGCCTCACGACGGGTGGTACGATCACATGCTGGGGTAGCAACAACGATCCGTTCGGCGAGCCCGCGGGTGTGAGCACGCCGCCGTCGGGGACGTTTGCTGATGTAAGCGCGGGCAGCGCGCACACATGCGGCACCAGAACCAACGGCACGCTTGCGTGTTGGGGTTGGAACGACAATGGTCAGAGTACAGCGCCGTCGGGGGTTTTTGGCTACGTGGCTTGTCCGAGCGATTGCTCTGGTAACGGCACGTGCAACAACCTGACGGGGGTTTGTTCGTGCGATGCTGGGTATGAGGGTGCCGATTGCGCGACGGTGAATCTGTCATGCCCGGGTGACTGCTCTGGCAAGGGGACGTGCAACACGGGCACGGGGGTTTGCGCGTGCGATACGGGGTTTGAGGGTGAGGATTGCGCGACGGAGACGCCGAGTCCGAGCATACGGGCGGGTGGGTCGTTCAGCTGTGGAGTCCGGACCGGCGGGACGGTCGCGTGCTGGGGCGCAAACAACTACGGGCAAAGCTCACCGCCGTCGGGCAGGTTTAGCGAGGTGAGTACGGGCGGGTTCCACGCTTGCGGGGTGAAGATCGATAAGACGCTCGCGTGCTGGGGCCGAGACCAGGACGGTCAGAGCAGCCCGCCGGGCGGGACGTTTGTTGCAGTGAGCACGGGCTGGAAGCACTCGTGCGGCGTCAGAACTGACGGGTCGGTGGCGTGCTGGGGGAGGGACTTTTATGGTGAAAGCAGCGCGCCGTCGGGGACGTTCGCGCCAGTGATCACGGGTGGCGAGGAACACACATGCGGCTTGCGGACCGACGGGACTATCGCGTGCTGGGGCAGGAACCAATACGGTCAAAGTAGCCCGCCGTCGGGGACGTTTGAGTCGGTGAGCGCGGGCACCCAGCATACGTGCGGGCTGAGGCTAGATGGTACGGTTGCCTGCTGGGGTAGAAACGAACTTCCCGGCGTGCTCGACGTACCGGCGGGGACGTTTAGTGAAGTGAACGCGGGTAGCTTTTACACGTGCGGCGTAAGAACCGACGGAACGGTCGCGTGCTGGGGTCTGAACTCTTATGGTGAAAGCAGCCCGCCGTCGGGGACATTTACGCAAGTGGACGGCGGCAGCTCACACTCGTGCGGTCTCAAGACCGATGGGACGGCGGCGTGCTGGGGCGAAAACGCCTACGGTGAAAGCTCACCACCGTCGGGAACATTTTAGACGCCTCGTCGAACGTTTAGTGCGTGATGGCGCGGTCACCCTCTTTTGCGAGGCGGTGACCGTTTTTGTTTGTGTGATCTCGCTTGTCTGTATGTTGCCGGGGCTGCAGGCGGGG
>CAZXXB010000152.1:5654-9424 GCA_964644185.1 uncultured Myxococcota bacterium
CGATGTGTAGTAGTGACGGCAAACGGATGAATCGCTCACTGAAGCAGCAAGAGGTGGCGGAGGGTGAGAGGGGGGGCTGACAAGTCGAGAATACGAAGAGTGACGCGGCGTATTGCGGGGGCCGTGCGCGGGGAGGAGAGTCGTGATCGAGGCACACGCAATGTCGCGTGGCTCGTGAAGGGGCGTAGAGGAGACAACGCGATGAAGATTTTGATGGAAATGGTTTCGCTGGTGAAGCGTTTGATGCCCGGGGGAGTGGCGGAACGAGGGGTGCCAGTGTTTCGCAAGCGGTTGATGGCGTGGTCGCCGGTGCTGCTGATGGCGGCGATGGGTGCGGTGTACGTGGCGTGCGACGACGAGCCTGCCGTCGGCGAAGATGATGATGACGCAGCGGACGACGATGATGACAGCGCGGATGATGATGACGCGGCGGATGATGATGATGACAGCGCGGGTGAGCTTCCGGCTGGGAGTGTGGGACTTCAGGAGGATATATTTCCGATAATCAAGAGCGAGTGCATGTCGTGTCACTCGGCGGATGGGGAGCGGGAAAAGCCGTATCTGGAGACGCTGGATGATGTGATGGATGAGCGGGGCGAGGTGGCGAGTGAGGTGATTCGGGGGAGTATGCCGACGGAGGATGCGTTGCCGGAGGAGCAGATCAGGCTGTTCGAGCGGTGGAAGGCGGATGGGTATCCGGAAACGCGTGCGGAGTAAGGGTGTCGTGTGGTGAGGCGGGTGAGGTTGGGGTTGTTTTGAAGCGCGAGTGGCCGTCGCCCCTATGTGGGGTGGCGGCCGTTTTGTTTTTTGGGGTGTTGGGGCGGAGTGTGCAGGCATCGTGCAGACGGGGCTGGTTTGTGGGTAAAGTCGCTTAGAGTGGTGTGGTGTCGTCTCGTTGTCGCCTCTTTGTCGCGTCGCTGCGTGGGCCGCGAAGGGGTAGGTGGGCGACCAAATCACCGGGGTCGCAAGGCGGCGAAGAAGATGGAACGAGTGACTGATGCGCGGGCGAACGACGGCGACGCGCTGGATGAGAACGGTGCGAGTGATTCCGCGTCGAACGTGGGGTCGGGCGTGCGTGTCGAGCGGGTGCGGCTGCTGGTGGTGGAAGACGACACGGGCATCGCGGCGATGTTGTCGCGTGGTTTGCGGCGCGAGGGGTTTGAGGTTGAGTTGCGGCAAAACGGAGAGGGGATCGCGCGGGTGGTGCGGTTGTTTGAGCCGCATTGCGTGGTGCTGGATTTGATGTTGCCCGGTGCGGACGGATTTCAGGTGTTGTCGGAGATTCGCACGGTGGCGGCGGTGCCGGTGATTGTGCTGACGGCGCGTTCGCAGCTTGGTGATCGGTTGCGGAGTTTCGAGTTGGGTGCGGCGGATTTTATTCCGAAGCCGTACTTTTTTGAGGAGGTGGTGGCGCGGATACGGGCGAGGTTGCCGACGGCGCAGGGGGCGGCGAGTGAGGAGACGATTTGTTTTGGGGCGGTGGTGGTGGATGTCGCGGCGCGGACGGTGCGGGTGGAGGGTGCGGAGGTGGGGTTTACGCGGGTGGAGTTTGACTTGTTGAGCCATCTGCTGGTGCGTCCGCGCAAGCTGGTGAGTCGTGAGCATCTGTCATCGTGCGCGGTGCCCGATGATGATGAAGAGGGGGGACGCAGCGAGCGGACGGTGGATGTGCACATGTCGCGGATACGACGGAAGCTGGGCGAGAGTGGGGCGAGGCATATCGTGACGGTGCGTGGGCTTGGTTACCGATTTGACCCGGAGGAGCCGGGTGGCGAGGGGCGTGTGCGACGATGAGATTGCGGCGCTCGAACGCGCATCGTGTCGCGATTGTCAGCGCGGCGAGCGCGATCATGGGGATGCTGGTTGGCATCGTTGCGCTGCTGACGCTGCCGGTGCGTCCGGTGCGGATTGTGACGGAGGCGTGGGTGACGTCGGCGTTTGGTTCGCGGATTGGTGAGTTGTGCGAGCGCGACAGTGTGCAGTGGGTGTGGGGCGATGCGACGGGGTTTCAGTTTAGCGTTGAGCCAGAGTCGTTGCTGGTGACGGGTGTGGGGACGTTTGGGGCGGTGAAGGGGTCGATGTTGCGCGAGATCGAGGCGGGTGCGACGGCAGCATATTCGTCGATTCCGCCGCTTTCGTTTAAGGGTGGAGAGTCGCTTGTGCGAGTGAGGTCGGGGGGGCGGTGCGCGTTTGTGTACTCGCGATGGCATGGGCTTGGCGGGCTTGCGCGGACGGTGGGGAGCTGGACGATTGTGGCGGCGATTGCTGCGCTTGGTCTGGGTGGGTTGCTGGGAGGCGTGCTCGTCGCGCGTCCGCTGACGAGGCGTGTAGAGCAGCTTGCGGAGTTGGCGGCGCATGTGGGGGATGGGGAGCGGTATGGCGGGGGCAAGCTCGTGGGTGGTGGGGGTGGCAAGTCGGCTGAGCCGGAGGATGAGGTGGATGTGGTGGCGCATGCGCTTGTGGCGGCGCATGAGCGGATTGTTGCGGATCAGGAGTTGTTGAAGCGGGGGCGTGAGCAGTTGCAGCGGCACATCAACAACCTTGCGCATGACCTGAAGACTCCGCTGACGTCGATGTTCATGGCGGTGGAGCAGTTGCGGGAGGAGATGGGTGATGAGCAGGTGACGGAGCTTGTGGATGGGATGCTGGCGGATACGGTGTATGTGGCGTCACTGGTGGATAATCTGAATCTGGCGGCGATGTTTTCGGGCGATTTGACGACGCTTCGTGGTGAGGAGACGTTTGACCTTGCGGAGTGTGCCGAGCGGGTGGTGCGGCGGTATCGGCTCGTGGGGGTGCATCGGCGGATGGGTTGTGAGTTGCGTCGCGAGGCGGGCTCGGAGGGTGGTGTGATGGTGCGTGGGAACGGTTCGTTTGCCGAGCAGGCGTTGCGCAATCTGGTGCAGAACGCGGTGATGTACGCGACGGCGGGGGGCGTGGTGACGGTGCGGGTGGGGGCGCGCGATGGGCGGTTCAGGGTGCGGGTGGATGACGAAGGCGAGGGGGTGAGCGCGGCAGAGTTAGAGCGACTGGGTGAGCCGGGTTTCCGCGGTTTTCGGGCTGTGGAGGCGGCGCCGTTTGGGGCTGGGATGGGGGTAGCGATTGTGCGGCAGGTTGTGGCGATGCACGGGTGGGAGCTGACGTTGGCGAATAAGGTTCCGCGAGGGTTCGTGGCGAGCATCGAGGGTGCCTGCGGTGACGTGGAGTCGGGGAAGGCGTGAGTTTGCGCGTGAGGATGGGTCGCGGTAGGTTTGCTGGGGAGCGTGAGATGGTACGAGCTGAGAAAAGATTGAGGCAACTGGAGTCTCGACTGCCGCGCCAAATTGCGCGCGGCGCGAGCCGGGAGTCTGAGCGTGCGTTGCGCGAGTTCGGGTGTACGGTGACGGTGCGCGACGGGAACGTCTGCCGGGTCTACGCCGATGGGCGTGTGGAGATTATTCGCAGCACGTTGCCGGGTCGGCGGGTGAAACCGGGGACACGCTTTGTGCTGAAACGCGAGCCATGAATCGCCAACCTCGCATGCATGTGCTGGCGGGCCCCAATGGGTCGGGAAAAAGCACGGCGCGGGAGTTTATTCCGAGTGAGGTCGGCGGTCCGTTCATCAACGCCGACGAGATCGAGCGTGAGATTCGGGCGGGGGGCTACTTCAGCGCGAGCCAATGGGATGTATCGGCAAACGGGGAAGAGGTGAGCGAGTGGCTGCGCGCGTCATCGTTTCTCTCGCAGGTTGGGCTACATTCGCACGTTGGGAAATTGGTTTGTGAAGACGA
>CAZXXB010000153.1:0-9390 GCA_964644185.1 uncultured Myxococcota bacterium
TCATGCGTGGGTTTCCACGCCGCCAGACGCGCGGCGAGTTCGTCATCGGGGATGTCGAGATGCAGGCGGCGGTTGGGAACATCAAGTTCGATGAAGTCACCGTTGCGCACCACGGCCAAAGGCCCGCCCGCAGCCGCCTCGGGTGAGGTGTGCAGGACGACGGTGCCGTAAGCGGTGCCCGAGAAGGTCAGGCAGGTGCCGCCGGTGGCGCCAGCGAACGGCAGGTCGGCCGGGCCGAAGGTCACGGGAGCCGCGTCGTCGTCGTCGTCGCCAGTGGCGTCGTCGTCGTCGTCGGTGCCGGTGGCGTCGTCGTCGTCGCCGGTGGCGTCGTCGTCATCGCTGGTGTCGGTGCCCGCGGGGGTGCAGTTCGAGTCGTCTTCGAGCAAGCACGCGCCGTCGATGCACTCAGCGCCGGTCTCGGTGCAGGCGGTGGCGCAGTCGGTGGTCGACTCGCAGGGGACGGTTTCGTCGGTGCCGTCGGTGTCACCGGTGTCGTCGTCGTCATCGTCGCAGCCAACGAGACCGAACACGGAAAGGCCCATGGCCATAAGCATCGTCACTGAAAACTTCTTCATTTCGCGAATCTCCTCGATCGTTCCGGGCAACTTGCCGGATTGGTTTGCTAGCCCCGCCGGACCATTTTTGCGAACCCGGCAAGGTTCGGTACCTGACGTGTACGCGCCCCAAGCCGCATTTCGATGCGGTCCGGAAGCGCCAGAACACAGCACGATTGCCGTGTTTTCATCAGACGGCGCGCCTCTTAGCGTATTCAATGGCGCGTTGCAACAATTTTCGTGTCACCGCATGGTCACACGGTTGGTTTTGTGTGGTTGGCTCAAGCTGTCGGTCAGTTCATGTCGTAGCGGTAGATGTCGTCGGGTGCGACGGTGCCGCGCTCGGGCATCTCTTCTGTGGGGACGTTGCCTTTTTTGAAGTATTCGACGACGCCGCGCGCCGAGTCGTCGCGGGCGATGAGTCCGGTATCGGGGTCAACGCGCATGCCGACGACGCCTTCTGGGCGGGGGAAGGGGGGTTCTTTTTTTCCGCGCAATGCGGCTTTTGTGTACTCCATCCAGATCGGGAGTGCGGCCTTGCCGCCTGTTTCCCAGCGGCCGAGCGGGGTCTCGTAGGTGTCGAAGCCGACCCAGACGCCGGTGACGATGTTGGGTGTGTAGCCCATGAACCATGCGTCGAAGGCGTCGTTGGTGGTGCCCGTTTTTCCAGCGACGGGTTGGCCGAGTGCGGCGGCGGCGGCGGCGGTGCCGTACATGCAGACTTCGGAGAGGAGGTGGGTGAGGACGAAGGCGTCGGCGGGGTCCATGAGTTGCTCGTCGAGTTTCCAGGATTCGCGGATGGCGGCGTCGAGGCGTTCGTCGAAGGCGAGCCATGTGTCGAAGGGTGAGCGGTTGTCTTCGAGGAGGTGTCCGTCGCGGTCGTAGATGGCGCGGACGAAGTGGTGTTCGTCACGCAGTCCGAGCTGGCTGAAGACGGCGTAGACGCGTGTGAGGTCGTAGGGGGTGACGCATGAGGAGCCGAGGGCGATGGAGAGGTCGCGGTTGAGTTTGGTGCGGATGCCGAGGTGTGCGGCGTAGTCGGCGGCGGTGTCGACGCCGACGGCTTGCAGGACTTTGATGGCGGGGAGGTTGAGTGAGTTGATGATGGCTTGTCGAAGTGGGACGTCGCCTTTGTGGTCGTTTTCGTAGTTGGCGGGCTTCCAGCGGTGCTGGTTGGTGGGGTCGTCGTAGACGATGGGCGAGTCAACGATGATGGTTGAGGGGTGGTATCCGAGCTTTTCGATGGCGGCGGCGTAGACGATGGGTTTGAAGGCGCTGCCGGGTTGTCGGCATGCCTGGAAGGCGCGGTTGAATTCGCTGGCCTCGAAGTCGTAGCCGCCGATCATGGCTTTGACGTAGCCGAGTTTGGGTTCGATGCTGACGAGCGCGCCCTGTACGGCTGGGATTTGTTCGAGGCGCATGACGGGGAGGGCGTTTTTGAGTTTGGGCTTCCAGTCGCTGCGGGCGACGGGTGTGCCGTCTTCGCTCTCGGGGCGGTCGAGGCGGACGAGGACGACGTCGCCTGTTTTGAGGGCTTCGCCGGGGTCGCTGATGCGGGTGAATTCGCCGCCGAAGGCGGGTTTTTTTGCCCATGACATGTTGTCGATGGGGATGATGGCGTTGCGCTTGCCGATGCTGACGAAGGCGGCTTTGTCTTTGCCGTTGCGTTCGAGGCGGGTGACGAGGGCGGCGTAGATTCGGTCGAAGTTCCAGTCGTCGGGGTTGCGGCCAAGCTGGCGTGCTTCGGCGGCGTAGAAGTCGTCGGCTTTTTTGTTGAAGTCGTCGAATTTGTCGGGTGTGAGGTGGGTGACGGGGCCGCGGAAGCCCTGTCGTTTATCGACCCTGCGGACGCCGTTCATGAGGGCCTTTTCGGCGGCGAGCTGGGCGTCGAGATCCATGGTGAGTTCGACGCGGAGTCCGCCACGGTAGAGGGCGTCGGCGCCGTAGTTGTCGTAGATGTAGCGGCGGACGTGCTCGGTGAAGTAGGGGGCTTCGTCGCGGAAGTAGTCGCGGATGCTGTTGACGACGACCTGTTCGTTGAGGGCTTCGTCGCGTTCTTCTGCGGTGATGTAGCCCTCTTCGAACATGCGGCGGAGGACGTACTCTTGTCGTTCGCGGGCGGCTTGCGGTCGGCGGTAGGGGTCGTAGGCAGAGGGGGCCTGAGGCAGCCCGGCGAGGACGGCCATTTGGGCGAGCGAGAGTTCGTTGACGTGTTTGCGGAAGTAGTTCTGGGCGGCGGCTTCGACGCCGTATGCGCCGTGGCCGAGATAGATCTGGTTGAGGTAGATCCAGAGGATGTCTTTTTTGCCGAGGTTGGCTTCGAGTCGGAAGGCGACGATCATTTCGCGGAGTTTGCGGCGGTAGGTTTTTTCGCGTCCGACGAGGGTTTTGGCGACCTGCTGGGTGATGGTCGAGCCGCCCTGTGCTTTGCGCTGTTCTTTGAGGTTGGTGAGAGCGGCGCGTGCGATGGCGATGGGGTTGATGCCTTTGTGGTCGAAGAAGCTGGCGTCTTCTGCGGCGACGAAAGCCTGTTTGATGCGGAGTGGGATTTCTTCGTAGGGGATGAGGACGCGGCGCTCTTCCGCGAATTCGCCGACGAGGCGCGCGTCGCGGGCGTAGAAGCGGGTGGTGAGCGCGGGGCGGTATTGCGAGGGGTCGGCGAAATCGGGGAGGTCGGCGGCGAGGGTGTTGTAGACGGTGAAACCCGCGACGACGAAGGTGACGATGATCATCACGAATGCGACGGCGAGAAAGCGCGCGAGCCTGCCGGCGGGTGGGGTCGGCGTGGGTGGCTCGATGACGACGCGCGTGGTGCTTTTTGGGCGCGCCGATGCGGGGTTCTCGCGGGGGGCGGTCACGACGGGTCCTCTACGTGAACGCCCTCGTGTCGCAGGAGGGTGAGTTTGCGATCGATGCCGCAGGAGAATCCACCGAGGGCGCCGTTTGCGGCGAGGACGCGGTGGCAGGGGATGACGATGGGGAGTGGGTTTGCGCCGACGGCGCGACCGATGGCGCGGGCGGCGCTGGGTCTGCCGACGCGGGTTGCGAGTTCGCCGTAGGTGACGGTTTTGCCGAAGGGGATTTTTGCGAGTTCGTGCCAGACAGCCTGCGAGAAGGGGGTTCCGCGCGGGGCGAGTTTGATGCGGAAGGATGTGCGCTTTTGGGTGAAGTATTCGACGACCTGCTGGGCGGCTTCGTCGGCGTAGTCGAGTGGTGCGCAGGTGGCGTTGGGGTTGTCGAGCGACTGGGCGATGGCGTCGCCTTTGCCTGCGTCGACGAGGTCGATCGATTCGACGCCGTCTGGGTTTGCGACGACGACGACATCGCCGACGGGGGTTTTGACTGAGCGTGCCGCGCGGTCGGGTGTGGGGGTGTGCTTTGTCATGGCAGTGAACCTCACGGGTGGCGAGCGATGGGGGTGTGAGCGGGGTGTTGGTGGGTGCGGGTTATCTGCGAGCGCCGCGCATGCGGCTTGCGGCGTAGCCTTTTGAGCCATGCATTTGTACGGCGGCCTGCGCTTTTTGCATGGGGGGTGTTTCGAGGTGCATGCCGTACCATGCTTCCCAGCCGCTGTATTCGCCGAGTTTCATGGGTTTGCCGTTGCGGAGGTTGTCGAGGTTTTTTTTGATGCGCTCGTCGGCGGGGAGTGCTTTTTCGGCGCGTGAGAGGACTTCGATGGCTTTGTCGAGTGCGCCGAGCTTCCAGTGCATCCATGCGTACATGCCCCATGGGAGCGATTCTTTTTCGTTGGCTGTGACGGTGACTTCCATGATGTCGAGGGCGCGGGTGGTGTTTTTTTCGCGCCATGCCTGAGCGGCGAGCATCGAGTGGGCTATCCAGTGGCGGACGAGGCGTTTTGAGACGTAGCCTTTGGGGTATGAGGCTTCGAGGTGGGGGAGGGCGTCGTCGAATTTGCGCTGGAGGTAGAGGATGTAGCCGATGTGTCCGTGGAGTTGTGCGCCGACGAGGAATTGCCATTTGGCCATGGGGAGAGCGGCTTTGAGGCGGTTGACGGCCATGTCGAAGCGTTGGGCCATGACGTCGCCCTGAACGGCGGCCATGACGGCTTCGAGCGACTTCATCGAGCGGCGACCGAGCAGGACCATGGCGATGAGGAAGGCGAGGATGCCGAGTCCGATGGCTTCGACCCATTTGATGAGGCCGAAAGCGGGGAGGATGGCCCATGCGACGAGGCCAAGTGCGATGGAGATGAGAAGGTTGTACATTGCGCGTTTTGCCCGCCCGCGAGCACGAGACGACGACCGAATGTGCCGGGGCGGGGGTTCGATAGCACACGGGGGCGGGGTGAGAAAGTGTGTGTCCGGGTCGATGAGAAGTGAGACGGGGTGAGCGGGGTGTGAGGGTGGGGTGTGAAGGTGAAGTGTGAGGGTGGGGTGGGGGGCGTTTGCCTGATGCTGCAAGTGATGGCAGAAGGGCGATGTGTCTGACACCACTGACGACTATCTGAAGCACATCTACGAGCTGGCGCAGGAAGAATCGCCGGTGAAGACGTCACGTCTTGCGCTGGCGCTTGATGTTTCGGCGGCGGCGACGACCGAGATGGTGAAGCGGCTTGAGGCGCAGGCGCTTGTCGAGCATACGAAATACAAGGGTGTGACGCTGACGCGTGAGGGTCATGCGCGGGCGGTGCGGGTGTTGCGGCGGCATCGGTTGTGGGAGGTGTTTTTGCAGCGTGTGTTGGGGGTTCCGTGGCCGGAGTTGCATGGGCACGCGTGTAAGCTGGAGCATGCGACGGATGATCGGCTGGCGGATTTGCTGGCGGGGTTTCTGGGTGAGCCAGAGCATGACCCGCATGGGAATCCGATTCCGGCACGGGATGGGACGGTGACGACGGCTGAGGGGAGTACGCTGACGAGTGAGAGGCCGGGTGCGCGGCTTGTGATTGTGCGGTGTAGCGATGAGGCGCCTGAGTTGCTGGCGTATCTTGCGGCGCTGGGTTTGACGCCGGGGACGGAGATTGAGTTTGTCGAGTTGGCGCCGTTTCATGGGCCGGTGACGTTGCGGGTGGGTGGTGAGTTGCGGGCGATAGGGCGCGAGGCGGCGTCGCGGTTGCTGGTGCGTCGTGCGGAAGGTGAGGGGGTAGGCTGAGATGCGGGCGATGGCGAAGTCATGGGTCATGGCGCGTGTGTGGCGTGCGGTGATTGTGGTCGCGACGCTGGGTTGCGCGGCAACGGGCTGCACGACGAACGGTGCGGCGAATGGTGCGGCGAATGGTGCGACAACGGGTGCGGCAGCGGGTGCGGCGGGTGGTGTGGCGAGTGGTGTGGTGGGGGTGGAAAAACGTGAGGCGGCGCAGGTGGTGTTGCGTGCGCCGAATCGCGAAGACTGGGTGGTGACGGTCGAGCTTGCGCGCACTGAGGCTGAGCGGTCGCGGGGGTTGATGTTCCGTGAAAAGCTGGCGCCGGATGCGGGGATGCTTTTTGTATGGGGCGAAGAGGCGCCGCGGTCGTTCTGGATGATGAACACGTACATCGCGCTCGATATGATTTTTATTGGGGCGGATGGGGTGGTGGTGGGGGTGGTGGAAAATGCGGAGCCGATGACGACCGAGGGGCGTGGTGTCGAGGGGGCGAGCCAGTATGTGCTTGAGGTTGTGGGTGGTGCGGCGCGGGCGCATGGTGTGGGTGCTGGGACGCAGGTTTATTTTCGCAACATCACGGGCCTTGCCGCCGATGCGCCGGTTCTTCGCTGACGGTGAGCAGGGGCAGGGTGGGCGTGCGTTTTTGGCGCGCGGGGGGTGGTCATCGTGGTCACCGTGGGTGTGGGTGGCGCTGGTTCATCTCGTGACGTCGGTGGGGTTTGCGTTTGTTCCGCTCGTGAACACGTTTGGGTACGAGTACGCGCTCGCGACGACGCTTGTGGTGGTGCTGGCGCACCCGTGGGTGTCTGTGTGGCAGGGAGGAAGGGGCGCAGGAGACCCCCTATCCCCCCCCGACCCCCCAGCGACAGGCGCTGTCCCCAGAGAGGAAAAGGGGGGAGATTATGGAGTGGCGCGACTTGGGGTGATGGGTGGGCTTGGGGCGCTTTTGCCGGCGTTTGTGGTGGGGTTTGCGATGCAGGTGGTGACGGGGTTTTGCCACGTGCAAAGTGGGGTGGCGTTTTTTGTGTTCATGCCGATGGTGACGGCGATGGTGGTGACGGGGTACGGGCGGTTTGCGTCGGCTGTGGCTGCGTTGCGGGGGGGGGGGGGGGGGGTGGTGGTGATGCTGTATGTGGCGGGGGCGGTTCCGCTGCTGGCGAGGGTGTATGCGCACCCGCCGGTGTTCTTTTTTCATCCGTATGCGGGGTATTTTCCGGGGCCGATTTACGACACGGCGCTGCGTGTGGATGGTGCTTTGCTGAGGCAGCTTTTTGGGCACGCGGGGTTTGCGCTGTGTGGGGCGGCGGGGTTTTTTGTGCTGGCGCGTCTGGCACGACGTGTGTTGCGAGGTGTGGCACGAGGCGTGGGTGGTGAGCGGGTCTCAGGTGGTGGGGGGGTGTCGGGGGTGTTGGGGTTGGTGATGGTGTTGACGGGGGTGGTGCTGGCGGGGGCGACGGCGCAGCTTGAGGCGGCGTTTTTTATGCCGACGTCACGTGAGATTGAGGCCGAGCTGGGTGCGACGCTGTTTGTCGAGCGAGAGGGTGCGCGCGAGGTCGAGCGCGGGGTCGAGCGCGGGGCGGTGCGGTTGATCTACGACGCGAACAAGACGAGTGAGGTGAAGGCGAAGCGGATAGCGTTTGAGGCGGCGTTTCGCATTGCGGAGTTTGAGGCGTTTGTGGGTGAGCGGCGCACGGCAGCGTTGACGCTGTTTATCTACCCCGATGTGGCGACGAAGAAGCGGCTGATGGGTGCGGGGCGCACGCAGATTGCACGTCCATGGTCGGGCGAGATTCATGTGGCGGCGGAGGATGATGTGCCGCGTGCGCTGCATCACGAGTTGGCGCATGCGCTGCTGGGGCCGTATGGGGCGCCGCCGTTTGGGGTGCCGGCGACGATGTGGGGGTTGCTGCCGAACGTGGCGCTGCTGGAGGGGGCGGCGGTTGCGGCGGCGTGGGATGATGGGGCGTTTAGTCCGCATGAGGCGGCGGCGGTGATGCTCGACGAGAAGCGGCTGCCACGCATCGCCACGCTTGTGCATCCATGGGGATTCTGGACGGAGAGCGGGCCGCGGGCGTATCTCGCGTCGGGGAGTTTTGTGAGGTGGTTGCGTGAGACGCGGGGGGCCGAGGTGCTGTTGGCGTTGTATCGGCGCGGTGATGTCGAGGCGGTGACGGGGGTGGGGCTCGATGAGCTTGAGGGGGCGTGGCGTGGGTGGTTATCGACGCAGCAGGTACCTGATGAGGCGCGTAGTGACGCGCAGCGGGCGACGCGGCGGTTGTCGATTTTTGAGCGGCGCTGCGCGCGTGAGGTCGATTGGTTGCTTGACGCGGCGGCGCTGGGTGATGCGGCGCTGGGTGATGCTGGGCTTGGTGATGCGACGGGGCTGCTCGAAGCGGCGGTGGAAAAGAGCGGTGGCGAGACCGAGGTGTGTCTTCGGGCATGGCAGCTTGAGCCCGATGATGCGGGGCTGCGGGGGCGCGTTGAGGCCGATGCGGTGGCGCAGGAGATGCTGGCGGAGAGTGAGCGGGCGAAGGCGCGGCGTGACCCTGCGATGGTGGCGCGTGCGAAGGCGGCGCGGGGGTTGTTTGAGGCGGGTGAGTATGGGGCGTGCGTGGGGGAGTTTGAAGCGATTGTGGGCGAGTTGCCGGCGGGGTCGCTGCGGACGTTCGCGCGGACGTTTGCGAATCGGTGTCGGTTCGCGATGGAGAACGGGGAGGTTGCTCAGCGGTTTTTGACCCAGATGGCGCCGTCGTTGCGCGAGTAGGTTTGTTGCCATCCGTCGCAGAGGGTCCATGAGGTGAGGTGGCGCGGGGGTACGACGAGCTGTGTGATCGGGGTTTGCTGTCGGGCCGCGGCTGCGCTTGCTGTGCTGGCTGTGTTGGCTGTGTTGGCTGTGTTCGCTGTGTTGGCTGTGCTGGATGCGATGGCCGTGCGCGCAGCGAGGGCGTCGATGAGGGTGCAGGGGGTTTGTTCGCTGCTGTAGATTTCGCGCACGTCAGCGACGCGACTGCGCCATGCGAGCAGATCGTCAGGGGCGAAGGGGTGCGATTTCCAGTCGGCGTAGATGGGTACGCGGGCCATGAGGCGGAAGGATTCCCATTCGGGCGGGACGAGCCACGTGTCGTAGCGTTGGGTTGTGGGGTTCTGGCGGGCGAACTTGTGGGCCATTTTGACGATGGTGGTGTTGTCGGCGGCGATGAGCCACGTGTCGGTGACGGCGTAGCGGGCGTGCCATGTGGTGGTGGCGGCGAGAAGGGCGACGATGAAGGCGAAGGGGACGCGGGTGACGAGGCGGGCGATGATGACGGCGGTGGCGATGGGGATGAGCAGCGAGAAGGCGCGGGCGGGGAAGGTGAGGGCGAGCGCGTCGTTTTGCGTGGCGTAGACGATGGCGGTGCCGAGGGCCGCGCCAAGGGCCATGACGGCGATGATGCGGGAGAGCGGGTGTTTGCGGGTGAGATAGAGGGCGATGACGAGGGTGGCGATGCGGACGTTGTCGAGCCAGCGCCAGTTGAGCCATGGGAGGGCGTGGTGGGGGATGCGTTCGTGGACGAGGATTCTGGCGGCTTCGCGTTGTTGGGCGGGGTCGCCGTTTAGCATGACGTCGCGGGCGAGCCAGATGGAGGGGGCGGAAAGAGCGAGGGTGATGGCGAGGGCGAGGTGCCATGGGGTTGCGCACAGGAGGCGGGCGCGGTGGGCGGCGAGGAGCAGGGACGGTGAGGGGAGGAGGAAGGT